>NZ_JAGJEJ010000029.1:0-31272 GCF_018101025.1 Pseudoalteromonas sp. MMG006
ATTTTATGAATTAATTTATATAAAACGCTTAATTATAAAATCGACTTTTACACGTTTAGCCTGGCCAAGTAGTTTTTTAACTGGCTGCGGGTAATCGTCCATTGTTTCTAAATCATTAGGGCCTGTTAAACGGCGACAATGTTTTAGTATTTCCTGCTTTTCGGTATCTATTGCTGGCATGATTGTTTGCTCAGCATCATCAATTAAAATACCGTTTTCAATATCAAGACCCCACGCACGAGGGTTTAAGTTATGGCCGCTTAATAAATGCTTAGTGCGGTCAGAGCAAATACCTTTTAAATGAAACGAATTGCTTTCATCTTTCCACAAGTACACATTTAAATTACCGTTATCGATATGACGTTTTTGCGATTTTACAAACTTGTGCAATATGGTTTCGTATAAATACGGCAATGCACCAATTTTGCTAAATGGCTCGCTTGGCGGTAAATAAAAGTCATTTGCTGTTTTATCGCCTACAACAATAGTTACGTGTTTACCTTGTTTTAATAACCGGCGCAAAGAGCGCATTAACGGTGCCGGAAAATTAAAATATGGCGTGTAAAGAACCAGCTCTTGCTCTGTAGTATCAAACAACGCTTTTATAATGCGGTTTAACTCGTTGTTACGCCGACCTAGCCCTAAAAACAAACGCACACCTAACGGCTGCGTATTTTTCTGCTCTGCCGATTTATAACTGGCTGATTTTAAATCGCGCATTAATTGCTTTTGTTCAAGCTTAAAGTCAGTTAAGCGTTTAAGTGGACGTGAGTCGATTCTTGGTACGGCAACAGAGCTAAGCAGCTGAGACTCAATAAAATCGACTACAGAGTCACACAGCTCGCTTTGTGTCACTAAAAAGTAGCGGTCGAGCCTGTAGCGCTCGTTATATTGCAAATACACATTATTTAAGCTTGCACCGCTGTAAAGTAAGGTATCGTCAATCACAAAACCTTTTAAGTGTAGTACACCAAAGAGCTCTTTAGCTTTTACGGGTACACCGTAAACTTGTACGTTTGATTTAAATTTTTCTAAAAAGTCACAATATAAACTTGCGTTACCGTCTGATTTTTCGGCGCCAATAAGGCCGCGTTGCGCGCGATGAAAATCTACCAGCACTTTTATTTCAAGTGCAGGGTTTGCTAATGACACGCGATGAAGCGCTTCTAAAATTTCGCGCCCTGCTTCGTCGTCTTGTAGGTACAACGCTGTAATGTAAATTCGTTTTTTTGCATTAGCAATTAAACGTAGCAATTGCGTGCGGTAATCTTGCGCATTGGTTAAGACGTTAACGTCTTTTGAAGTCAACCCAAATGCGGGTTTTTCCTGCCAAAATAACATAGTTGCCTATTCGCTTAGGTCACATAATCTATCAGTGACAAATAAAATTAGGTAAAACATAACAAAAAAATTCAAGGTGGTCATGAATTAACGCTGTTTTGTTGCCTGTTAGTCTATTTATTGAGCTACTTTAACGTATTAACTGTAAAAGCACATAGTACTAGTACACAATACTGCACAGCTTTTAGATTTGCTGAAAAAAATAATCACAGAATTTGTTTACTTGTGCCTTGTTTTTCTTAGAATCGAAGCCATTAAGTTCAGAATTAAACGTTTAGGAAAAGATCATGACTGAAGCAAAACATTGTAAGTTACTTATTTTAGGTTCTGGCCCTGCTGGTTACACAGCCGCAGTGTACGCAGCCCGTGCAAATTTAAACCCTGTTTTAATTACAGGTATTCAACAAGGTGGTCAATTAACAACGACTACCGAAGTTGAGAACTGGCCTGGCGATGCACACGGCCTAACAGGTCCAGCGTTAATGGATCGTATGAAAGAGCACGCTGAACGCTTTGAAACTGAAATTGTTTTTGATCACATTAATAAAGTTGATGTATCTAAACGCCCTTTCACGCTTACTGGCGATCAAGGCACTTACACATGTGACGCACTTATTATTGCAACTGGCGCGTCTGCTAAGTATTTAGGTTTAGAGTCTGAAACTAATTTCCAAGGTCGTGGTGTTTCGGCTTGTGCTACGTGTGATGGCTTTTTCTATAAAGGTCAAAAAGTGGCTGTAGTAGGCGGTGGTAATACAGCGGTTGAAGAAGCGCTTTATTTATCTAACATTGCTGATGAAGTTCATGTTATTCACCGTCGCGATAGTTTCCGCAGTGAAAAAATCCTTGCTGACCGTTTAGCTGAAAAAGCACAAAATGGTAACGTAGTATTACACTACAACCGTACTTTAGATGAAGTACTTGGCGATCAAATGGGTGTAACTGGCGTGCGTATCAAAGATGCACACTCAGACGCTACTGAAGAGCTTGATTTAGCAGGTGTATTTATTGCTATTGGCCATAAACCGAACACAGATATGTTTGAAGGCCAACTAGAGATGAAAGACGGCTATTTAGTTGTTGAGTCTGGCCTTAACGGTAACGCTACTCAAACAAGCGTAGCAGGCGTTTTTGCTGCGGGTGATGTGTCTGACCATATTTACCGTCAAGCAATCACATCAGCGGGTACAGGCTGTATGGCAGCCCTTGATGCAGAACGTTTCTTAGATAATCTGTAATCACACTAAAGATCTATGAATGAAGTGACCCCAGTAATTGGACTGTACAATTACTGGGGTTTTTTATATGCAAATATAGTAGTGTAAATGCATTCTTTATGGCCATTTATCGACGTCAAACCAGATTTCACTTCTCGTGTTAGTGAAAAAACAAAAATATTTGGTATCAACCAGTTAGGCATTACATTTACTCGGTTCAAAAAGCTAATAAATAAGCGTAAGCCAGACTCTGTTCAAAAAGGCGCCCAAGCTGAAACATTCAATTTTAGCAGTGTTTTACAACCTAAAAATTGGTATTACATGAACACTGTGCTCCACGCGCTGAGTTCGAACTATTATTTTAGATTTAAACTGTATAGCCGAAGTAAAGAAGCCTGAATACAATACCAATATTGAAATCAGGCTAAAGTAGGCGAGTAGAAGTGACCCCAATTTTATAGAATCACTTTATTAGCATCTTTATTTTCCTTAAATGCCATAATTACTTAGCGTCATGTTTACCTTCAAGAATTTCTTCTATAAATTTAGCGTTAAACGCCTCTAGATCTGCAGGGCTTCTACTTGTTACTAAGCCTCGATCAACACTTACTTCTTTGTCTACCCAGTTTGCGCCAGCGTTAATTAAATCGCTTTTAATACTTGGAAATGAAGTAACTGTGCGGTCGCGTAATTTATTTATCTCGGCAAGTAACCAAGGGGCATGACAAATAGCAGCTACGGGTTTATTTTTTTCTGCGCCAAAAAAACCGTCAATGAATGCTTTTGCATGTTTATCTTGGCGAAGAGAATCCGGATTAAATAAGCCACCAGGTAGCATTAAGGCGTCGTAGTCGCTGGCAGTTGCATCGGTTATAAATTTATCAACACTTACTTTATCGCCCCACTTGTCTTCGTCCCAACCGGTGATTTGACCTTCTTTAATAGATACTATATCAATATCCGCACCTGCATTTAACAAAGCATCTCGTGGAGATAATAGCTCACTTTGCTCAAAGCCATCGGTGGCTAAAATAGCAATTTTTTTGCCTTCTAAGCGCGTGCTGGTTTGTAATGTAGTCATTTAGATCTCCTTATAACATTTAATAAAGTGTTCGAATCACGTTATAAAAAGCATAAGGAATGCCAATTTTAAACCATTGAAAAATATAAATATTAATAAATAACATGACTAAAGCCATGTAAATCATTTAGAAGTTATGAATAATCTACATAAACCAAATACAACAAAGCTCTGATACTCAATGATTAAAATACCGAAGCTTTGCTTTTCCCATGAGCAAGTCCAGCGCCTACCACTTATGCTTGGCATTATGTTTATTCTTGTAGACGCACAACTTGTTGGCGTGATGGGCAAAACCCATAATTTTATATTTACTAGCCCCGAAAAGAACTAAGTAAACCTATTCAAAGTAAATCTTTTAATGCTTTAGCAGGTTTGAATACAGCTTTATTAGCGCCTTCTATTTCTATAGCTTCGCCTGTCTGCGGATTACGCCCTGTCCGCGCTGGATAGTAACTTAACGCAAACGTACCAAAACCATTAATTTGCACTTGGTCGCCTTCAGAAAGCGATTTAATTATCACTTTTTGCAAGCTTGCAAGTGCAGCTTGGGTATCTTTTTTTGTAAGGTCACTGCTTTTAGCTATTTGGGCAACAAGATCGGCTTTGTTCATTTTAGGCTCCTAAATGCACGCTTACTCAGGGTTTGTTAAGCGTAAGAATATGATGATGAATTAATAAAGCCACGCAGGCTAAGGCTTACAGGGCAACAAGTCAACCTTGTAGTTGCTTGGTGTTATGTGGTAAAAACTTCCCTGACTTCTTTTTGTATAATTTAGGTAGTATATGCACGCATTAATTGAATACATTCCGCTCATATTATTCTTTGCGGTATTTAAATTGGTTGATATTTACTGGGCAACGGGCCTTTTAATGGCAACCACACTTATCCAAGTTGCCTATAGCTACTTTAAACACGGTAACGTTCCTACCCGCCAGTGGATATTTTTTGGTATTGCTGCTGTATTTGGTACGCTCACTTTAGTTTTTCATGATGAGCAGTATATAAAATGGAAAGCCACAATAATTTACGCCGGTTTAAGCTTAACCTTACTTGTGAGCCGTTATGTACTTAATAAAAACCTGGTTAAAAAAGCATTAAGCTCAATACTCGAAAACGCGAACGATTCAAAACTAGAAATTAAAGTGCCAGAGCCTCTATGGAACAAACTTAATTTAATGTGGGTTGCCATAACAGCCGGTATTGCGGTGCTCAATATTTACATTGCTTATAACTTTTCACTCGATTTTTGGGTTAACTTTAAAGTGTTTGGCTTGATGGGCATTACGTTTGTGAGTATTTTTGCCACTATTATTGCTTTATACAAATACCTACCAGACGAAGAAGAACCTGCTAAGTAAGTTTCTATCGTCATAAAAATGTCGTCTTTGCTTGTTAGTTTGTAAAAAAACGCAATCAGAGACGACCTTGAACGCCAATCAATACCGCTGGTTTGAATTTACCCTCATTTTTATAACGTTGCCTTTAATAGGTTTTTCGTTACGCGATTATTTAGCTAACTGGCTTATTCCCGCGTTAATAATTTTAATGAGTGTTTGTTGTATGTTGCTGCTTAGCGATCCGCACTTTAAACGCTTTAGACTCACAAGCCTTGGGCAGTTCTCTGCTGTTAAAAGGCGTATATTTAGCTTCTTTTTTTTAGGCGCCCTGTTCTCGGGTATGTTTTACGGCATTATCCACCAAGGAAACTGGTTTACCTTGCCCCTAAACTCTTTTAACGACTGGCTACTTTTAATTGTGTTGTATCCGCTGCTTTCAGTATTACCGCAAGAACTAATATTTAGAACCTACTTTTTCCATCGCTATAAACGCATTATGCCAAAAAAAGGTATTCGTATAATTGTTAGTGCCACTGTGTTTGCGCTTGCGCATTTAGTGTATGCAAATTGGATTGCGGTAGGAGTAGCATTTTTAGGCGGGTTACTCTTTTCGTATACCTATGCACAAAGCCGCTCAACGTTTGTGTGTGTTATTGAACATAGCTTGTGGGGTATTTGGATGTTTACCCTTGGAATTGGCAGCTACTTAAACTCTGGTGCACTTAGTTAAACAAAAAAGCCGCGTTAAATAACGCGGCTAATCGTGTTTAAAATGCAGTTTAGATTAAAAGCCAAATAACTTAAAATCAAAAAACTTTGTGGCTACGGTATTAATAAATATTAATAGCAAAATAACCGGTATGAACGTTGAGAGTGAAAAGTTAACGTATTTTTCTGTAAAACTACCTGCATATTTCGGCGAGCCTTGGCTTAGCTCTTGCGTTAAACGCACCTTTTTCCAGCGATACATTACAAACAGACAAACCATTAAGCCATTAAACGGTAAAATAGTGTCGTAAAATACGTCATACACAATATCAAAGAAGCTTTTATTACCACTGCCATAACTAGTAAGCGACGTTAAACTATCTACCATACCAAACGACATAGTACATAAAACGGTTAGCACACCTGTTGCTAACGTTAAAATGCCCAGTGCTTTTTTACGGCTAATACCTTTGCGGTCGCTCAGTGTTGCTGTAGGTACTTCTACAATAGAAACCAGCGATGTAATTGCTGCAAAAAAGACTAACAAGAAAAACGAAAATGCGACGGCTGATGCACCAAAGTAGCCAATATCATTTTGCAGCGCTAATAATATTTTTGGTAAATATACAAAAATCATTGAAACAGATGAGTCTGAAAGTGCAGCTGGGTCTGTATTTGGGTCAAAACTAAAGATTGCAGGTAACACCATTAAGCCTGCAACAAATGCAACTAACGAATCGGTAATGGCAACCATTTTAGCACTGCCAACTATGTCATCTTTTTTAGATATGTAAGATGCATAAGTCATTAAAATACCCATACCTAACGACAATGAGAAAAACGCTTGGCTTAGAGCTCCATTTAACACGCTGGCACTCATTTTAGAAAAGTCAGGAATTATATAATACTTAACACCGGCCATCGCGTTATCAAGCGTTAATACGTAGGCAACAAGCGCTAAAAGCATTACAAAAAGCGCAGGCATTAAAAACTTAGCCGCTTTTTCAATACCTTGCTTAACACCCCCAAGTAAAATTAGGTTAACGATAACAACAACAACAGCCATGTAACCAAATACAGTATAACTATTTATAAAACTGCCAAAATGACTAGGGTCGGCAAGTGCATCTAAATTGCCCATAGCTGTTTGACTTAAGTAACCAAAAATCCAAACAGTAATAACCATATAAAATACAGCAATCATAAATGGAGTTAACACGGCTAAAAAACCTGCAATTTTCCATTTTTTATCATTATCAGCCAAAGCTTTGTAAGCGCCTAAAGGATCTTTTTGCGCTTTACGCCCCATTGCCATTTCGGCCATCATCACTGGTAAACAGATAAATGCGACAAACAGAGCGTAGACGAGTAAAAATGCGCCGCCACCATTTTTTGTTGCAGAAACAGGAAAACCAACTAAATTACCTATGCCAACTGCAGACCCTGCAGCTGCTAATATGAATCCGAGGCGGGAACTAAAGTGCTCTCTATTTTCGCTCATGCGTTAACCTTGTTATTATTTATGTTATCCAAGCGACTCTACCAGTGTTACACCGCGCTTTTCAAGCAATTGCAGCGTAAAAAATAATTCTTGGTGTAAACCTGTGTAAATACGCTTTTAATTCACCAACTATCAACGCTGTGGTATTATTTGATTAAACAAATTTAACAAAATTATGAGATTTATTATGTTGTACATGATTTACTCAACTGACGTTGAAAACAGCCTAGAGCTTAGAAAAGCAGCTCGTCCTGCCCATTTAGCGCGCTTACATGAGCTTGACGAACAAAACCGTTTATTTACAGCAGGTCCTTTACCTGCAATTGATAGCGAAGACCCACAAGATGCTGGTTTTACAGGTTCTTTAGTTATTGCAGAATTTGGATCTTTAGAAGAAGCTCGTGAGTGGGCTGCTGCTGACCCATACGTTGCTGGTGGTGTCTATGATAATTCAGTAGTTAAACCATTTAAAAAAGTGTTACCCGCTTAATTGTGATATGCCCTGAGGTCAGTTGCTATCTTACAATTCAGGGTTTGTTCACAGGATTTTAATTAAAATTGTATAAGTAAAACTAAATTAAACGTTTTTACTTGAATTTTAGTAACTTAGTTAATTAAACTAGGTGGGTCTGGTCTAGGAGTTTCCGTCATGCGCGTATTATTAAGCCTAAGTTTAATTGCTTGTATTAGCTTTGCTAATTTTGCTCAAGCAGCTACAACGAGTACAAAAACAGCAAAAGCTGAGGTAAGCAAAAAGAAAGCTGTAATACTTGCTAAACAATCCATAGACGGTAAAACCCTTAAAATTACCGATAAAACAGATTTTTATACCGTACGAATACTCAAATCTGACGGCCACGTCGTTGATTTACATATAAATAAAAAAACCGGCGAAGTGAAAAAGGATTAACAAATGCGAATTTTAGTTATAGAAGACGATTTACATTTAGCAGATAACCTACGTAACGCACTGGAAAAAGAGCGCTATAGTGTGGATTTATGCCACGATGGTGAAGCAGGTCTTTTCCACATTACAGAATACCCGCTTGATATGGCCGTAGTTGATTTAGGATTACCTAAAATAGACGGTATTGAGTTAATTAATAAAGCACGTGCACAAGGCATAACAATCCCTATTTTAATATTAACAGCGCGTGACCGTTGGCAAGATAAAGTAGAAGGATTAGATGCAGGTGCAGATGATTACTTAACTAAGCCATTTCATGTAGAAGAATTAATAGCACGTTGTAATGCCTTAATTCGTCGAAGTGCAGGTAAAGCAAACCCAGAAATGACTGCTGGACCTATCAAAATTCATACACGCTCTCAGCAAGTATGGGTTGATGATAAAGAGCTCAGCCTAACAGCGTACGAGTACAAAGTACTTGAATACTTAATGGTTAACCCTCAAAAAGTGATTTCTAAATCAGAGCTTACTGAACACATATACGACCAAGATTTCGATCTTGATTCGAATGTAATTGAAGTGTTTGTACTTCGCTTACGTAAAAAACTTGACCCTGAAGGCACATTAAACCCAGTAGAAACACTACGCGGGCGTGGTTACAGGCTTAAAAGTCAGTGGTAGCACCTCAAATATCGCTTAAAATAAGGCAAGGATTTATCCTTGTCTTTGTTTTATTAGTCGCACTGCCCATATTATTTTACTCAATTGGTAAAGCGTATTACGCTTCATTAGTTGATGCGACAGAAAAAACCCTCGAAGCACAGCTCTACTCTTTAATCTCTGAAGTGGACTTTACAGAGCATGGTATTATTATGCCAAGCACTATTCTCGCGCCAGAACTCAACAGATTAAATTCAGATACCTACGCCATGATTTACCGCGACAACGATCCTATTTGGCACTCTGAGTCGGCGGTTAATGTTAACTTTGTTCCCCAGCAAATAGAGACTAAGGCAGGTGCCGCTGATTTTCGCCGCGTTGAATATAAAAATACAGTGTATTGGCAACTGAGTCTTACTGTCATTCTTAATAACATTGACCAATCTGAACAAGCCCGCTTTATATTAGTAAAACGAAATGACGCTCTGCTTAGGTTAATGGATGGTTTCAAACAAACCTTGGTTGATTGGATGTTCATTATGGGTATTGCAATCGCTGGGCTTATGGCGATTGGATTTATTTGGAGTGCACGGCCGCTGCAACGCCTCGATAAAGAGATAAAAGCAATTGAATCGGGCGATATCCAAGAAATTAAAGGGCTCTACCCTGTTGAACTGCAAACAATAAAGTCAGACCTTAATTTATTACTTGAGTCACAACAGCGCCAAAAAGAACGCTACAGAGCGTCATTAAGTGACCTTGCACATGCACTTAAAACACCACTTGCAGTGCTTAAATCAAGCCCGCTTGCAAACGATGCCGACGCACAAGAACAATTAGACCGCATTAATGTGATGATCGAGCATCAGTTGAAACGTGCTGCCACTGGCGCATCTGACACATGGAAAAAACAAACACCGGTTAAGCCTGTGGTTGATTCTATTTTAAATGCCATGGCCAAGGTTTATCGTGATAAAGATATTATATTTAACTGCACTGTGACTGAAAAAGACTACTTTTTGGGTGATCAAACCGATTTAATGGAGTTACTTGGTAACTTAATTGATAACGCGTGTAAAGCATGTCGTTCACAGGTAGAAGTCCAAGTGATTCAAGCTAAAACGCTTTGTATTGGTATAAGTGATGATGGTCCAGGTGTGCCTGAAGATAAACGGGAATCGCTTCTTACACGAGGTACTCGCCTTGATACATACGAAAGTGGACACGGTGTAGGCATGGCAATTGTATCTGATTTAGTTAAGTCGTATCACGGCACGCTTACTATTACTAAGTCTGATACATTAGGCGGTGCGCAATTTATTTTAGAGTTTAATTACAATGACAAAAAATAATGCTTTTACTAAATTAGCAGCAAGTGTGCTGTTACTTGCAAGCCAATACAGCTTTGCTGACGACACCTGTACATTAGCAGCAAACGCAAGGACTGACGAAGCTAAGCGATACATTCAGTGCCTTGATAGTGAACTTGAAAGAGCAAAGCAAGTACAAGGCACTTGGATACAAAAACGTAATTATGAGCTAGGACAAATAGAGGACTCCACAGGAAATACCCAAGTGTTACCTTTATTTAAAAGAAGTATTATTGACCACGAAAAATATATTGAAAGCAGCTGCCAATGGCGCTATTTGCTAAAACTTCCTAATGCTACAACAGCAGCTATGAGCTACAAGCAGTGTGAAATTCAATTAACACATCAGTTTACTGACATTTTAAAAACGCCAGTAAACTAGTAAATTAGCTGACTCAATCTCGCTCTATTTTTTCGCCACTGCCTAACATGGTGGCGACCCACTTACCTTCTTCACTTGCTTCTAATGCAATTTTAACAATCATTGTTAGTGGCACTGATAGCAACATACCTACAGTGCCCAGCAACCAGCCCCAAAATATTAATGATAAAAACACCACTAAAGTAGAAAGCCCAAGTCCCTTACCCATAAATTTAGGCTCTATGATATTACCCATAACAGTATTTATAGTTAAGTAGCCTGCTCCAACAAGCCCAGCAACTAAAGGACCTTGCGTTATTAAGGCAAGCAATACGGCTGGCACCGCAGCAATAATAGAACCTATATTAGGGATGTAATTGAACATAAATGCTAATACACCCCACAATACAAAGTAATCTACATCTAAAATCCATAAATAAAACGCAGCTATAGTCCCCGTGCCCAAGCTGACAAGTGTTTTGATAGCCAAGTATGAGTTTATAGATTCTAAAAAGCGGTCAATCTGCTTCATTTTGTTGTCAGGGTCTTTAAGTGCCGCATGAATTTTGTTTCGCAGCATTGGCCCTTCAAACAACATAAAAACAACGGTTAATATAATCAAAAACATATTAGCCATTACGCCACCTAAACCAGTGAGCATATTAGTAGCTACATCAACCATTTTACCTGGGTCGAACATTGAAATAATTTGATCTTTGTTAATTAAAATATTGTACTGCGAAGCTAAGTCTACTAACCATACAAAATCTTCTTGAAGCTTTGCTTTGTATTGAGGTAATTGCTGCGAAAAGTCATTAACTGATTGCCCAACAAGGCCACCCAAACTAACACCTAAACCAACTATAATAAGTACAACCAGCATTACTGCTATACTTTTAGGTATGCCGTAACGTGCAAAAAATTTAATTAATGGATTACAAACAATGGCAATGAATGCCGCTAAAATAAAGGGAATAATAATTACGCTTGCTGATTTAATCCCTGCAAGTACGACTACTAAGGCTGCAAAAACTATCAAGCTTTTATTTACGCCAGTTAAACTTGCCAATTTATTAATCCTTTTATTAAAAATAAGGCTTTAGTGTAAGGCAAAAGCCAATTAAATGAAATATTTACCAAGTGATCATAAAAGTGAGCTTTACGTATAAATTTGCAAAGCTGTGTGCTTGCGAGCACTAATTAATCTACTAAACGGTTAATAGGTTTATTAAAATATTGAGCCATAATAACAGTAAGCTTGCTTTATTTGGCTGTAAACTTTATTTAAAACAAAGCAAGTTTGCATCTAAAAAGCAGGCCTTTAGAAATTAAATTCATTGCTGTTAACACTTAAAGTTTTTGAGGTATGTTTAATAACAAGTGTTTAGGTTACTTACTCACATTTAATTTAAGGATTAATAATGCATATATTTATTACCGGCGCTACAGGGCTAATAGGCAAACATTTATGCCCTTTTTTACTGCATCACAACACGGTGACCGTGCTTAGCCGTAATCCTACCAAAGCAAATGTACTGTTAAGCCATAAAGTAAACGCAGTAAGTGATATTAACGAGGTCGACTTTAATACCGTTGATGTTGTAATAAATCTTGCGGGCGAGCCCATAGTTAATAAGCGCTGGAGCAATAAGCAAAAACAAATAATTCGAAATAGCCGCCTTATTATCACAGAGCAAATTTCAAGCGCAATTAAAGGATGCTCTACCCCGCCACATACTTTTATATCTGGCAGCGCTATAGGCTATTATGGCCGTCAAGGCAATAAAGTTATCGACGAAAATTTTAATGAACCCCATAGCGAGTTTGCACACACCTTATGCAAAGATTGGGAAAACGCAGCGCTTGCAGCTCAATCAGACCAAACTCGTGTGTGCTTATTAAGAACTGGTATTGTGTTATCAAAAAAAGGAGGAGCACTTGCCAAAATGTTGCCAGCCTTTAAATTATGTTTAGGCGGCCCTATCGCAAGCGGTGAGCAGGGCATGTCGTGGATACACATCGATGATATGACGCAACTTATACTGTTTATAATTAAGCACAAAGAAGTATCTGGCCCTGTAAACGCAACAGCTCCCAACCCTGTTAGCAACGCTCAGTTCAGCAGATGCTTAGGAGAAGCTCTATCACGCCCGGCATTTATGCCTATGCCCGCCTTTGTGCTTAAAACGTTAATGGGTGAAATGTCTGATTTGCTCACAACAGGTCAGTTTGTAAAGCCTACTAAGCTTCAAGAACATCATTATCGTTTTCATCATACCGATATAAAATCGGCTTTTGAGAGTTTGGTTTAGCGAACGTTAATATACAAAAGGTTAGTATGGCGATTTAACAAAGCAGTACTTTTACCCTTATTGACCTTTTTTAGTTAATACATAATAATTAGGTGACAATAACATTAGTACCCCTTACCTATAAAGAGAGCTAAACGTGTTACATCTCCCTACTGTGATTTGCCTCTCTTTTATCCTTAACGTCATAATAGGTATATTCTTTTTATCTGTTTATAAATATAAAGACCAATCCGCATTTTTATTATTTAGCCTAGCTTGCTTTTCTTTTGCGACTGCAGAAGTACTTGCGAGTATTCGAATTTATATAGATATTCCTTTTGTAACTCGCTATTTAGCTAATATTTTTATTATTTTAAGTCCATTGCTAATAATTATTGGGTTGATTAAATATAAAAATACACAAAATATCAGCTTAATGCCCTTGTACTGTATTTTAGGATTTTCTGCATTTTTTTTATTGGCCATCTATCCCTATGATGCTGCAAAAATGCTGACGAGCTTAATTATTGCGGGTCTATTTATTTACTCCGGTTATTTAATTAAAAGCATGAGTTTTGTCGCTAAAATCCACAAAAAGGCACTAACTATTAGTTTTTTAGTGCACAGCGTAGTTATGATTTTACAAGTAGCAGTGCTATCAATACCCGTTCTTAGTAGAAACATGGTTGATATAACCGCTCCCTTACAAACAATCCTCATCAGTCATTTAATATTAGCAACCCTGAGTGCACTTCTCCTTCCATTTTTGCTATTTTCAAACACTGAATACACGCTTTCAAACCTAGCTAATACTGACTCCCTAACCCAGCTTTTCAATAGGCGAGGTTTTTTTAACAAAGCCAAAGAGTCGCTTAATCATCTAAGTAATAAGGGCAAGAGCGTAAGTATAATTATTTTAGATATTGATTTTTTTAAACGCGTGAATGATGAATATGGTCACGATACAGGTGATCATGCAATTAAATGGATCGCCCAAAATATTAAAGAACAATTTATGAACGCAGGCATTAGCGCAAGAATAGGCGGGGAAGAATTTGCAATTCTACTGCCTGACTACACCTTAAGTGCAGCAAGGGAATCTGCAGAGTATTTACGTGAAAATATATCCCAGCACCCTTTTTATTATCAAGGCGCTTATATAAACCTTTCTGTTAGTGCTGGTGTAAGCTCTACAATGAACGGCAGAATGAGCATAAAGGATTTGCTCTCATTAGCGGATAAACGACTCTACCTCGCTAAAGAAACAGGCAGAGATAAAGTTGTTACCCTAGATGAAAGACAGTTGTTATTACAAAACTAAATTATCGCCTCTTAAATTTATCAATCGCATAAAAAAAGCCCTTCAGTTGAAGGGCTAAAACACACAATCTAGTTTTATATTTTAGGGCTCTAATTACTTACAAGAGAGTGTTGCGCCATTAGCTTTATTAGGCACAAACTGTATATTCGCAACTGATACCGAAGCCTTAGCGTTGCTATGTAAGCTAAATGGGCTGGTTAGGCTTGCAAAGTTAACACCCTTATCAGCATAACAACCTAAATCGACAGAAACTGATTGCCATTTATTAATAACAGTTTTGTCTACTATTTTTGCTAAATCAATGCTTGCGCCACATGCACCTGAACATGACATTGCTAAATCAACAGGGCCAGTTAGAGCCTCATTTAATTTTATATCAAAGCTGATAACCGCATCGGCTTCTAAGTAGGCAATAGTGTCTTCTGCAAAACTAGTCACTATTTCTGCACTGGCTTTTTCAGTACCACTAAAGTTAAATTGACGTGCATCCTCTTGGACTGTTTTATCTTCAGTCCGGTATTTGATTGCGCCAAACTCGTGTGTGCTGCTCGATACATCTAAAAGTTCATCGCCCGATTTAAGTAGTAATCTCCATGGAGCTATTGGCGCACCCACTAAAATGTCCATCCTGGTAAGTGCAGAGTTGTCTAATTTAGAGTCCTCATCTAGGTTATCAGCCAGTACATTTTTATCACCATATGTTAAACCAAAGCCATACGGTAATAATGGGCTGTAATCTTCATCACCTTTATTAACGGTGCTTTGCACAGCCGATTTAGGCCAAGAAAATGACAACTTACCTTTAAAGTTATGTTGGGTCGCCCCATCTTTAGCTTTTAATATTACATCAGCAATGCCTGCGCCCTCGGTACCTGGTAACCAGGCGGCGACAAACGCATCAGACGCATTTAGCTCACTATTAACCCACATAGGGCGCCCCGATATAAATACAGAAACAACTGGGATCCCTTTTGCTTTTAATGACTTTAAAAGTGCTAAAGATTTTTTATTACCGCGTTCAAATTCTAAATTATCTCTATCGCCATGCCCTTCGGCGTATGGCTCTTCGCCAAATACAACAATGGCAACATCTGGACGTTGCTCAAACGTACCATCAGCACTTAATATCGCTTTACCACCAGCGGCTGAAATTTGCTCTTCAAGTCCTTTGTAAATTGACGTTGCACCAGGGAAATCAGCATTTTTATTATTAGTCCCTTGCCAAGTAATACTCCACCCGCCCGACTGCTTGCCTATGTTATCGGCACCATCGCCTGCAACGAGTACAGTTTGGTTGGCAGCAAGTGGTAAAATATTGTTTTTATTTTTGAGTAATACCAACGACTCACGGACCGCTTGACGAGCAACTTCACGATGCTCCTGTGCACCAATTAACTCTGTTTTACCCGAAAACTGACGCTTAGCAGGGCTTGGCTTATCAAATAAACCTGCGCGTAATTTAACGCGTAAAATCCTTGCTACCGCATCATCAATGCGCGACATACTGATTTCGCCAGATTTAACTTGTGCAATTGTGTTCTCGTACAAAGGCTTCCAAGCACCTGTTGGTACCATAAAAATATCAAGCCCTGCATTAACTGCTTGCGCACAGCTTTCGTTTGTACAGCCTTCAATTTGACCATGGCCATTCCAGTCACCAACAACAAAGCCATCAAAACCCATACGCGTTTTAAGAACGTCAGTTAATAAGTATTTATTACCGTGGTTTTTAACACCGTTCCAGCTATTAAAAGACGCCATTACAGATTGACTACCTGCCGATAACCCACCAACGTAACCTTGGGCGTGTATATCAAACAAATCTTGTTCGCTGTCGATATTATTACCTTGGTCATCGCCATCTACTGTACCGCCATCACCTAAAAAGTGCTTAACGGTACTAATTACACGCTTATCACTTAAAAAGTCGCCATCGGCTTTGCCTTGTAAACCATTTACAATAGCAGCAGAGTAATCACGTACTATTTGAGGATCTTCAGAGTATCCTTCGTACGTTCTTCCCCAGCGATCATCACGAACAACAGCAACGGTAGGAGCAAAAACCCAATCAATACCGGTTGCCATTACTTCTACAGCGGTGATAGATGCTATTTGCTCTATTAATTCAGGGTTATTAGCCGCACCTAAACCAATGTTATGCGGAAATAAGGTCGCGCCAATAACATTGTTATGACCATGTACAGCATCGGTGCCCCACATTGTCGGAATACTAGTGCCATCAAGCGAGTCATCTACAGAGGCTTGGTAAAAACTCTCTGCCAATCCAACCCAGTCCATAGGTGTTGCATGTTTGTCGCCATTAGGAAATGCACCACCACCGTTAAGGTATGAACCAAAGCCGTATTTGCGCATGTCTTCAACGGTAATATCGCGAATTTCTGGTTGAATCATTTGAGCTACTTTTTGCTCAAGCGTCATCGTTTTTAAATAATCCGCTATTTTGGCTTCAATTGCTGGGTCTTGCTTTACGGCAATATTAAGTTTTGGCCAAATTTGCTCTGTTTTAGATAACGCATTATTAGTTTCAGGGGTTGTTGTCGCGTCATTTGAACAAGCCGATAAACTACCTAGTGATGCAATTAATGTGGCAAGTGCTATTTTATTTAGTATAAAAGGGGTTTTCATTATAGAGTCTCCTGAGCTTGAACTGGTTTGCTTCCGCTTAAACCATAAAACACGATAAATATGTAACATAAAATAGGTAAAACATACGAAAGTTGAACACCCACACTATCAGCAAGCGCACCTTGTAAAAGCGGCACTATTGCCCCCCCTACAATCGCCAAACATAAAATACCAGAGCCCTGCGCGGTATGCTTACCAAGCCCATTCAACGCTAAACTAAAAATAGTGGGGAACATAATAGAATTGAATAAGCCAACCAATAGTATTGACCACATGGCTAATTGGCCCGATGTGCTCATAGCTATAACCACTAAAATAATAGCCATGGTTGCGTTAAAGCCAAGTACTTTACCAGCGGGTAATTTTTGCATTACAGCAGCACCAATAAAACGCCCAACCATAGCGCCACCAAAATAATAAGTAATGTAATGAGCAGCAACATGCTCTTTAAAACCGGCAATATTTTCTAGTGCTAAAAAACTTACTAAAAAGCTACCAATCGCCACCTCTGCACCTACATACGTAAAAATTCCCACAGCACCGAGCGTAAGGTGGCGGTATTGCCATGCACTGCCCTCAATGGTATTTGATTTTTCAGCGGCTTCTTTTTGCTCACTCATTATGTCTGGCAATTTAAGCCATGCAAAAATACCGGCTAATAAGATAAGCATGCCTGCTAAAAGTAAATAAGGAAGTTGTACCGACTCTGCATTTTGCGCAGGCGTTAAAAAAGCTTCAGACGCCGAATCTAATATTAAGAAAGCACCAAACGTTGGAGCAACTGTAGTACCTAGCGCGTTAAACGCTTGTGTAAGCGTTAAACGAGATGATGCTGTTTTAGGTGAGCCTAATAAACTAACGTAAGGGTTAGCAGATACTTGCAGTAATGTTATGCCGCTTGCTAATACAAACAGGGCAAACAAAAATACCGGATAATTGTGCATAGCGGCTGCGGGATAAAAAAGCACGCACCCTAACGCCGCAATTAACAGTCCAACTACTATTCCTTTTTTATAACCAAGCTTTTTAACAATATACCCACTAGGTAAAGACATTAAAAAATAAGCGCCAAAAAAGCAAAATTGCACAAGCATGGCTTGCACATACGTTAAATCAAAAACCGCTTTTAAATGCGGGATCAAAATATCATTTAAACAGGTAATAAAACCCCACATAAAAAACAGTGAGGTTAAAGAAGTAAGTGCAAAACCATAGTTTTTATCTTGGTAATTTTGCGACTGTGTGTGTGATGTCAGTGGTGCTGAACTAGCCATGTGCTCTCCGCAATTTATTATTATAAATTGATCTTCAGTCCATTATTAATAAAAACCCCGCCAGGGCACAGTATTAAAGAGTTGACCTGAAGATTAATTAACATTAACCTAAAAATGTAAGCGCTTTCACGGCCAATTAAATACGAACATGTTACATATTTCAACAACTTTTAATTTTATTAATGTGTTTTACCCGCTGTAAGGCAGTAAATAAAAGCGCTAAGCGTGCAATTTAGATCTCAAAAAGGTTTGTAACTAATGACAAAAATATCATTACCATCTCATTCACCTCTATTAACAAAAGAATTTGTTTATGGTGTCGCTACCGCATCATTTCAAATAGAAGGAGGTTATGAGCACCGCTTACCATGTATTTGGGATACATTTTGTGACACGAAAGGTAAAATAGCTGACAACTCGAATGGTCATATAGCCTGCGATCACTATAACAATTGGCAACAAGATATAGATTTAATCGAATCATTAGGCGTAGATGCATACAGGCTTTCAATATCGTGGCCACGAGTTATTACGCGCTCAGGCAAACTTAACCCAAAAGGCGTTAAATTTTATACTGACTTACTCGATGAACTAAATCGCAGAAACATAAAAGCTTTTGTTACGCTTTACCATTGGGACTTACCACAGCATCTAGAAGATGAAGGTGGCTGGCTTAGCAGACAAACAGCTTACGAATTTGAGCGATATGTTGAGTTAATTACCACCGCATTCGGAACTCGTGTATTTTCGTACGCTACATTAAATGAACCATTTTGTAGTGCTTTTTTAGGTTACGAAATTGGTATACATGCACCGGGTTTAGTAGGTAAACAATACGGTAAAAAAGCAGCACATCATTTATTACTTGCTCATGGTTTAGCTATGAAAGTACTTAATAAAACATCGCCTAGCACACAAAATGGCATAGTGCTTAATTTTACCCCAGCCTACCCGCTTACAGACTCGCAAGCAGATATAGACAGTGCCAAATACGCTGATGACTATTTTAATCAGTGGTACATGAAGCCGATTATGGATGGAGAATATCCAGACATAATAAACCAATTACCTAAAGATCATTTACCTGAGATACACCCAGGTGACATGGCATTAATTTCGCAGTCTATCGATTATTTAGGCATTAACTTTTATACTCGCCAAGTATATAAAGCACACCCTACTCAAATATATGAAGCAATAGCACCAAATGGTCCGCTTACTGATATGGGCTGGGAAATTTACCCGCAATCATTCACTGAATTACTTGTTGATTTACATAAAACGTACACGTTACCACCAATGTATATAACAGAAAATGGTGCTGCCATGCCAGATACCATAAATAATGGGGTGGTAAACGATCAAGACAGGCTTAGCTACTACAACATGCATTTAAATGCTGTTCATAATGCAACCGAGCAAGGGGTCAAAATTATTGGTTACTTTGCATGGAGTTTAATGGATAATTTTGAATGGGCTGAAGGGTATTTAAAACGCTTTGGCATAGTATACGTTGATTATGAAACCCAACAACGTACTATTAAAGCAAGTGGCCACGCTTATAAATCACTTATTTCTAATCGATAAAATAAAAATAAAGCGGGATAAAATCAACATGGTAAGTGTAAAAGAAAAAATAGCATATGGCCTTGGCGACACCGCCAGCAATATTATTTTTCAAACGGTTATGATGTTTTTAATGCTCTACTACACTGATGTAGTTGGGCTCTCGCCTGCGCTTGTAGGCACCATGTTTTTAGCAGTGCGTATTTTTGATGCTGTAACCGACCCCGTTATGGGTAACCTTGCCGACAAAACGCATACACGATGGGGGCATTTTCGTCCCTATTTATTATGGCTCGCCCTGCCTTTTGCCATTATTAGTATTTTGGCGTTTACCACTCCCGATTTAAAAGGCAATGATAAAATAATCTATGCTTTTACAACTTATACGTTACTTATGGTGGCATATACCGCTATAAATATTCCTTATTGCGCCCTAGGCGGTGTACTTACAAGCGATGCAAAAGAGCGCGTTACAATTCAGTCATATCGTTTTGTATTTGGCATGTTAGGCGGTGTTATTGTCGCAGGCTGCACCATGCCAATGGTTGACTATTTTGGCCAAGGCGATGCGGCTAAAGGCTATCAATACACCATGACCGCCATGAGTGTGTTAGGCCTTTTACTTTTTTTACTGTGTTTTTTTGGTACTAAAGAGCGAATACAGCAGCCAAAAGATCAGAACATTCCTTTTATAAAAAGTATTAAAGCACTAGTTAAAAACGATCAGTGGCGTACTCTGTGCCTTGCCGCATTTTTTTTACTAACCGGTCAAGTGTTAAGGCTTACCCTTGCCGTTTACTACGTAAAATATTATTTAGGCCGCGACGACTTAATTACCCTCTTTATGACCTTAGGTGTTGCAGCTAGCATGCTTGGCTGTGCATTAGCACAACCTCTGGCAAAACGTTTTTGTAAAATAAAAGCTTATATTAGCTTACAACTCATTGCCGCTGCTATTTGTGGGTTTAGTTACTTTATTAGTAAAGACTCTTTAGTACTTGCATTTACTGCCTTTATTTTATGGAAGTTCTTTTTAGACATGGCCACGCCTTTATTATGGGCAAAAATGGCCGACACCATAGATTATGGGCATAAAAAAACGGGAATACGCATAACAGGCTTAGTGTATTCCGGCGTAATATTTTTTATAAAAATGGGCGTTGCTGTTGGTGGTGCAATTGCAGGATGGCTACTGTCTTTTTACAGCTATCAGGCAGATGTAACACAAACCATTGATACTCAAAATGGTATTTTACTTTCGTTTACCGTGCTTCCAGCCTTTGGCTCGTTATTTGTAGCGTTTGTTATGCGTAAATATACGCTCAGTAACACACAGGTCGAGTCTATTCAGGCATCGCTGAAAACTAGTACTAGTTAACATTTTACGGGTGCGCTATTATTTGGCCGCCAAATAAAGGATATAAGTGAGTTAACAATAACATGGCCACAATTTATGAAGTGTCAGAACTTGCAGGGGTATCATTAGCGACGGTTTCACGAGTCATGAATAAAAATACCCGCGTAAGTGAAAAAACCACTAAAAAAGTACTCGATGCTATGCAGCAGCTTGGTTACAAGCCTAATTCTATTGCGCAATCGCTTGCTTCTAATCGCACTAATAGTGTGGGCATTTTGGTTTCAGAACTACATGGCCCTTTCTTTGCGCAAATGATGGCAGGAATAGAATCTGCACTTAGAGCTGCCGGAAAGCACGTCATTATTACCACCGGCCACAGTGAAGACGATAAAGAAAAAGACGGTATTGAATTTTTAATTAGCCGTAAGTGCGATGCGCTTATATTACATGTAGAGTCAGTATCTGACGAATACCTTATTGAACTCAGTAAAGGCAGCACGCCTATTTACTTAATTAACCGCTACTTAGATGAGCTTAAAGACAACTGTATTAGCCTTGATAACGAACTGGGTGGCTACTTAGCGAGTAAATCTATAGTAGAGCAAGGTCATACTAATATTGCCTATATTGCAGGTCCTCAAGTCAAAGCCGATGCTCGCAACCGCTTAAAAGGACATAAAAAGGCACTTTTAGAAAAAAACATTCCGTTCAACGATGCATTGTTTTACGAGGGTGACTTTAATGAAATTGGCGGTAGCAAAGGTCTTGAGCACTTATTAAACACTCAACTCCCCTTTAGCGCTTTAGTATGTGCTAATGATGAAATGGCGTCAGGTGCCATGAAGTATGCCCGCGAACATGGCTTTAATTTACCCAAAGACTTGTCGGTAATTGGTTTTGATAACGTTATTTTTGCAAATTACCTGTATCCAACTCTCACCACAATAGATAACCCGGTTGAAGAAATGGGAGAAATGGCAGCAAAAATGGTACTTCAAAATGTGTATCAGTATAAAAACTTATATATAAATCGAGTATTTGAGCCAACACTTATTAACCGAGATTCTACGCAGGCGTTATAAAAATAAAGTAAAATAAAAAACGGCGCAAAAGCGCCGTTTTTTATATGTAGTGTTAAAGACTTACTTTGCAATCCAAGGCGTTACTTTAACTACATTATTAATATTACCTAGTATGGTTGCATCGTCTTCCCAGTCATCTTCAACTGCAAAGTAACAAACTGATTTTTCACACTTAATATTTTTGTCAGCTAATTCTGTTGGTGCATTAAATGTAACTGCAACACCTTGTTGCTCTGGCAGTAAAAACCACATTAGCTTACTTACAAAAAAGCCTGATAAATCAGTTAATAACTCATCTAATTCTGTATTAATGGTATATAAGGACTGCTTAGAAAGGGTCAGCCCTTCAAGCTCATTTGCTTCTATTTGCAATTTAAGTTGGCAATCATGATTTGGGTTTTGCGGCTCTACAACAATAACAGCTTTATCGGTATCGAGCTGTTTATCAAACGGCAAAAGTAATTGCGCTTTATCAGTAAAGTTAAGCGGGTATTCGTTGTTTTCAGTTAAAATTGTGCCGCTTTTTATTGCGCACGCTTCGTTGGTCGCAATATCGCTAATGTAAAAGTTGACTCGTGCATATTGAAAATCGCCTTTATTTACCACCTTTAACCGATCGTAAAATCCATCATACGACATAACAAATTCTTTACCGTTAACGTTTAGTGCGACAGCACTTAGCAATAATAGCGATATAGCTTTAGTGCTTTTTATAATACTTTTATTCATCAAAGTAAGCTCTGTTTTGGTTAATCATTGTGTTTAGCTCTTCTATATAAGCTTCGCCACGCTGTGAGTACGACATTAAACCGCGTGTTAACTCAGTAGCCAAAATTGGCTTTTGCTCTAAACGTAAGTTTGCACGTATGGCACGTAACTCTTTATAAGCATTGTGAGTATTTATATTTTTAAAGTATGCACTAACAGCAGCACGTACCGACTTAAACGCAGCAACTTCGTGTGCAGCCCCTGTGTTTCTGCGCTTTGGCACCATGCCACAGCCTTTTGAGTAACACCACTGGCCAAAAAAGTTAAGGCCTATGCGTGCAAATCGTGAAGTCCCCCACGCCGATTCATTCGCTGCTTGCATTAGCGCAAGCTCTTTAGGAATAATATCCACACGGCGTAAGGCTTGTGTAATATTAAGCGTATTAACCGTTTGTGGTAAACCATACGACTTTAATATTTGAGCCGCATCGTTATTTTGTTTTTTCAAAAGAGGTTCGTTATTTTCAAGCATCATACGAACAATTTCTAATTTTGCACGTTGCTGTAATATTTTTTTATTTTCAGCATCTACATGGGGTCGAATAAAGCTAAAAAAGGCATGCTTTTTTTCTTTAACGTCGGAAAATTCCGAAAACTTAGGCAGTTTAACGTTATGAAGTGGCTTTTCTATTTTCTTAACTTTTTTAGGTTGTTCAGATGTTTGCTCGTCTAAATCAATGTCACCACTTTGTATAAACGGGTAAGCAAGAGCCCAAACAAAAAATACAGTTAGTAAAAGCTTAAAAATCGTTTTTAACATCTATTCTCTCTATTAATATTAGGGCGTATTGACCTTTAGTGATTAAGTTTGCAGCAGTGTGTTTGGCATTTAGGCAAGGCAGAGCCTATGTAGTGTGGTTATTCCCCATAAATAGGCGATAACGCAGCATAAATGCAAAACATGCGCTGCCCAAAGGGTTCTTCCTAGGGGCGATTAACTCATTGTTGCTCAATTTTTACTTATTCTTACATGGATGTAAGCCAGTAGAATAACGCAGAAGCAGTTATCGAGTCCGCTAGGTTACAAATCTTTCGCCGCGATAAAATCGTCCCTAGATCGAACAAATTTAATCCACAAAGATCAACACGCCCTGCTTATGTATGGGTGATACACATACATACGGACGCGCATTATACCTAAGCCACTTTATAAAGGCGAATAGCGTACTTTGTTCATTCGCAATTTATAACTGCAAAGGTATACTGAGCCAATACCGTGTTTAATAACGTTTTGTGAGTAAAGCTGTATGCATAAACAATGGCAAAGTAGAATAATAGAACAATATAAACATCGCCCAAACGATAACCGCTCACCCTGGCAGGTAGATCGTTCCCGTATTATTCATGCTGCAGCATTTAGGCGCTTACAAGCCAAAACTCAAATTATGGGAATTGGCCTAAACGACTTTTACCGCACTCGTTTAACGCATTCTTTAGAGGTATCGCAAATTGGTACCGGCATACTGCGCCATTTAAGAGCACAGCACAGTGATTTTGAGCACTTTCCTTCAACAGGGCTACTTGAAACCTTATGCTTAGCCCACGATATAGGGCACCCGCCATTCGGCCACGGAGGCGAAATAGCCCTTAATTATATGATGCGAGATCACGGTGGTTTTGAAGGCAATGCGCAAACATTACGTATCGTTGCAAAGCTTGAGCCCTACTCGAACGGGCACGGTATGAACCTAACACGCCGTACTTTGCTTGGTTTTATCAAATACCCTGCTTTTATTAACGAGTTATGGCACACCATTCCAGAGGCAAATAACACACGCGCATTTATTAAAGCGGATGATTGGCGACCTGCCAAAGGATTGTATAACGATGATTGCGCTATATTTAACTGGATCATAGCGCCGCTAAGCCAAAGCGATAAACAGCTTTTAAGTAACAATGCACCTATAGATAAATACCGCGCTAAAACAACATATAAATCACTCGACAGCGCAATAATGGAACACGCCGACGATATAGCCTACGCCGTACACGACTTAGAAGATGCCATTGCAACCCACGTACTCACATTAGATGATTGGCAAACGCATGCGCGTCCTCATTTAAATGCGCTTAATTATGAGTGGTTAAACGCCATGCTTGAATCTCTCACGCAGCGTTTATTTTCAAAAAATGACTTTGAACGAAAAGATGCAATAGGCGAGCTGGTTAATACCTTTATTATTAATATACAGTTAGATATACAAAACGATGCATTTGAATGCCCTATTTTAAAATACACCGCAAAGTTAAACGCGCAGTACGAGCAAGTGCTACAAATACTCAAACACTTTGTGTTTCAACGCTTAATACGCGACCCCGAAATGCAGCAAATAGAGTTTAAAGGTCAAAATTTACTAATAGAGTTATTTACTGCGTTTGCAAGCGACCCGCTGCGTTTATTACCCGAAACAACTCAAGCACAATACATAGAAGCGCAAAAGCAAAACCAAGGCATGCGTATTATTTGCGATTATTTGAGCGGAATGAGCGACGAATACGCTTATAAAACGTATCAACGATTGTTTTCACCTATGCAATAATACCAACCTGCATAAATCTTTGATCAATTTAACGAATTAAATTGCACTATAACGTCGTTAAAAATTTTTTATTTAGAACAACTAGATACAAAAATTTTTGCCTAGTTCTAGCGTAATTTTCTTAACGTTAAATAGACCCCATATATAAGCAGATTGGTATAACTAACTAGCTAACATTAAAAAGACTCAATACCCATGTTATATAGCGTAAAGCCAAATATATCAGCGTATTGCTCAATTACCTTACTTGTTGGCGTACCAGCGCCATGCCCTGCATTTGTTTCTATACGAATAAGTGCTGGATTACTCCCCGTTTGCTTTGCTTGAAGCTCAGCGGCAAATTTAAACGAATGCGATGGGACAACGCGGTCATCATGATCGCCCGTTGTGATCATTGTAGCTGGGTACTCAACACCTGCTTTTACATTATGAAGTGGTGAATACCCCTTTATGTATTCAAACATCTCTTTACTTTGCTCACTGGTGCCATAGTCGTATGCCCAGCCAGCACCCGCAGTAAATGTATGATAGCGCAGCATATCAAGTACACCTACGGCAGGTAGAGCCACTTGAAATAAATCAGGGCGCTGCGTCATTACAGCGCCAACTAGTAAGCCTCCGTTAGAGCCACCACGAAGTGCTAAGCGCTTTTTAGAGGTGTATTTTTTATCTTTTAAATATTCTGCTGCAGCAATAAAGTCATCAAACACATTTTGCTTTTGCAGTTTTGTGCCCGCATTATGCCAATCTTTACCGTATTCACCGCCACCACGAATATTAGCAACGGCATACACACCGCCTTGCTCAAGCCAAAGTGCATTAACGGGGCTAAAACTTGGCGTTAAACTTACATTAAAACCACCGTAACCATATAAAATAGTTGGGTTTGACCCATCAAGTTTAATACCTTTTTTGTAGGTAATTACCATTGGTATTTTAGTGCCGTCTTTTGATGTGTAAAACACCTGCTCAGAGGTGTAATCGTCGCTATTAAAATCAATAGCCGACTTACGATAAACACCCGACTCGCCAGTTGATACATCAAATGTATAGGTTGTGCCCGGTGTTGTGTAATTAGTGAATGAATAATAAAGCGTTGTTTGATCTTTTTTACCACCAAAGCCATGTGCAGTGCCTACAGCTGGTAAAACAATTTCACGAATTAACTCACCTTTTTTGTTGTACTGTTTAACCTTCGAGATCGCATCAACCATATAATTGGCAAAAAAGGTATCGCCACCTTTTGTAAGGTTTAATACGTTTTTTGTCTCTGGAATTAAATCGACCCAGTTGTCAGGTGTTGGATTGGCAGCATCTACTGTCACTACTTTTTTGTTTGGCGCATTAAGGTTAGTAACAATGAACAGCTTGCTGCCTTCATTATCAATCACTGATACATCTGAATCAGTATTATCAACAACCGTTAAAAATTCGCTGTTCTTTTTTGTTAAGTCTTTTATAAACAGCTTATTGCCTGAGGTAGACGTACTTGCCGATATAAGTAAGTAACGACCATCATGGGTTACGTCAGCGCCAACATAACGATGTTTTTGCGCATTGGTTTCACCAAATACCACAATGTCAGCAGATTGCTTTGTTCCTAACTTATGATAATACGCTTTATGCTGATCAGTTTTAGCCGAAAGCTCACTACCTTTAGGTTTTTCGTAACTTGAATAATAAAAGCCCTCGTTACCTAGCCATTCTATGCCGCTAAACTTAACATCAACAAGTGCTTCTTCGACTTGCTCTTTAGTATGAGTATCAATAACAATAATTTTGCGCCAATCACTGCCACCTTCAGATATTTGATACGCTAGTAATGAGCCATCTTTTGAAAACGATAAACCCGACATCGACGTCGTACCATCGTCACTAAATTTGTTTGGATCTAAAAATACTTCAACGTCGCCGCCATCTTTACTGCGATACAAAACATATTGGTTTTGTAGACCATCGTTTTTGTAAAAATAAGTGTAATCCCCTTCTGTAAAAGGAGGGCCTATTTTCTCGTAGTTCATTAGTTTTTCAAGGCGTTGCTTTAACTTATCGCGATAAGGTATTTGCTCTAAATAAGAAAACGTTAAATTGTTTTGCGTTTTAACCCAATCAGCGGTCTCTTCGCTCATATCATCTTCTAGCCAGCGATAAGGGTCTGCAATAGTTTCTTCAAAATAGGTATCTACTACGTCACCTTTTTTTGTTTCTGGGTATATAACTGCGTTAACTTGTTTCATAGGTGGTTTTACTTCTTCTTGCGTTACCGTATTGGTTGGCTCTGAACAGCCACTAAGTGCTACAAGTAGAGCACATGCTAGAGTATGTTTAAACATTAGGAGTTCCGTTCTTCTTTATTATAAATAGTGTCCTTAAGCTATTAACTTTGAGTGCTTTTGTCTATTCAGATGCGTTATGTAACATTTATTGCTGTAAACAAATGTAAACTTAGGCTTTAATGGTGTTTATAATTAATAACAATAAAAGACTACATTATGAAAAACGAACACACGTTTAAAAGCTTTAAAGTATTTTACCCTTATTATTTAAAAGAGCATCGTAATGTTACCTGCCGCCGTTTACACTTTGTGGGCAGCGTACTTGTACTTGCCGTTATCGTAATTGCGCTATTAAAACAGCAATACACCCTATTATGGTTATTGCCTGTTATTGGTTACGGATTTGCTTGGGTTGGGCACTTCTTTTTTGAGAAAAACCGCCCTGCAACTTTTAAACACCCTTTTTATAGTTTGTGGGGAGATTGGGTCATGTTTAAGGATATGCTAATTGGCAAGATAAAATTTTAGCTTATTTTTATATCAATTTTTTATAAAAAAGCAATTTCCTCTATGTTTAAAATATAGTCATCTATTTCAGCGTACTTATTTTTTTAACGACCCATAAATGTTAATTTAATTAACATTTATGGGTCGTTTTTTATTTTTATGTTTAAAATTTATTTATAATCAGATCTTAATTAATTGCCAAGCCAATAAAAAATACACCTTTACATATAACTACCTTAACTTATCATCTCATCTTACCAGTTAATTAAACGTTAACCTGCCTTTGTTAAAATAACTTATTTCCCATCAGTAACTTACACATCTCTATTTCTATATAACTAAAATCACTTTGAATATATGAATTAGTAAAATGTAATTATAAAAACATTCAGTTTAATTGAATGTTATTCAATTGACTCGGTTTGTTAATGCCGTATATGTTCTAAGTAACAAAGCAATTTGTTAAAAACAGGCTTACATAAAAGCCTTGGTAAGTTCTAAAGATTTACTTATACAACAACAAAATAATTCAATGGGTTTGAGGGAAAAACAACATGAATAAAAGACCATTATTTAAATTAAAACAAACTGCACCACAAAAACTGCTGGCGTTAAGCGTATCAGCAGCCTTATTAGGTAGTTTTTCAATTAATGCAGCAGAGCAAGAGCCACAAGCACAAAAAGACATAGAACAAATAAGCGTTATTGGCTCTCGCCGTTTAGGTCGTACAGTTGAAGATAGCGCGGTGCCTATTGATATTATTGGCGCCGATGCACTTAAAAGTTCAGGCCTTACCGAAACAAATGCATTATTAAGTAACTTATTACCAAGCTTTAACTTTCCGCAGGCATCTCTTACCGATGGTAGCGACCATGTACGCCCTGCACAGCTTCGTGGTTTAGCACCCGATCACACTCTAGTACTTGTTAATGGTAAACGCCGTCACAGTAATGCATTACTTAACTTAAATGGCTCAACCGGTCGTGGCTCTTCGTCGGTAGATTTAAACGCCATACCAGCAAACGCTATTGAGCGCATTGAAGTTTTGCGCGATGGCGCCGCAGCGCAATATGGCTCTGATGCAATAGCGGGTGTTATTAATATTGTACTTAAAAGTGCAAGCAGCGGCGGATCTGTCGCTGCAATTTATGGCGCGAATGTAACCGAAATGGACGGCGTACCTCAGCTTGAATCTGTATCTGAGGGTAGCGATGGTAATTTAGCATTTACCGAAGGCGGCGATCGCTCATTAACAGACGGTCAAACATTAACGCTTCAAGGTAATATGGGTTTTGAACTGGGTGAAAATGGCTTTTTAAACATCTCGACTGAATACCGCGACCGCCACTCTACAAACCGCTCCGACTACGATGACCGTGAAAATTATGCACGCATAGATGACGGTTCAGTAAATGGGGCGCTCGACCCTCGTGAACTCACTGTAAACCGTTACAACCATAACTTTGGTAATGGTGATGTAGAAGATTTCTCCGTGTTTTATAACTCAGCTCTACAACTCACTAACGATGCAGAACTCTATTCATTTGGTTCTTACTCTAAACGTGAAGGTGAAGGCGGCGGGTTTTATCGCCGTGCAAGCGACAGCCGTAATATAGAAGAAATTTACCCAGACGGCTTTTTACCGGTGATCACCTCAGACATAAACGACTTTTCATTAGCACTTGGCGTTAAAGGTTTTTTAAACGAATGGAATTACGATGTATCCGCAGTATATGGTCAAGATGCATTTGAGTTTGGTGTTATAAATAGCTTAAATACATCATACGGCCCTACTAGCCAAACAAGCTTTGATGCCGGCACCCTGACTTACGATCAGCTTACTTTAAACGTAGATTTTAATCGTGAAGTAGACGTAAGCTTTTTAGAAAGCTCGGTAAGTGTTGCTTTTGGTGCAGAGTATCGTACCGAAGGTTACGAAATTGAAGCTGGCGAAGAAGCGTCATACGCACAAGGGACATTTGGCCCAGGTGGTGAGGTTACTGGTGAAGATGGCCCGTTTGGTGCTGCAGGCTCACAAGTATTTCCAGGTTTTACCCCAGAGTCTGAAGGTGACAACAGCCGCCACAATGTTAGCTTTTACATAGACTTAGAAACCTACCTTACAGATGATTGGAACATAGCTGTTGCAGCGCGTTACGAAGATTACTCTGATTTTGGCGATACGCTCAATGGTAAAATTGCAACACGTTATTCGCTCACTGAAGATTTAGCCATTCGTGCATCGGCATCAACAGGTTTTAGAGCGCCTTCATTACAACAGCAATACTTTACATCTGTTGCAACAGTATTTGTTGATGGCGAGCCAACCGAAACAGGTACCTTTGCACCAAGTAGCGATGTAGCACAAGCCCTTGGCTCACCAGGTCTTGATGCAGAAGAAGCTACTAACTACGGTGTCGGCTTTACGTGGTCTACCGACTTTAACTTCAGCTTATCGGTTGATTACTATCAAATATTAATTGATGACCGTATTGTACTGTCTAACAATTTGTCGGGCGATGCAATTGAAGCGCTATTAGCAGGCACTGGCGCAACACAGGGTCGTTTTTTCTTAAATGCGATTGATAGTAAAACACGTGGTGTTGATGTAGTTGCTTCATACAATGTAGCAACTGATGGCTATGGCGATATTGCCTTTAACTTAGGCTATAACTATGGCAAAAACGAAGTAACCAATATTATTGATCCACCAGCCGAGCTACAAGGCGCTGGATTCGATCAAGACAACTTATTCTCAGGCACTGAGCTGCGTCGTTTTGAGGTAAGTACACCGCGTAACAAATACAATTTAAGTGCTACGTGGACTAACGATGATATTCGAACCACGCTTAGAACAACCCGTTACGGCGAGACTCAAGACCCATCATCAACTGCTGAACTAAATGAAGTGCTAAAACCAAAATGGATCACCGACTTAGACATCGGTTACGCGCTTACCAATAACGTATCGTTGAGCGTGGGTGCAAATAACATTTTTGACGTTTACCCAGATGCAACACGAGAAAACGTTGAAGAGCTATCAACCTTCTCGCGTTTATTTGCTTATTCAAGCTTTTCACCGTATGGATTTAACGGACGCTACGTGTACGGCAAAATTGAAATGAAGTTTTAACTGTACCAAACTATTTAAAATAC
>NZ_JAGJEJ010000003.1:0-341125 GCF_018101025.1 Pseudoalteromonas sp. MMG006
TCTTGACTTCATACATTCATAATTTACAGCCCGATTATTACTCTTTATTGAAATTCTACCGAGTACAATAAGCCGGTACTTAAAAACTAATAACTTCCCCCTAAAATTTAAACACAAAAAAGCCCGCAGCGTTAACTGCGGGCTTTTTATTGAATGAGTGAGTCAGCCTATAAGCCGGGTTTTGTCCTTTCCGAAGAAAGTGATAATCATTCGTCTAGGCCATAAATCGCTCTATGGCTCAAGCAACCTACCCGGTTCCAACGTGGGCCACGCCATAAGGAACCCTATTTGGTCTTGCTCCGAGTGGAGTTTACCTTGCAACCGACTATTACTAGCGGCCCGGTGCGCTCTTACCGCACCCTTTCACCCTTACCAACCGAGGTTGGCGGTCTCCTCTCTGCTGCACTTGTCGTGGGCTCACGCCCCCCAGCCGTTAGCTGGCACTCTGCCCTGTGGAGCCCGGACTTTCCTCCCCCTGATCATTTTCGTCACAGGCAGCGATCATCTTGGCTGACTCGGCGCGCAGTATACATGACGCAAACACCGAACGCAGTAATATTTACTCTTTTTCTTCAATAATTGTTTTGTATAGTGCATTTTTTTTCATTCCAAAGTACTCAGCCACTACACCACAGGCTTTTTTCATTGGCATTTCGCTCTCAAGCAGTGCCAGCATTTTGCGCGCTTCAGGCGGTATATCGTCTACTAACTTTGGTTTGCCCGGCAACATTAATACAATTTCGCCGCGTTGTTTAGTGGGATCATCTGTTAAAAACTGCTTTAATTCGCTTACGCTACCATTAAAAAAGGTTTCAAAGGTTTTAGTAAGCTCTTTAGCAAACACCACTTGCTGCTCATCGCCTAGTGCTTGCGCCAAATCATCTAGGCTTGCCATAATACGGTGCGTACTTTCGTACATTATGCTGGTTATGCCCGAATTAACTGCCTCAATGAAAAAGTCTTGCCTTGCTTTACTTTTAGCAGGTGTAAACCCAATAAATTGAAAGCGATCAGTGGGTAATCCAGAGCAACATACCGCAGTAATTGCTGCACATGCACCAGGTACTGGTGTTACATGAGCCCCTTGCTCGCGACATAAATTTACAACCGCATAACCTGGGTCACTAATAAGCGGTGTACCGGCGTCGGATACTAGCGCAATATTTAAACCTTGATTAAGTTGATCAATAATTTGCTGCGCTTTTTGCTTTTCGTTGTGGTCGTGTAATGCGAACGTTTTTGCCTTAATTCCAAAGTGGCTAAGTAGCTTGCCTGTGTGGCGAGTGTCTTCAGCAGCTATTAAGTCAACCTGCGATAATGTCGCGATGGCACGGTGACTTAAGTCGTCATAATTGCCAATTGGGGTGGCAACAATGTAAAGAGTGCCAATTTTCTGTGAATTCTCCTCATTTAACATTGAGGTCTCCTGCGTCAGTCAGTAATATAAGCAAATCGCGTTAACGTATTGGGAAATCATTTGTGCGACTTAAACTAGTTAGTCTATTAATTATATTGTCAGGGTTATCGGCGTGTAGCACAACCGAAAAACCAACTAAAAACAGCGATAACGTAAGTAACCGCGCTAATGCACTGCAAAATCAAGCAACCAGTGCGCAATCTATCTATCAATTAGCACAAAACCGCCAAGGTGCCGATAAAATACAATTACTTTACAGTGCCCGTGATGCGGCCATTAGTGAACAAAATTGGCCTTTATTAGAGCAAATTGGTAGTGACCTTGAATTAACAGCAAGCGTTGATCAAATTCAAAATCGCCTTTATATTGCTTTTGCACAAAAACAACAAAACAAAAATGATAAAGCACTCGTTATTTTGCAATCGTTAGATGGGCAACTTACACAACCTGAGCATTTTGCGTGGCATCAGTTTTTAACTGCCAGTATTTATACATCACAAAACTTTCCAAAACGAGCTGCCCCATACTTTTTTAGAGCCTCTGAAACGGCAACAAAAAACAACATCGAAATTCCTCAACTTAATCAAGATCTGTGGGATAACTTAACAAAGCTTTCTTCTTATGCGCTTGAGCGCTTTAATCGTGGCTCTGTTATTCAACAAGGCTGGATTAACTTAGCTTTATATCATCAGGTTTATGCTAACAGTACCGTAGAACTTGATCAGGCAATTAATAATTGGCGAAGGCGCTATGTTGGGCACCCAGCATTTACTATTTTGCCAGAGCAAGATGAATCTCTTACACAGCTTGCACCGATTAATATTGAGCGCTTAGTGGTTTTATTTCCGCAATCAGGCCCTAACGAAAGATTAGGCGATGCATTAAAAGCAGGCGCGTTAGCTGCACTTGATACACAAAACATTAATGAAACGATTTTTATCGATGAAAATTTAAGTACACAAGAAATTGCCGCACAGCTTGAGCAAATAAAGCCAGACTTTGTCGTTGGCCCACTGCTAAAAGCCAACATAGACAAGCTGGCTAATGCAAAAACGCTAATAGATACACCCACATTGCATTTAAATACGTTTGATGGTGAGCGAATTTCGCTACAACATTATTACTTTGCTTTAAATCCAGAGCATGAAGTGCAGCAAGCTTTAGAGCACTTTTTAACTAAGGGCTATCAAAAACCAATGCTACTTGCACCAAATAATGCAAATGGCCAGCGTTTAGTCGACTACTTTAACTTGCAGTGGCAACGCTATAGCGAGACGAAGCCGCAAATTGGCTTTTATAATGACAAAAAAGATATGCCAAATACAATCACAAGCCTATTGGAAGTTGATAAGTCTAAACAGCGCATTTCAGCTGTTAAAGCATTATTCAGACAAGAAGTAGAAAACGAAACTCGCTCTCGTAGCGATATAGACGTTATTTACATTTTAGGCGATGCAATAGAAACGCGCCTAATTAAGCCTTACCTAGATGTGAATGTAAGTACTTTTGCAGAGCGAATTCCATTATACGCCAGCTCAAAAAGTCACAGTAAACAAATTGACCGTACAGATAAAGGCGACTTAGATGGCCTATACTTTACCGAATTACCGTGGATGCTCGACTCGCAAATCAAGCAGCATAACCTTCGTGAGCAATACAATGCACTTTGGCCTGAGCAAGTAGATATAAGCCAACGCTTATTTGCTATGGCATACGATGCAGTATCAATATTGCACGATATTAGACAACTCAGTGTTATGCCAGGTAATCAATATAGCGGCTTAAGCGGTAAGTTGTCTGTTAATACCAGCGGCCATATTGAGCGCACACTAGACTGGGCGCAGTACATTAACCGTCGTATCAAAACTGTGCAGTTAAAAACGCAGCGCCCTGTGCCATTATTTATGCAATCGGCGAGTGAGATGCAAACTATCAATTAACGTTATTAAGGGGGCGGCATGTCGTGGTTTAAAGAGCTGTGGCAAAATAGTCGCGAAAAAGGCCAGTATTACGAGCTGCAAGCGCAAAAATACTTAGTTTCCCAAGGGTTAACCCCTATTGAGCGGAATTATTACTGCCCCTTTGGTGAACTAGATGTCATTATGAAAGAGGGTGATACGCTAGTATTTGTTGAAGTTAAATTTAGGAAAAACAATGCTCGTGGTGGTGCTAATTACGCTCTAAGCCCTCAAAAACAGGCACGATTAAAACGCAGTATTTATCATTACTTAGCCGCTAAAAATTTAACTAATCAAGCGTTAAGAATTGATTATGTAGCCATAACAGGTGAGTCATCCCCGAATATAAATTGGCTTAAAAACGTATTTTAAAGCTGGCTTAAATTGAATATAAAGATTAGGTATAAATTGTTGGTATTCTATGCAAGATACAATTAAAGAAATTTTTACGGAAAGTATCCAAGTACAAATAGCCGCAGGTGAAGTTTTACCTAGCGCACTCGAATCAGCTGCATTCACAATTGCACAAAGCTTGATCAACGGTAATAAACTCATTTGTTGTGGCACTGCAAATTGCCACATGCTTGCCCAACACATGGCTGGCGTATTAGTAAATCATTATGAAACAGAGCGCCCTTGCCTGCCCGCTATTGCCTTATCGCAAGAGAACATTAACTTAGGGCAAAGTACACAAGTAGACGACCATGATACGTTTGCACGTCAAGTACGTGCTTTTGCTCAGCAAGGTGATTTACTACTCGCTTTAGCTATTAACGGCAACGAAAAACATGTTATTTCTGCTGTTGAAGCCGCACTGACTAAAGATATGAAGGTCATAGTTATGGTTGGCGACGATGGCGGTGAACTTGTCGGTTTACTAGGCCCCAACGACGCAGAAATAAGAACACCTTCTAAGCGCCCTAGTCGCATTATTGAATCTCACCTAGTAAACTTACACTGTTTAAGTGAACTAGTTGATTTAACGCTTTTCCCTCAGGATGAAAATTATGTTTAAACGCTCTCTTATTGTCTTAGGTACAGTGGTATTACTGCAAGGTTGTGCAGCTGCTGTTGTTGCAGGTACAGCCAGTGCAGTAACTGCAGCGAATGATCGCCGTACTATAGGCTCGCAAATAGACGATAATAATATTGAAATAAAAGCCAGCATTGCACTTAGCGAAGTAGAACGAATCGAAAAATTTGCGAATGTAGACGCTGTAAGCGTCAATGGCATTGTTTTACTTGTAGGACAAGTACCAAACGAAGAAATAAAAAACGAAGCTCAGCGCACCATTGAGAACGTTTCAGGCATTCGTAAAATACACAATCAAATTCGTATTGGTTCAAACATTGGCATTACAACGCAAACACATGACTCTTGGCTTACATCTAAAGTTAAAGCTCAGCTGTTAACAGCTAAAGATATTAGCAGTAATAATATTAAAGTAGTGACTGAGAACGCTGAAGTATTTTTAATGGGCCTAGTGTCTGACTCCGAATCTACCCAGGCTGTAAATATTGCCCGTAATGTATCGGGTGTAGAGCGTGTAATTAAAGCGTTTGAATACTTGTAAACACAAAAGACAGATATAAAAAAACCGCTTTAAAAGCGGTTTTTTTGTATTTACGTATTATTTTATAACACGTAAATGTGAGCCTTTTTTCTTCTGCGGCTTTTCTGGTGGAGTTTCATCGATTACTTCATCTGATGAATCAACACTTTCAAGCTCTGGTACAAATTCGTCTTCGTCCTCTAAAAACTCATCTGTAGTAAAGACTGTTCCTTCGCCATTTTCACGCGCATATATTGCAAGCACAGCACCTATTGGTACGTAAACTTGCATTGGTTGACCACCAAAGCGCGCATCGAAGCTAAGTTGGGTTTTGTCTAACGAAAACTGAGTAACTGCAGAAGGACTTATGTTTAAAACAATTTGTCCATCCTGTACAAATTGCGTTGGCACTTGTACTGCAGGGTAATCAGCGTCTACCACTAAATGTGGCGTACAGTCGTTATCGACAATCCAATCAAAAAAAGCACGTAATAAATAAGGACGATTAGGCGTCATTATAAACGGATCTCACGCTCAGCTTCAGTTAAAGAGGCTTGGAATGACTCACGTTCAAATAAACGGATCATGTATTCTTTAAGCTCTTTAGAACCCGCACCATTTAGCTCAATACCAAACTCAGGTAAACGCCATAATAGTGGAGCTAAGTAACAATCTACTAAGCTAAACTCTTCACTCATAAAGTAAGGTGCTTCGCTAAAAATAGGTGCGATTGCAAGCAACGCTTCTGTTAACTCTTTACGAGCCTGCGCAGCATCTGAAGCATTATTGCTGATTTTGTCAGCTAAGCTGTACCAATCAGTATCAATACGATGCATCATTAAACGGCTACGACCACGCATTACCGGGTAAACAGGCATTAGTGGAGGATGAGGAAAACGCTCATCAAGGTATTCCATGATGATGTTTGCCTGATATAAACCAAGCTCACGGTCAATCAGTGTTGGTACTGTACCGTAAGGGTTAATTTCGTGAAGTGCCTCTGGCAGGTTATCCTTTTCAGCCAAATGAATATCTACACTTACACCCTTTTCCGCAAGTACAATACGTACTTGGTGGCTATACATACAGTTAGCACCAGAAAAAAGGGTCATTACAGGGCGCTTATTGGCAGCTACGGCCATGCCTATACCTCCATTAAATAACTAAAACAGCAATAGGGGCTTAAGCCCCTATTGCAAAATTACCTTGTAAAACGCTCAAATTAATGAACATCTCTCCAGTATTCTTTCTTAAGCATAAATGCCAAGATAAATAGGATGATTAAAAATCCAATTACCTTAATACCTAACGCTTCTGACTCAAGACGTGTAGGCTCACCTACATACTCGAGGAAGTTCGTTAAATCACGAGCCGCTTGGTCGTATTCATCAACACTTAATTCGCCAGTACCATCAGTTTCAAGACGAACAATTTTAGTCACAGTCTGACCATGTTCTTCAACTTCTTCAGTGATAGCTGTTGGTAAACCTTGAAGTTCTTGTAGAACATGCGGCATACCAACCGATGGGAATAATGTATTGTTTACGCCAAATGGGCGAGACTCATCTTTGTAAAATGATTTTAAATAGGTGTAAATCCAATCACTGCCACGCACACGCGCAACATTTGTTAGATCCGGCGGAGCCGCACCAAACCATTTTGCAGCATCTTCTTTAGCAATCGCATTTTTGATATGGCTACCGACTTTAGAACCATCAAAAATCAATTGTTCTTGACCAACTTCAGTTGGGATACCAATATCACGGAAAGTACGTTCATAACGTTGATACTGCATTTGGTGACAACCAAGACAGTAATTCATGAACAACTTTGCGCCGCGCTGTAAAGAAGGCTGATCAGATATATCGTTATTCGCTTCCATTAAAGGAACCGACGCACTTGCTGCCATAACCACGTTAGGCAACAAGTTTACTGATAAAGCAAATAAACCGATAATTAGCTTTTTCATCATTTCGTTAACCTCTCAGGCAATGGCTTAGTTTTTTCATTCTTACTGTATACAAATAACAGTACGAAGAACATAAAGTAAGTCACAGTACAGATTTGAGAAATTATCGTTTTCATGTCAGTTTGTGGAGTTGCACCCACCCAACCTAAAAGAACGAAGGTTACAACAAAACCTGCAATGTTCCATTTGTGGAAACCACAACGGTAACGAACCGATTTAACACGACCACGGTCAATCCATGGTAATAATGCTAATACCACAATTGATGCACCCATTGCTGCAACACCGATAAGCTTATCAGGGATTGCACGTAAGATTGCATAGAATGGCGTAAAGTACCAAACTGGGAAAATATGCTCTGGTGTTTTAAGTGGATTCGCCGCTTCGAAGTTTGGCGCTTCTAAGAAGAAACCATTCATCGCAGGCATAAAGAATACAACCCAACAGAACAAGATTAAGAAACCAACCACACCCACAATATCTTTTACTGTGTAGTACGGGTGGAACGGTATCGCATCAACAATGTCTTTTTTGTTAGTGTAATACTCATGGAATTTAAATTTAGGCTTATCTTCTTCTGCAACAGAGCCTTTCTTACGTTTAATTTCAATGCCTTCAGGGTTGTTAGAACCCACTTCGTGCAAAGCAACAATATGTAAAAATACTAAGATTACAATAACCAATGGTAATGCAATAACATGTAATGCAAAGAAGCGGTTAAGCGTTGCACCTGATATTACGTAGTCACCACGGATCCAAAGTGTTAAGTCATCACCAATAACCGGAATAGCCCCGAATAATGAAATGATTACCTGTGCACCCCAAAATGACATTTGACCCCATGGTAATAAATAACCCATGAATGCTTCAGCCATTAGCGCTAAGAAAATAAACATACCAAACAACCACAGTAACTCTCGTGGTTTTTGATAAGAACCGTAGATCATGCCACGGAACATGTGCATATATACAACGATAAAGAACGCTGAAGCACCTGTTGAGTGCAAGTAACGTAATAACCAGCCGTACTCTACATCACGCATGATGTACTCTACTGAAGCGAATGCGCCTTCAGAAGACGGAACAAAGTTCATCGTTAACCAAATACCCGTTAGGATTTGGTTTACTAGTACTAACATGGCTAAAGAGCCAAAAAAGTACCAGAAGTTAAAGTTTTTAGGTGCTGGATACTGTGCAATGTGCATGTTCCAAACACGTGTCATTGGGATACGATCGTCGATCCAACTAACAATTTTACCAAACATTAGGCTACCCCTTTTTCTTCGCCCACTAAAATAGTGGTCTCATCAAGAAAAGTATAAGGTGGTATTTCTAAGTTCAATGGTGCAGGAACCGATTGAAATACTCGGCCAGCCATATCAAATTTAGAACCGTGACATGGACAGTAAAAACCATCATCAGTCCCTTCAACTTTTTCACCAAAGTTACCTCGGAAAAAGCCTGGAGAACAACCTAAATGCGTACAAATACCAACAGCGACAAAAATCTCTGGGCGTAATGAACGGTAATCATTTGTTGATGATTCTAATTGTTGTGGCTCTTGCGATTGCGGATCACGAAGTTGACCTTCATGTTCTTTCATCTGCTCAAGCATTTTAGGGGTCCGTGATACAACCCATACAGGTTTACCACGCCACTCGACACGTATTAATTGTCCCGGCTCAAGTTTGCTGATATCTACTTCTACAGGCGCACCCGCAGATTTAGCTCGCTCACTTGGGTTCCAAGACGCAATAAAAGGAACAGCAGCCCCAGCCGCACCAACACCACCTACAACAGAGGTAGCTATGGTTAAAAAGCGACGTCGGCCATTGTCTACAGGCGCATTGCTCATCCACTTATCTCCACTATGATTCTCAACACTTGCTATATTGAGAACATCAGTTACAGCAGGTTAATTATTCGAAATTTTTAAAATAGAAGCGATCATAATTAAAACCCTTGATTAAAACAAGGTTATTCACAGCCCCATACTCGAATAAACCTGACTTGATCAAACATTTGATTAAGTTAGCTCGAGAATAAAGCCGAACGACTATAATAGCGCTTCTGTAAAAACAATATACTGACCAAGATCAACACCACTAAGAGGAAACAGTAAAAACTGCACATAGTGTGGTTAAACTCACTCATTTTACTTGCCAGCCAATTGTAGCAAAAAATTCCACCAATTAACTGATGGATTTAAACTAATTACGATAATTATTTAACTTTTTTGCAGCTATCTGGGTATTTTTTAACTTTCGTACATTTAATACGCGCGTTTACATAAATATGATCAGTGTTTAGGTCGCGAAAAATCTGGATTTAAGAGGTAAGTATTTAAAATTTAGTTGTTAATTTGCAAGTAACAATTACTAGTTTTTAATAACAAAAAACCCAGCATAAGCTGGGTTTTTGAATTCTTGATAACGTATAGATTAACGTTTTGAGAACTGTGGACGCTTACGCGCTTTCTTAAGACCCACTTTCTTACGTTCAACTTTACGTGCATCACGTGTAACAAAACCTGCTTTACGAAGTTGTGGACGTAATGACTCGTCAAACTCCATAAGTGCACGAGTGATACCGTGACGGATAGCACCAGCTTGACCAGTTGTACCACCACCGGCAACGGTGATGTGAAGGTCAAATTTTTCAGTCATATCTACAAGCTCAAGAGCTTGACGAACAACCATGCGTGCTGTTTCGCGACCAAAGTACTCTTCTAAAGAGCGCTTGTTGATTACGATGTTACCAGTGCCTGGGCGTAAGAATACGCGAGCACTTGAACTTTTACGACGACCTGTACCGTAGTATTGATTTGCCATGATAGTGCTCCTTAAATGTCTAGAACCTGAGGCTGTTGTGCAGCATGATTGTGCTCAGTACCTGCGTAAACTTTAAGTTTACGGTACATAGCGCGGCCTAAAGGACCACGTGGCAACATGCCTTTTACAGCTTTCTCGATGATCATTTCAGGCTTTGCAGCTTGAAGTTTATCAAAAGTAGTAGACTTAAGACCACCTGGGAAACCAGAGTGAGCGTAGTACACTTTATCTTTGAATTTGTTACCAGTTACAGTAACTTTTTCAGCGTTGATAACGATGATGTAATCACCAGTATCTACGTGAGGAGTGTATTCAGCTTTATGCTTACCGCGTAGGCGATGAGCGATTTCAGTAGCGATGCGACCTAAAGTTTTACCTTCAGCGTCAACTACGTACCAGTCACGTTTTACTGTTTCTGGTTTAGCAACAAACGTTTTCATTTATAAAAATCCAATGTTTTTCAATTAAAACCACAGGTAGTTAATGTTAACTACCGCTCTAAGTATGCTACAACCCCTTCGAGTTTTAGACTTTTGCGCCGCTCACAAGTGGCTAAACTATATGAGGACATAGAACGCAACGTGGCAGACGCGGGAGTATACCAGCACTTAAATCACATTGCTACTGGGCGCTTGTTTTTTCCGCAAGAAATTTAATAAAATTAAACGCTCTAAAATATATGGCTTAATTTCTAAGTTAAATGCTCTTTTGCTAAATACTCTAAAGACTGCATTTCTTGAAGGCGGCTTATACAGCGTTTAAATTCAAAGTTTAGATTGCCCTGCGTATAAAGCTCGGTGATCGGTTTTTCAGAAGATATAATTAATGTGACATGGCGCTCATAAAATTCATCAACTAACGCAATAAAACGTCTTGCTGCATCATCATTAGTTTGCCCAAGCTGTTTCACATTAGAAATAATTACAGTGTTAAATAAACGGCTAATTTCCATATAATCTACTTGGCTACGTGCAGTTTCACATAACTCACTAAATTCAAACATAACTACGCATTTAGCAACTTTGCGGGTGTTAATTAAACGTCCTTCAATTTCGATTGGCTCATCATGTTTTCCAGCCTCTGGCGATAGCTTGTCGAAATATTCAAATAAGTTTTTATCTGCTTGCTCATCTAATGGGCTATGAAATATTTCAGCTTGCTCAAGGGTACGCAACCTATAATCAATCCCTGAGTCTACATTGACTATTTCAGTGTTTGCTTTTACCAGCTCGATAGCCGGTACAAAACGTGCGCGCTGTAAGCCATTTCGATATAAGTCATCAGGAATAATGTTTGAGGTAGCGACAAGGACTATACCGCGCGCAAACAACGCCTCCATTAGCCCACCAAGCAGCATTGCATCAGTAATATCTTGAACAAAAAACTCATCAAAGCAGATTATGTCGGTCTCGGCTTTAAAAATATCAGCAATTTTTTCAAGCGGATTGGCTGTGTTATTTAATTTTTTAAGCTCATCGTGGACACGATGCATAAAACGATGAAAATGCACTCGCATTTTACGATTACCAGGCAATGCCTCATAAAAGGTATCAACTAAATAGGTTTTACCACGCCCTACACCTCCCCAAAAATATAAACCTTTTATAGGCGCAGGTTCATCTTTACTAAATAACTTCGCAAAAAAGCCCGACTTTTTAGGTTTTGCTTGAGTTAGGTCATCGTATAAACGCTGCAAATGACGTACTGCATTTTCTTGTGCTGAGTCATGTACAAAGTCATCACGCTTGAGGTCTTGCTGGTATGTTTGCCAAGGAGTCATATCTATTTACATTTAAAACGCAGTTTAATTTGTAAAGCATATTAACACGCATCATCAGTCGGGGTATATTACACTTAGTATGATTTGTAATTGAATCAGGCATTCATTAGTTATTTTCCCAAAGGGGTAGAATTATGGGCACAGTTATGTGGGTAGGTTTAGTTGTTATTACTGCTGTAGTGGCTTTTTTTATCGGTGCATTTGTTACTAAAAAACAATTTAAGCAAGATGAATTAAAAGAACAAGCCGAGCAAGCTGAAAACGCGCTTGAGCAATATCGTCAAGATGTGGCCGATCATTTAGCGAGCACAGGCAAGCTCGTCAATAAAATGAAAGACAACTACGATCAGCTTCTTAGCCACGTTGAAGAAACCAACCAACTATTATTAGAAGATAGAGATAAAACCCCTGCGGAACCGTTTTTTTCTAAAGAAACAACAGAGCAATTACAGGCGTCTTTAAAAGAGCGTCAGTGCGATCGCTCAAATGCACAAGCACAACCGGCCGATTATGTATCGGGCGAGTCGGGGTTATTTGCTGGACAAAATAAAGTTTCAGAACATTCTAAAGCATCTTGATGAACTTTTTTTTGACCCCATAGTCTTTAGATATAACAGCTTTGTTGTTTTATCTTACTGACAAACTTGAAAAGGCTGCTTATGCAGCCTTTTTTAATTTTTGTTTTTCCTAAGTGGAGTAAACCCTGACTATGAAAATGAAATTATCACTTATCAGCGCAGCTATTCTTTCTACTAGCTTGTTACTAAGCCCGGTCGCCTCGTATGCAAAATTACCGGTAGCAGTTAATGGTCAACAATTACCAACACTCGCCCCTATGCTTGAGCAAATTACCCCTGGGGTAGTTAGTATTCAAGTTTCTGGTTCAAAAGAAGTACGCCGCCGTGCCGATCCTCTTGAATTCTTTTTTGGCACTCCTCAACCTCGTAGCCAAAAACGTCAATTTAGCGGTTTAGGCTCTGGCGTAATTATTGATGCAGATGAAGGTTATGTAGTAACAAATAATCATGTTGTTCAAGATGCTGAAAAAATGGTTGTTACCCTCGAAGATGGCCGTGAATATGAAGCAACCAAAATTGGCAGTGATAAAGAGTCTGACATTGCGTTGTTACAAATTGACGCAGATGACTTAGTAGAAGTTAAGCTTGCCAACTCTGATAGTTTGCGAGTAGGTGATTTCGCCGTTGCGATTGGTAATCCATTTGGGCTAAGCCACACAGTAACGTCAGGTATTGTAAGCGCACTTGGGCGCAGTGGTTTAAACATTGAGGGTTATGAAGACTTTATCCAAACAGATGCAGCAATTAATCAAGGTAACTCTGGTGGTGCATTAGTTAATTTAAATGGTGAGTTGATTGGTATTAATACTGCAATTTTAGGGGCATCAGGCGGTAATGTGGGTATTGGCTTTGCTATCCCATCAAACATGATGAAGAACTTAGTTGATCAAATAATTGAACACGGTGAAGTCCGCCGAGGCTCTTTAGGTATTTCTGGCCGCCCACTAGATGCAGGGCTAGCTAAAGCGCAGCAACTTGACGTGAAGCAAGGTGCTTACGTCATGCAAGTAATGGATGATACCGCAGCAAGCAAGGCAGGTATTAAAGCTGGCGACGTAATTACCAGTATTAATGGCAGCGATATAAGTGGTTTCCATGAACTACGTAGCAAAATAGCAACCTTAGGTGAAGGTCGTGAAGTTAAACTAGGCATTTACCGCGACGGTAAAGTTAAAACAGTTGAAGTAACACTTGATGGTGCGTCAGGGGTTACCGCGACAGGCGAAGAGCTTCATCCTGCTTTTCAAGGTGCAGAACTTGAAAACGTGCAAAAAAATAGTAATAAGGGTGTTGAAGTTACCTCTGTAGACCCTCGCTCGCCTTCGGCTCGTGTAGGCTTAGAAGAAGGCGATGTGATCATGCAGGTAAACCGTCAGCGTGTAGAAACAATTCGTGATATGAATAAAATCATCGAAAATACGCAAGGCAATATCGTACTAGGCGTAAAACGCGGCCGAGAGTCAATCTTTATACTCATTCAATAATTAATCGCAGTATAAATGTAATAAAAATAACAGTGGCACTTGCCGCTGTTATTTTTTTTATGCCATCATAAAGAGATTGCTCATAAATAATAAGAAACTCGTGCTGAAACTACTAAAATTTGTTCTCCCCCCATTGTTCGCAGGCTTAGGTATTGCCTTTCTAGTGGTTTTCTTTAGCCCAAATATGAGAGCAGCCCTATTGCCTAATGTACCAATCCCAAGCGCAATGAGCTCAAGCCATTTAAGCTTTTCTGATGCAGTAAAACGAGCTGCGCCATCTGTAGTGACTATTTTTTCAGAAAGCATCTCAAAAGAGCCTCGCTATAAACGACAAAATACCGTACAAGAGTTAGGTTCTGGCGTTATTATGGCTCAGGACGGCTATATATTAACTAATTACCACGTTATTAATAATGCAGACCAGATCATGGTTATTCTTACCGATGGTCGACGCTTTTTTGATGTGCAGTTAATCGGTTTCGATACTATTACTGATTTAGCACTACTAAAAATAAACGCCGATCACTTACCTGTTATTCCCGTTGATGATGACTATTCATCAAGTGTTGGCGATGTCGTGCTTGCAATTGGTAACCCACTTAATTTAGGTCAAACCATTACGCAAGGAATTATCAGTGCGACAGGTAAACAAAAAATTACCGACAGCCCTTATAACAACCTACTGCAAATGGATGCAGCTATAAATGTTGGTAATTCAGGTGGGGCGTTGGTGAACTCAAATGGTGACTTAGTGGGGATCACTTCGGCGCAGTTTAAAACCCGCGAGAATCTTAATATTCAAGGCATATTTTTTGCGGTCCCTTACTCACTAGCTAAAGAGGTGATGGGGAAATTAATACGCCATGGCCGCGTTGTGCGTGGCTATTTAGGCTTTGAAGGCACCGCGGTAGATAGTACAGGAAAAGAAGTAAATGATAGCCTGACTAAAGTTGTCGGAATGCGTATTACTAACTTAGACCCATTAGGCCCGGCTTGGCAAGCTGGTATTGAAGAGCAAGATATTGTTATTAAAATTGCCGGATTATCTGTAGCAAACCCTCAAAAGGTGCTCGAAGAAATAGGTAATACAGAACCCGGTAAAGAAATTGAATTTGAGCTTTATCGTAACGGTAAAATAGAAAAGATTATGGTTACAGTGGCAGAGCTAGAAACTAAACTATAATTGCTCCGTAGCATTAAAAAGGTCGGATAGCGTACGCATATCCGACCTTTTTTAGTTTTATGTAAAAACTAACGCAACGCGCTAATGTTAACTACTTCTGCGCTTAATATTAGCGCCCAACGCACTTAGCTTATCTTCAATACGCTGATAACCTCTATCAACGTGGTAAATACGATCCACAACCGTTTCACCTTGAGCAACTATACCCGTTAAAATTAGGCTCGCTGAGGCGCGTAAATCAGTTGCCATTACTTGCGCACCCGTTAAGCTTTCAGTATCGCCACAAATAGCGGTATGCCCTTCTAAGCGAATATTAGCACCCATACGTTGTAGTTCAGGTACGTGCATAAAACGGTTTTCAAAAATAGTTTCTGTGATAGTTGCACTACCATTAGCCACTACGTTTAAAGCAGTAAACTGTGCTTGCATATCAGTAGGAAAACCCGGGTGCGGCATTGTCTTAATATTTACAGCTTTAAGCTCTCGATTACGCATATCTAAATATATGCTGCCTTCTTTTACTTCAGCGAGTGCATTAGCAGCACGCAGTTTTTCAATAACAGGCTCAAGCGAATGGAAGTCTGTATTTTTACAAAGCACTTCGCCGCCAGCCATTGCAGCTGCAACTAAAAACGTTCCGGTTTCAATACGATCAGGTAAGATACTGTGCTCACAGCCAGCCAATCGCTCAACGCCCTCAACTTCAATACGGCTAGTACCAGCACCACTAATTTTAGCACCCATTGCGATTAAGCAATTTGCTAAATCAGTAATTTCAGGCTCACGAGCAGCATTGTCTAAAATTGTTTTACCATCAGCTAATGCAGCCGCCATTAATAAGTTTTCGGTAGCGCCTACACTCACCATTTCCATAAAAATTTCGGCGCCTTTTAAGCGGCCATCAACCTTGGCATTAATGTAACCATTTTCAACGTTGATTATAGCGCCCATGCGCTCTAAACCCTGAATATGAATATCTACTGGGCGAGCACCAATAGCACAGCCGCCAGGTAAAGACACTTGCGCCTCACCAAAGCGAGCAACTAAAGGACCGAGCGTTAAAACAGATGCACGCATTTGTTTTACTAACTCATATGGAGCCAGAGTTTTATTAACGCTAGAACCATCGATTATTAGTGTATCGCCCTGCCAATTAACCTCTGCACCCAATGTTTGTAATAATGCTTCTGTTGTTACTATGTCACGAAGGCGAGGTACATTAGTAAATGTACTTACACCGTCAGCAAGTAATGAAGCAAATAAAATAGGCAATGCAGCGTTTTTAGCGCCAGAAATAGTAACTTCACCCGCAAGTGAAGTGCCACCTTGAATTACAAATTGATCCATTAGGAGGCCTTAACTATTGAGGTAAAATAAATTTTTGTTCACGTTTCCACTCGGTAGGAGTAAAAGCACGAATTGATACAGCGTGAATTGTGCCATCAGAAATAGTATTCATTAATGGGCCATAAACTAGCTGTTGCTTTTTAACTCGGCTTAAACCGTCAAAGCATTCACCTACGGCAATCACTTCATAATGGCTACCATTGGCTTTTACATGTACTTCAGATAATTGAAGTTCGTCGCGTAATAATGTTTCGACTTGGCTAGTTTCCATAACTCTCACTCAAATAGGGTTGTAACTTGACCCAATTGCATTAAATTTTGCAATTGCTCAGGTGGATTTTGCAATTCAAGGCGGATACCTTGTTGCTTAAATTCTGCAAAAGAGTGAATTAACCAAGCTAAGCCCGCTGTGTCAACCCTAGATACCTCACTAAGGTCAAAATAGGTGGTTTTATGCTTAGTTAATAACTTATCGTTCAGAAGCTGTTCATTGCCAATTGAATTTCGAGTAAGTTCTCCACTTACCCGAAAGTGCTGCTCATCAACTTGGCTTATTGCCAATTTAGTCATTTGAATTGCTGCCTCTAAACTGAACTGGCAGTTGGCTCTTTTGCTCTAAAAGGTTGCTTACACTGTCGATACCTTGCTGGCGTAAAATACCTTGTAACTCGCTTTGTTTAGCATCTAGTAAGCTTATACCTTCAGCAATCATGTCGTATGCACGCCACTCACCGCTGCGATCTTCGCGTACTTTAAAATCAATTTTAATATCCGGTTTACCGTCTTCGGTGATTTTGGTTTTTACAACAACCACGTCTTTGCCTTTAAATGGCTGCTCTGCACCAAATTCTACATGCTGATCGGTATATTGAGTAAATACACCCGCGTAAGTTGCCACAAGGTATTCTCTAAATACGCCAATAAAACGCTGGATTTCTTTGATCGCTTTGGCTTTTTCAGCTTCATCTTTAATTGCACGTACTTTAGATACTTCGCTGCCTAAGACACGAAGTGCTGCGTATTTGTAGTCAATGTAAGGCATAAGCTCTTCTTCAACAATAACGCGAAGATGCTCTTTGTTCTTATTGATCAGTGCCTGATCTTTTTTTATCCTATCAAAAGTGTACTCCGACACTTGGCGGACCATTTTATTAGGATCATCTAGTTTAACTTCTGCGGCATTAACGCTTTGGATTAATGCCACTGCACCGATGGCTACAACTGCTAAAAACTTTTTCAACATAATAATTACTCACTACCTTGGTTGAATAAAAACTGCCCAATTAACTCTTCAAGCACGATGGCAGACTTTGTATCTGTGATTGTATCTTTATCACCTAATGCTTTGCTTTCTACACCAAATAAATCATCAATGGCTTCATCTTGCTTATTCTCAGTGACCGTTTCGCCTAAACAACGCTGCTCTGCTGAAGTTGGGGCAATAACGGGATGAATACCCAAGTACTGTTCACCTAAAATACCCGACGTTAAAATTGAGATAGAGCTAGTGTCTGAAAAACGACACAAGTACTGCGCATCTATTGTCATATTTACGACAGGTAAGAACTCTTGCGGGTGAACATAAATAGACTCAACGCGACCAATCACTACACCACCCACTTTTACAGGAGCACGTGCTTTAAGTGAGCCTATGTTTTCAAATTTAGCATTTAGCGTATATGTTTCGCCTGAGCCACTAATACCCGAGTTGGCTACTTTCAATGCCAGCATCGCAAACGCTAAAATGCCAAGTGCTACAAAAAAACCAACTAAAATCTCTAATTTCCGTGAATTCATTATCTATACCCTATTAGCTGGTAAACATTACCGCTGTCAAAATAAAGTCAAAACCTAAAACTGCCAATGAAGAATGAACAACCGTTTCGGTGGTTGCCTTACTAATACCTTCAGAGGTTGGCACACAGTCATACCCTTTATAAAGGGCAATCCAAGTTACTACAATTGCAAACACAAAGCTTTTAATTAAGCCATTTAATATGTCTTGCTGAAACGATACTTGCGACTGCATGATTGACCAAAAACTACCTGTATCAACACCTAACCAATCAACGCCCACCAAGTGAGCACCAATGATTGCTACCGCTGAAAATATAAGTGCAAGTAAAGGCATACTAATAAAACCAGCCCAAAAACGCGGTGCTATTATGCGTTTTAAAGGGTCAATTGCCATCATTTCAAGTGATGACAATTGCTCTGTTGCTTTCATTAAGCCAATTTCTGCAGTAAGCGCACTTCCTGCTCGCCCTGCGAATAATAGCGCAGTAACAACTGGCCCAAGCTCTCGTAATAAACTCAATGCCACTAAGGGACCAAGGCTATCTTCCGCGCCATAGCCAACTAAAACCGTATACCCTTGTAGCGCTAAAACCATACCTATAAATAAGCCAGATACCATTATGATAAGTAATGACTGCGAGCCCACCATGTAAAGTTGACGTACAAGTAAAGGGGTACCTTTTTTAAAATTAGGAACGTGTGCAAGCGCACTAAACAGCATATGTGCTGAACGGCCAAGCGCAGCAAAACGCCCTAGCGTTTTTCGCCCTAGCCTTTGAAATAGATCCAACATTATGCTTTTTCTCCAAGTAACTCATCGGCATATGTTTGCGCAGGAAAATGAAATGGTACAGGTCCATCCGACAAACCATTTAAAAACTGCTGCACTAATGGAGATTCATGATTGCGCATCTCATCGGGAGTCCCTGAGCCTATTACACCTTGATCTGCAATAATGATAACGTGATCGGCAATACTCATAACCTCTGTCACATCGTGAGTTACAATTAAAGAAGATAGACCAAGCACTTCATTTAAAGACTTTATTAGCTTAACCAATACCCCCATCGAAATAGGGTCCTGTCCAGCAAATGGTTCATCATACATAATGAGTTCGGGGTCTAAAGCAATAGAACGTGCTAATGCAGCACGCCTTGCCATACCACCTGATAACTCAGAGGGCATTAAATCTTTAGCACCACGCAAACCAACTGCTTGAAGCTTCATTAAGACTATTAATCGAATGATATCTTCACTTAAATTAGTATGCTCCCTAATTGGGAATGCAATATTGTCAAATACTGACATGTCGGTAAATAAAGCACCGCTTTGAAAAAGCATGCTCATTTTAGTTCGTGCCGCATACAGTTCTTTACGCGACATACTTGGAATGCTGCCACCTTCAAATAAAATATCACCAGAATCAGGCTTAAGCTGACCGCCGATTAAACGTAGCATGGTGGTTTTGCCAATTCCGCTTGGCCCCATAATGGCAGTGATTTTACCTTTAGGTACGCTGAAACTCATATTTTTGTATATGGTTCTATCGCCACGCGAAAAGCTCACATCCTTGACTTCTACTATTGATTGCGACAAGTCGCTCTCCATAACAATGTTCACTAGTGCTCCTATTTTAAGGGTTTTTTATCAAAGATGGAAAAAACAATTCGTAAGATTTTGTAATACACCTGTAAAAAGTGGCCTAAGGCTGAGGGAATTTCCCTTAACGCATGCTTAAGTTTCTAAATATAAACTAAAAGCACTGGGCACATTAAAGTAGACCAGACTCTTTTATTTATACTTTCATGTTGGCTTTTGTTACTATTCGCGCCATCTGTATTTTGAATAACTGGCTTATCACAATGGTTACCTCGTTTGTTATTTTGATTCTTGGTTTTGCGGCTCTAGTTTGGAGTGCAGACAGGTTTGTTTATGGGGCTGCAGCCCTTGCTAAAAACTTTGGTGTCCCTACACTGATTGTAGGTTTAACCGTTGTAGCTATGGGGTCTTCAGCGCCCGAAATGATGGTTTCGGCCTCTGCTGCATTAGCTAATAAAACCGATACAGCCGTTGGTAATGCTGTGGGTTCAAACATTACAAACATTTTACTCGTGTTAGGTATTACCGCCCTTTTTCGCCCTCTTGCGGTATCTTCAAGTACGTTAAAACGTGAAATGCCATTGGTGATGCTCGTTTCATTAGCTACTTGGTATATTTTTTCCGATAACTATTTTTCACTAGGTGAAGGCATTGCACTTTTAATTGGCTTTATCGTTTTTATTGGCGGGCTAATTATTGTTTCTATGCGCGCAAAAAATGAAGATGATCCGTTTGTATCAGAAGCATGCGATGAAGTACCTAATGACGTTCCAACAAAAAAAGCTGTATTTTGGCTAGTTATTGGCATGATTTTACTTCCTGTAAGTTCACATTTTTTAGTGAGCTCAGCGGTTGATATTGCAAAATACTTTGGCTTGAGCGATTTAGTCATCGGCTTAACGATTATTGCTATAGGTACGAGTTTACCTGAGCTTGCAGCTTCTATTGCAGGCGTATTAAAAAATGAAGACGACCTTGCTCTTGGTAATATTGTGGGCTCAAACATATTCAATATTTTAGCTGTATTACCACTAGCCGGTATTATTAACCCTTCAGCAATTGATTCGTCTTTAGCTAGTCGAGATGTATTAATAATGATAGGTGCAACACTTGCTCTTATTATTATGTCGTTGAACTTTAGAGGTTCTCAGCGTATCAATAGAGTAGAAGGCGGCTTATTGCTATTCGCATTTTTAGGCTACCAAGGTTATATTTTTAGTCAAATAGGGTAAACATGGCGCAGTTAAACTTTATTGAACAAGGCCTTCGCGTTCTTGATATTGAACGCCAAGCATTGAGTGACATTTCTCAATATATTGATGAAAACTTCCATCATGCATGCCAATTAATGTACGACTGTCAGGGCCGCATTATTGTTATTGGTATGGGTAAATCTGGCCATGTTGGCAATAAAATAGCGGCGACTCTTGCAAGTACGGGTAGTCCTGCCTTTTTTGTTCACCCTGGTGAAGCAAGTCATGGCGACCTAGGCATGATCACAAAAAATGACGTGGTTATGCTTATTTCAAACTCAGGGGAAACCAGCGAAGTTTTAAATATCATCCCAGTCTTAAAACGACTGGGTGCAAAAATGATAGCCATGACGGGTAATATGCAATCAAGCATGGCAACTCTTGCTAATGTACATGTTTGCATAAAAGTAGAAAAAGAGGCTTGTTCATTAGGTCTTGCACCAACAGCAAGCACCACAGCCACTTTAGCTATGGGAGATGCTATGGCTGTGGCACTCCTAGAGGCTAGAGGTTTTACCGCAGATGACTTTGCACTATCGCACCCAGGAGGCAGCCTAGGTAAGCGTTTACTATTAACGCTAAAAGACGTAATGCACAGTGGTACAAACACACCTATTATTAATATTTCACAAACCATAAAAGATGCATTAATTGAAATGTCAGCCAAAGGCTTAGGCATGACTGCGATTGTTAATGACAATAAAGAACTTGCGGGATTATTTACCGATGGCGATTTACGCCGTATTTTAGAGCAACGTATTGATATTCATACCACTTTGATTAGTGTGGTAATGACTACGTCATGTACAACGGCTACCCAAGATATACTTGCAGCTGAAGCGCTCAATATAATGGAAAACAAACGTATCAATGGGTTGATTGTGGTTAACGAACAAAATCAGCCAATTGGCGCACTTAACATGCAAGACCTATTAAAAGCAGGAGTGTTGTAAATGCAATTTGAAGATCTCTATCAACCGCTAAGTGCAGACGCAAAAGCGCGTGCAAAAAAAGTAAAACTACTTATATGCGATATTGATGGTGTTTTTTCTGATGGGCGAATCTACCTTGGTAACCAAGGCGAAGAGCTAAAAGCGTTTAACACCAAAGATGGCTTTGGCATAAAGGCATTAATAAATAGTGGCTTTGAAGTAGCCGTTATTACTGGGCGTCATTCTCAAATAGTGCAAACCCGTATGAGCAGCTTAACAGTGCAACATATTTATCAAGGCCAAGAAGACAAACTCATTGCTTACCAAGAGCTAAAAAACAAGCTTAACCTTAGCGACGAGCAAATTGCCTATATTGGCGATGATGGCCCCGATATGCCTGTAATGGAACAAGTCGGCTTTGCCGTTGCTGTAAACGATGCCCACCCACTTATTAAACGTTTATCGCATTATGTTACACAAATGCCTGGAGGCTTTGGAGCCGTAAGAGAACTTACCGATTTACTCATGCTTGAAAATGGTAAGGCGCTTACCACACAAGGCACTAGTTCATGAATGCGGCGCGTATAATACTTAGCATTTTATTCATTAGCTGTATGGTTTGGCTTTGGTACCCTTATTTTACCCAAACAAATACAGCACCTCAGGAAGAAGCTGAAGTGATTGCTGAGCCTGATTATATAGCTATTGAACTTAAGCAAACAGCTTACGATGAACAGGGTAAAATTAGCCACAAAGTAACAGCGGCTAAAATGGAATTATACCAGCAACTAGGTTTTACATTTTTTGAAAAGCCTATATTTACCCTATATAACGAAAAACAAACATGGCAAATAAACGCTGACGAAGCAACATTATACGAAGACAAACAGTTAATTTTAGAAGGTAATGTAGTTGCCATAAATTTAACCGACAACGCTATGATAGACAAAATCAACGCTGACAATATTCAAGTTGATATAAACCTATTAACAATGCGTTCAGAACAGCCTGTTGTCATTACGGGGCCCAATTTAAAAATCACCGGTAAAGGCCTTGAAGCCGACTTAAAAACTGAAGTGATTAAACTAATTAACCATACGCGAACCATATATTATGACCAATAAAATGTCTAAAATACTTATAATTCCAGCCCTTCTACTTGCTTTTAATGGCTATACGGCAGAGCGAGAAGCTCCTGCTGCTGATCAGATTTCAATTAGCGCCGACAAACAAGAAGGTCAGCTAAAAGCCAATGTTGGGATTTTTGAAAAGAACGTTGAAATTATTCACGGTAATCGTCGTATTACAGCTGACCGCTTAGAAGTACATAAGCGCGATGATTTAGGTGATAACAAACAGTTACTAATAGCAACAGGTAGCCCAGCTTATTTCGAAGAAAAACAAGCTGACGGCACGGTAATGAGCGCCAGTGCAAACGAGGTGCGTTACGATGTAGCAAAACGATTTTTAACGCTTGTTGGTGATGCTGAAGTTGCGCAAGCAGGTCAAAAAATCAATGCAAAAAGCATTACGTACGACATGCAACAGCAATTAATTAGCGCCGAAAAAGATGAAAACTCAACCGACCGCGTGCACACTATTTTAGTGCCTGTTAAGCCAAAAAAAGAAAGTGATAAAGGTCAGCCATGAGCACATTAAAAGCAGAGCTATTAGCAAAAAGCTATAAAGGTCGCGAAGTTGTAAAAAACGTTGGCCTTGAAGTCAAAGCCGGCAGTATTGTAGGGTTACTCGGACCAAATGGTGCAGGCAAAACGACTACTTTTTATATGATAGTAGGCCTTGTACCAAGCGATAAAGGCAAAATTTCTATCGATGAGAACGATATTACTCTTTTACCCATGCATAGTCGTGCTAGATTAGGCATAGGTTACTTGCCACAAGAATCGTCAATTTTTAGAAAGCTTAGCGTTTATCAAAACCTAATGGCTATTTTAGAAACGCGTAAAGAGCTTAATAAAAAAGCGAGAGAAGATACGCTTAACAACTTGTTAGATGAATTTAGTATCCAACATATTCGAGACAGCCAAGGTATGGCTTTATCGGGTGGTGAGCGCCGTCGTGTAGAAATAGCGCGCGCATTAGCCGCTAATCCTAAATTTATTTTATTGGATGAGCCTTTTGCAGGTGTTGACCCTATATCGGTATTAGATATAAAGAAAATAATAGAACACCTTAAAAATCGCGGCATTGGTGTATTAATTACCGACCATAATGTAAGAGAAACCCTTGATGTTTGTGAAAAAGCCTACATTGTTTCTCATGGAGAGTTAATTGCTTCTGGTACACCAGAGCACGTATTAAACGATAAAACGGTACGCGATGTTTATTTAGGCGAGCAATTTAGGCTGTAACATTTACGCCATGTCTTTAAGCATCTGCTAGTATTAATTATAACAACATAAAAGGATTGTTAGAGATACATGAGGCAATCATTACAGCTGCGCATGGGCCAGCAACTTACAATGACTCCACAGCTGCAACAAGCAATTCGTTTGCTGCAACTCAGTACATTGGATCTCCAGCAAGAAATACAAGAAGCGCTTGATAGTAATCCGCTTCTCGAAGTAGATGAACAAGATTACACGGAAGAATCGGCTGGTAAAAACGAGCAAAAAGCAGATAACGACGAAGTAACCGTAAGCGCTAGTGCTGACGAAAAACCGAGCGAGTACGAGCAAGATAGTGGTGAAGCACTTACTAAAGATACAGTAAGTGACGAAATGGCTATGGATGTAAGCTGGGATGAGTACATGAGCGCAGCACCTGCTTCATCATCAGGCCCAATGCCAGAAGATGAATCTATTTACCAAGGTGCTTCAACCGAAACACTTCACGAATACCTAATGTGGCAATTACAGCTCACGCCATTTAGTCCCACGGATGAAGCTATCGCAATAGCGATAGTTGAAGCCGTAGATGACTCTGGTATTTTAACACTTAGTTGTGAAGAAATTTTAGAAAGCTTTAATCAAGAGAATGACGACGAAGGTGAAGTTGAACTTGATGAAATAGAGGCCGTTTTAAAACGTATTCAGTTATTTGATCCTGTGGGTATAGCAGCTCGTAGCTTACAAGAGTGTTTGTGTATTCAGCTAAATCAGTTTGATAAAGATGCGCCTTTTATCAATGAAACAAAGATGATTTTAACCGAGCATATTGATCTATTAGCAGCTCGCGACTATCGTACATTAATGAAGAAAACTAAGCTCAAAGAAGACGAGCTTAAAGAAGTAATGACGTTAATACACACTCTAAACCCTAAACCCGCAGATACTATAGTAAGGGAAGAGTCAGAGTATGTAATTCCCGATGTGTCGGTGAAAAAAATAAAAGGCCGCTGGGTCGTTGAGCTAAACCCAGATAGCATGCCTAAAATACGTGTTAATAGCCAATATGCAGCTATGTCGCGTACAGTTAAATCTAGTGGTGATAGTCAATTTATTCGCTCTCATTTACAAGAAGCTAAATGGTTTATAAAAAGCCTAGAGAGCAGAAACGACACATTGCTTAAAGTAACTAATTGTATTGTTAAGCAGCAACAGGGCTTTTTTGAGCATGGTCCAGAGGCCATGAAGCCTATGGTTTTAAACGATGTTGCTGAAATGGTAGAAATGCACGAATCGACTATTTCGCGCGTAACTACTCAAAAGTACATGCACACGCCACGTGGTATATTTGAGCTTAAATACTTTTTCTCAAGCCATGTAAGCACCGAAAATGGCGGTGAGTGTTCGTCTACAGCAATACGTGCTTTGATAAAAAAATTGATTGCCGCAGAAAACTCAGCAAAACCATTGAGTGATAGTAAAATTGCGGATATATTGGCTGAGCAAGGAATTAAAGTAGCTAGACGCACAATCGCAAAATACCGCGAATCTCTGGCTATTCCACCGTCTAATCAACGAAAGAGTTTGATATAAGACGCAAAACAAAGAGGAAAACGCTTATGCAACTAAACTTAACTGGTCGTCATGTAGATGTTACTGATTCATTGAGAGACTACGTAAATAATAAATTTGCAAAGCTAGAAAGGCATTCTGATCATATAAACAATGTTCATGTCATTCTCGATGTAGAAAAACTCAACCAAAAAGCTGAAGCTACTATCCATGTAAGTGGTGCAGAATTATTTGCATCTACTGAACATCAAGATATGTATGCTGCCATTGACTCGTTGATTGATAAGCTCGATCGTCAAGTTATTAAACACAAAGAGAAGCTTGCTCGACACTAATATGATGAAATTAAGCTCACTTATATGCCAGGACTGCAGCAAAGCTGCGGTCCTTTTTAATAGCAAAAAAAGAATTTTAGAGTTTATTAGTGAGCTTGCTCATGAAAAGCTTCCTTACCTTTCCCAACAAGATATCTTATCTGCTTTAATGAATAGAGAGAAACTTGGCAGCACGGGGATAGGCCGTGGTATAGCAATCCCTCATGGAAGAATGAGTGGTGCAGAAGAGCCATTAGCATTAGTACTTGTAAGTGAAAAAGCAATAAATTTTGACGCGATTGATAACCGCCCAGTTGATATATTTGTTGCACTCATCGTACCAGATGGCGATAACCAGCAGCACCTAAAGACTCTTGCAACTATAGCTGATAGACTAAATGACAAAGAGTTTTGTAAACAGCTACGCTGTGCAAAATCTGATGCTGAGCTTTACCAAGTCATTGTTAACCAATCGTAGTTTAAAAGGGTGATAAATGGAGTTAATTATCATAAGTGGCCGCTCCGGTTCTGGAAAGTCGGTTGCTTTACGCGTTGTAGAAGATTTAGGTTATTATTGCGTAGATAACATACCAGTAAACCTACTCCCCTCTTTAGTGCGAAGTGTGTCGGACACCTACGATAAAATAGCTGTTAGTATCGATGTGCGTAACATCCCAAAAGAACAAGATGAATTTAATGATATCTTTGAATACCTTCCAGGTTTTGCAAATCCCACTTTATTTTATCTAGATAGTGACGATCAAACCCTGATCAAACGCTTTTCTGAAACACGCCGGTTGCACCCGCTTTCTATTGACTCGTTACCACTTGATTTAGCTATACAAAAAGAAAAACAATTGCTAGATGTATTGGTAACCCGTGCTGACTTTATGCTCGATACAAGCGACTTGAGTGTTCACCAATTAGCGGAGTCTATCCGTGAGAAAATTCTCGGTAAAAAAGATAAGCAACTTATTGTAACCTTTGAGTCATTTGGTTTTAAACACGGTATCCCTAAAGAGGCTGACTATGTATTTGACGCTCGTTTTTTGCCAAATCCGCATTGGGAGCCAGAGCTTAAGCCTTTAAATGGCTTAGACCAACCGGTTAAAGATTATTTAGCGAGCCACAGCATAGTACAAAAATTCACTTGGCAAATTCAAACATTTGTACAAACATGGCTACCACACCTAGAGCGTAATAATCGTAGTTACTTAACAATTGCCATTGGCTGTACTGGCGGGCAACACCGTTCGGTGTATTTAGCTCAAACAATTGGTGAGAGCTTTGCGATGACGCACCCTAATGTAAAAATTAGACACCGTGAACAAGAAAATAATACAGCCAAATAATCACCTGTTCAGCTTACATAGAGTAGATTATGCATTGTGAAGACACTTTTTTAATAAAAAACAAACTTGGCTTACACGCTAGAGCTGCGACAGTGCTTGCACAGTTAGCCGTGCAGTTTGATGCCACCATTACACTGTTTCAAGATGATAAAGAAGCAGCTGGCGATAGCGTACTTGCATTAATGCTACTAGAAAGCAGCCAAGGTAAAGAAGTTAAAGTAGTGTGTGAAGGCCCTGATTCTGAGCAAGCCTTACATGCTGTTGGGCAGTTAATTGCACAACGGTTTAATGAACAAGAATAATTAAGCTTAACTTTTAGTAATAAAAAATTTTACCCGGTTAAGCTTATAAATAAGGTTAGTGCGCCTGTACACTTACCGCCTCCCCTAAGTAATATAAAAATTTGTAAAGGACGCCAATGCCTGAAGCTTTTGAACAAGATTACCCACTTCAACAATTAAAACAGGTGACCAAGTCACTTAATAGTGGTCAATTTGTTCAAGTTAGGCGCATGCTTGCAAAAACAGCTCCTTGTGACACTGCACTATTATTAGAATCATCACCCCATAAAATCCGTCGTTTACTTTGGCAATTAGTTGACCCTGATGTGCAAGGTGATGTTCTTGAAGAACTCTCTGAAGATGTACGTTTAGGCATTATTGCTCAAATGGAGCCTAAGCACATAGCCGCCGCCACTGAAGACATGGGGCATGATGATTTAGGTGAAGTGCTACGAAGCCTGCCTGACACCGTTTATAAAGACGTTGTTAGCGCAATGGATATTCAAGACAGGGAACGAGCAACTCAAGCCCTATCATATCAAGAGCGCTCCGCTGGCGCGTTGATGAACACCGATACGGTAACCATTCGCCCTGATGTTACTCTTGATGTAGTGCTCCGTTATATAAGACTCAGAGGCGAGCTCCCTGAAGGCACTGATGACTTATATGTAGTCGATAAACATAACTGTTTTTTAGGTGCATTATCACTCAGTACCTTACTAACTAACCCACCAGAAAAAATCGTTCTTGATTTAATGGACGAAGATTGTGAATCAATTCCAATCTCTATGGATGAAAGTGAAGTTGCACAGCTTTTTGAGCGTCATAACTGGATATCTGCACCGGTAGTTGATGATAACGCACACCTGTTAGGCCGTGTCACCATTGATGACATTGTTGATGTAATACGCGAAGACGCTGAGCATAGCCTTTTGAGCTTAGCGGGTCTTGATGACGAAGAAGATACCTTTGCACCCGTTTTAAAAAGCTCAAAAAAACGCTCAGTTTGGTTAGGTGTAAACTTATTGACCGCTCTTGCAGCAGCCTTTGTAGCAAGCTTTTTTGAAGGTACTTTAGATGTATTGCCTATTTTGGCGGTGCTAAACGGTATTGTGCCTTCTATGGGGGGCGTTGCTGGCAGCCAATCTTTAACACTTGTTATTCGTGGTATTGCTGTAGGTCATATAAATCAAACAAACCAACGCTTCTTAATGATGAAGGAGCTTGCCATTGGCGCGTTAAACGGTATTTTGTGGTCTCTTTTAATTGCTGGTGTTATAGCACTTTGGCAGTGGGATTTTATGCTTGGTGGCGTACTCGCTTTCGCTATGTTTATGAACTTAGTCGTCGCGGGCGTGGCGGGTGCAAGTATTCCTATTATATTGAAAAAGATGAATATTGACCCCGCATTGGCAGGCAGTGTTGTGCTTACTACCGTAACTGATATTGTTGGTATTTTTGCCTTTTTAGGCACAGCGACTTGGTTGCTGATATAAGTTAAAACCGTTTGATAAAAGTGATTTGAATAAGCACTCTCATGGCAGCTAATAACAAACCTAAAAAATCCCTCAAACATAAAGGGCTTTCAACACTAAAGAGTGTGTTGGTATATGGTTTTATATTTATCATAATTTATACAGCTATCAATTGGTGGCGACAACCTGTGATGCCAGCTAACCCGCAATTGCAGTTAATAGACTATCAAGATAAGTCCATAAACCTAGGTAAAATTAGCCAAAGTAAACCAACGCTTATTTATTTTTGGGGTACTTGGTGCCCTATTTGTAGTATTACCTCTGAAGCTATAAACGAGCTTGCAAAAGACACTCATTACTCGATAGTGACCATTGCAATAAAGTCGGGATCGGATCAAGATCTTCATCGCTATCTCATTGAAAACAACTACACCTTTACAACAATAAATGATCGAAATGGTGAGATATTTGCCGATTGGCAAGGACAAGTAACGCCTTCCTACATAATCTTAAAAGATAGTAAAATGACGCAAGGGCTTACAGGCATTCAGCCTTTATGGTCGCTTAAATTACGCTTATGGTTATCTGAAGCTTTTTAGCAAAAAACTCTTTATTGCCCATACTAATGTGTCAATAAAGAGCTTTTAAATTTTAGGCTTGCGTGGCTATTACCTTACTCGCTGACGATTACCACCCACTTTTGGTTTTGTATTCGCCTTTTTAAATTGGCTAAAACCGGTATGGCGCGTTAAAGCTGGGCGACCTTTAGCGCCTTTACCTGCTTTTTCATCTCGGCCTTCTTCTGGTACTAAGCAATTAGGGCCTTTACCTATTAAGTTAGCTTTACCCATTTTACGCAGTGCTTCACGGATCATAGGCCAACCAGATGCATCATGATAGCGCAAAATCGCTTTATGCAATCGACGTTGGCGAGCCCCTTTAGGAACAGGCACCACCTCAGCGTTATTTTTGATGTTGCGAAGCGAGTTCATTTCAGTGTGATAGATAGTCGTCGCATTTGCCATTGGTGAAGGGTAAAAGTTTTGCACTTGGTCTAGCTTAAAGTCATTCGTTTTAAGCCACAAAGCCATATTTACCATGTCTTCGTCTTTTGTCCCTGGGTGAGCAGATATAAAGTACGGTATTAAATACTGTTTTTTACCAGCTTCTTTTGAGTACTTATCAAATAATTCTTTAAATTGATCGTATGCGCCCATGCCTGGCTTCATCATTTTAGACAAAGGGCCGTCTTCAGTGTGCTCTGGTGCAATTTTTAAATAGCCGCCAACATGATGTGTTACTAATTCTTTAACGTATCGAGGATCGCGCACAGCTAAGTCATAACGTACACCCGAGGCAATTAATATTTTTTTAATACCTTTCACTTCACGGGCTTTTTTATACAAATCGATTGTTGGTGTGTGGTCGGTATCCATGTGTTTACAAATATCGGGATAAACACACGATAAACGACGGCACGTACTCTCTGCTTTTTTACTCGTGCATCGTAGTTTATACATGTTAGCAGTAGGGCCACCTAAATCAGAAATAACCCCAGTAAAGCCTGGCACTTTATCTCTAATTTGTTCAATTTCTTCAATTATTGATTCTTGCGAGCGACTTTGAATAATTCGTCCTTCGTGCTCTGTAATTGAACAGAACGAACAACCACCAAAGCAGCCACGCATAATATTAACCGACGTTTTAATCATGTCGTAAGCTGGTATTTTAGCATCACCATAACTTGGGTGCGGAATACGCTGGTACGGCAAGCCAAATACATCATCCATTTCATGTGTTTCAAGCGGATAAGCAGGCGGATTTACCCAAATAGAGCGATCTCCATGGCGCTGAAAAAGCGCACGGGCACAACCAGGGTTTGTTTCTTGATGCAAAATACGTGATGCATGAGCGTATAGAGGTTTATTAACACTTACTTGCTCAAATGCAGGGAGTTTTACGTATGTTTTTTCCCACGGTTTAGGGCGAGCAGGTTGAATAGTTATAGGCTTTGCAGCTTCAGCTTTTAAATCAATACCTGCTTGTTTAAATTCTGACTTACTACAGCCAACATCATCAGCACCGTATGGATTAGGAATCGGATCTATTTTACCTATTTTATCAATCGCGGTTGAATCACTACCACGCCAACCAGGTAAAGGCTCTTTACGAATAACAGCAGTACCACGGATATCTTGAATTGTATCCATTGTTTCACCTGCTGCAATTCTATGTGCAACTTCAACTAATGGACGTTCAGCATTTCCGTAAATAAGTATGTCGGCTTTGGAATCAAATAAAATACTACGGCGTACTTTTTCTTGCCAATAGTCGTAATGAGCAATACGGCGTAAGCTTGCTTCAATACCACCAATAACAATAGGCACACCTTTGTAAGCCTCTCGTAAGCGCTGTGAGTAAATCATTACAGCTCGGTCTGGGCGTTTTCCACCTACATTTCCGGGGGTGTAAGCATCATCATGGCGCATGCGTTTTTCAGCCGTATAACGATTGATCATCGAGTCCATATTACCGGCAGTTACACCAAAAAATAAATTAGGTTTACCAAGCCCCATAAAGGCATCTTTAGAATTCCAGTCTGGTTGAGCAATAATACCAACTCTAAAGCCTTGTGCTTCAAGGACTCGGCCTATTACAGCCATACCAAAACTAGGGTGATCGACATATGCATCGCCACTGATGATTATTACGTCACAGCTGTCCCAGCCAAGTGCATCCATTTCTTCGCGTGATGTTGGTAAAAATGGTGCGGTGCCATAACACTCAGCCCAGTATTTTGGGTAAGAGAATAAGGCGCGCTTAGCTTTGAGTGTGCTCATAAATGTGGCCGTAGAATAACAAAAGGCGCGAATTATACATCATAGCATTGTGTATTTATACAATATTAAAAGTATCCACGCCTTTAATTATAAATCATTAATTCATTTAAGTTTTATTATCTCGTTTGTTTATAAATTCGATTAGTTCGTGCTCTGGCATGGGTTTAGCGTACATAAACCCTTGAACCTCATCACAACCTAGATCCTTTAAAAATTGGGCCTGTTGCTGTGTTTCAACGCCTTCAGCAATGGTTTTCAAACCTAACTTAGCACCTAATGAAATAACTAACGATGCTATAGCACCAGTGTCTTTATCAGGTAAGTCTTTAATAAATGCTCTATCTATTTTAAGTCTATCCAATGGTAAACTTTGTATATAGCTTAATGATGAAAAACCAGTACCAAAATCATCAATGGCCACTTCTATCCCCAGCTCTTTAAGCTCTCTTAATGTATTTACAACCGTATCAAGTTCGTCCATTACGACGCTTTCCGTCACTTCTAACTCAATATTTTTAGGTTTAACATCGTACTTTTCTAGGGTTGCTTTTACATTTTGAGCGTAACCTTTAACTTTAAATTGAGGTACAGATACGTTAACTGCAATGCCAATTTCTTCACCCATTTTTTCTAGGCGTTTTTGCTGTTGGCAAGCCTGCTCAAGCACCCACTGACCTATATCTACAATTAGTCCAGCATCCTCAGCTAACGGTACAAATACAGCGGGTGATATATAAGTCCCATTCTCGCTTGGCCACCTTAGCAAAGCCTCACACCCTATTAATGACAAGTCATCTAGTGATAATTGTGGCTGATACCATACCTCTAATTTGTTACGTGAAAAATCATGCCTTAATTGTCTTATAATACCTAAACGCCAAGCCATTTTATCTTGCATCTCAATGGTGTAGTACACACCCTCCTTGTGCTTTAATTTTTTAGCTTGGTTTAAGGCAATATACGCCACTTTAAGAGTATCAATGCCAGTACTTTGAAAGTCTTGTTGTTCACAAAGTGCTATTCTAAAATCAATTGGTAATACATTATCTTCCGCGTGAAATGGTTTACTCAAATATTCATTTAGCGCTTTTAAATCAAATTCATCTCGCCTAACAAGAAACCCAAAAACATCAGCACCAATACGCGATAACTCTTTAGCCGTCGGGTAACTTTCTTTTAGACGCTGAACAATCCCTATTAAAAGCTTATTGCCAACTTCTTGTCCAAGCCCATTATTGATATCTGCAAAATTTACAACATCAATTAATACAAAAACATAGTCATTTACATGAGGGTTTTGAAAGTGTGCTACGCGTTCTATAAAATTTGTTCTATTAGAAATTCCAGTAAGTACATCTTTATAAGCCGCATCCCTTAGCTTTACAAAAAGCCTTACATTATCAAGTGCGACACTTACATTGGTTAGAAATATTTCGGCAAACTGAAGCTGTTCATCAGTGGGGATGTTGTCACATTCAATATATAAAGCGGCTTTTCTGTGTTTGCTTTTTAATAAAAAAGTCGCTGTGGAGTCAGTATAATGATGCTCAGATAGATTAAAACACTGCTCGACTTGAGAAAAAATGTCATGATTGATTGTAGAGAGCTTTTCACCAAAGCAGCTATGGTATGCGCCATTACCCCCTAAGACCTGAATAAAATCATCACCATCTAGCTTGCTACACACTAACCCTTGCGCTTCACATTGCAAAATAATGCCCATGTGATCAACAATCTCTTTGCAAAGTTGCTTTATATCCGTCAGCCCTAAAATAGATTTAGACGCAGAAACAATTGTATTCATTGCATAGCTTTGATACTCAAGCTTGCACACCTGCTCGTACGAACGAACAGCCGTGATCAAGGCCGTTACTAATTTTGAACGTGTAAGCTCAGTTTTAGTTTTGTAGTCATTTATATCATACTCACGTATTACTTTTTCTTCAGGTATATTGCCAGCCTGCCCTGTTCTTAAAATGATTCTGACATGTTGATTATTAAGTTCTTCACGTACTTTTTTTACTACCTGTAAACCTGCGTCGTCAGTTTCCATGATAACGTCTAAAAGTATTAAGCAAATGCTATCGTTATTGGCCAATACTTCCATGGCCTCAGCGCCAGAGTAAGCGTCATGAAACCTTAAGCCTGCTCCACCGTATTCAAAGCCTGATAAAGCAAGTTTTGTTACTGAATGAATTTCTGGCTCGTCATCAACAATTAAAATGTCCCAAAACTTAGACTGCTCAGCGACTTCTTCATCTTCATAGTCTTGATCTAAAAATAAAAAGTCATTTTGTTCTGACGACATCTGAACTCCTACGTAATAACAAAAAATTATTTTGGTTTCTATCCTAATTCATACTATAGTCGATTAATAAAAAGTTGTTGTATTTCAACTCAAAAAACTCATTAAGGTGTGCTTATTAAACCATTAAAAATGCTTATACAGAGCGTACTATTGTTGTCGTTAGTATTGGTACTTATTGGCCTTATACTTCCACAGCACTATAGCGTGAGCAAAACAGTAAAGATAAATGCAGCTCAGGAAGTAGTAAAACCACTGATTACCGACTTTAGCCAATGGTACAAATGGTCTCCTTGGGAGAAAGTAGACTCAAGTATTGAGTTTAATATAGGCGAGCCATCCTCTGGTGTTGGTGCCCATCAGTCATGGCAAGGTAAATGGGGCTATGGCGAAATGACCATTACCGCTGTAAGCGATAATAAGATAGATTTTAATATTTTATTAAATGCTGAGCACATAATCACAGGTACTTTTACATTTATCGAACAAAACAATACCGTTACTTTAACCTGCATCATTGAGGGCCAAACCACAGCGCCTTTGATATCTGGCTACACTGCAATTTTAAGTGAGTATGTACTGAAAAACACAGTATCTCTAGGATTAAATAACCTACAAACCATTGCTCAGCTTAGTAATCCAAAAAGAGTAGAAAAAAGCCATGACAGTCAAAACAGCCCAAGCGAGAATTAATCTTGCCAATATCATTGAATCCTTGCTTGGTTACCCAATAACTAAAGTTGGTTCAAATGGCGTACTTTCTTCAAGTAGTGAAAATTATGGCCCTAAAGGGGATGTAAAGCCGCTTTATCATATCAACAGTGACAACTCGATTTTAGCGCGGGCGCAAAAACGTAAAGATTTACTATTAATAAAGCAGCAGCAAAATATAGAAGCGATTTTAGCTAAGGCGATGGGGTTTTGCCCTGATGTAGCCAGTAATAAGCAACCTGATGCCGATTGGATTGAGCATTTTATAGCGCTTTGCGAAGACACTTCAAATCAATCAATGCAAACGCTTTGGGCAAAAATTCTAACGGGTGAAACTTTAAACCCTGGCACATTTTCAATAAAAAGCTTACAAACCTTAAAGCACATGACCCAACGTGAAGCTGATGCCCTACAAAAGTGTGTATCGCTTTGTGCATACAATGAAAAAGACGATAGCCACTTCATTCTACTGGGTTTTTATAAAAAACCATCGCTATTCGATTTACTGCGTAAAGGTAATAAAGTATCGCTAAACTTAGGGAAAACAGGCATTAGTTTCCCTGAGATATTAACACTTATGGATCTTAATTTACTCTATAGAAAAGAAATTGAATCGGCGGTTTTAAAATCAGGACAAGAACTAACATTCTCATTTTTATCACAAAAAGTGACATTGAAAGCAAAAAGTAGTGACTTGGTTTTAAGCTATTATAAATTTACTCAAACAGGCGATGAGCTATCAAAGTTAATTAATTACCCAGTTAATAAAGTGTATAAGCAACTGATTAACACTGCACTTGAAGGAGAGTTTGATTTAACGTGGCATGTTAATAAATAACACACCACGCTGTAAGCTCACTAATTAAAAGTGAACCTGAATACCCGCAAATGGGCCTGATGCATCAATATCAGTTGTAATATCATCAACATCATCAAGTTCTAATATCATAGAACGGTAGCCAGCTTTAATCGCTACATCTACTGCTAGGTTATCAATAAGCTCATACGCTACACCTACTTGATAATCTTGTACTTTACTATCGTCGATAGCCAAAAAGCTACCTTCAAAAAATACGCTTAAGCCCGTAAATGGTAAGCCTGCTTCAGCACGGCCGTAAGCAAGAGGAACAAAGCCCGAAAAATCTTTAGTTTCTGTAAAATTAGTACCACCTTCTTGAGTAGTACCATTTACCACAATATCACCGTCAAACTGCTTAGCATTTAAACCTAAATCGATTGATACTAAATCGTTATCAAAAATCTCGTAATAAAGAATGTAGTCAATGTGTGTTAAGTCACTAACGGTATTGACCGTAGTACCAACGACATAATCAGAACCATTAAAGCTAAAGGTATCTGAAAGCACAGCTGAACCATTAAGTTCAAGTTCTGTATACTTTAGCTTAATATTTGGAACTAGTGGCACTGGGTGCTCAAGAGCTGCGTAGTAACTTACAAAAGTTTCATCTTCAAAGTTAAAATCTTGAGATGCATTATTTTTGTAAGAAAACTGTCCGTCATTATCCGTTTTCCAACCATCTACACCTACGTATAGACCTAATAAAGTGTCAGCTTGCGCTGCAGGTGCTAAACATGCCATTGAAAGGGCTGCTGCTAAACAATACTTTTTCATTTTTTATCCTTGAGCTAGTAGTTCGCTAAGTTCGATTAAAGCCGCATTGGCTCTAGAAATATAATTTGCCATAACTAAAGAGTGGTTAGCTACGTAGCCAAAACCATTCCCGTTTAAAATTATTGGGCTCCACACGGTTTCTTGAGTTGCCTCAAGCTCACGTATAATTTGCTGTAAGCTAACACGTGCATTTTTCTTTTCAAGCACATCAGCAAAGTCGTACTCTACCGCCTGTAAAAAGTGTAAAAGTGCCCATGTAGCACCACGTGACTCGTAAAATACATCATCAATGTCCCACCACGATGTTCTTACTTGTTGCTGAAGAGGGCTATAAGTTGCCTGCTTATTTGAAGAGTTACCGGCTAAATCTGTATTTACTTTATCTTGCCCTACACTTGCACTCAAACGCTGGCTTAAACTACCTAAACGCTTTTCAGCTTCTTTCAACCAACTACGTAGGTTGTCTGCGCGCGCATAAAACTGGCTATCACGCTCATGCTGATTCGCAATTTGTGCACGATAAACTCGTAAGTAATCAATTCCTTTTTGGTATTCACCTTCAGCACTTGGCCACGCCCATGCTTCAGAGCTAATGTTAAATTGCGGCTGCGCCTTTTTAAGTGCTTCGTGCTCGGTTGATTGCGACTGCGAACGGCTAAAATCTTTGCGCATTGAAAGCGCTAAATCTCGCACCATTTCAAGTGCACCATATTCCCACGCTGGCATATCATCCATTATTACACTTGGCGGCATTACATCATTTGATAGATAGCCACCTGGCTTTTCAAGTAATGTGCTCGCTACTGTTATTAACGTTGTTGTGGTGGTGTAGCCAGTTACCATTGTTTCATTTTTAAGGGCTGCTTGCTCTTTAGCATTGCTCACCACATCAAAACGTGCAGGCTCGGTACTCCAATAAACCGCAATGGCGTAAAATATAATAAGCAGTACAACAAGTGCACCTACTATTTTTCCTTTATGTTGCGACATTTATCCTCCTAGTGATGAGCGTGATGTTTAGATGGTTTTGTCGGCGCGGCTTGCGCCTCAAGAGATACCACTTGAGCATTAGTAAACAAGCGGTTACCGTCATTAAAATATAGCGTGAGTTTACGTTCTTGCCCTACTTTTAATGGCTCTTTTGGATCAAACACCATTAAATGATAACCCCCAGGCTGAAAGCTTACGCTCTCGTGGGCTTTAATTGTCACCAATTTAACCTGTTGCATCTTCATCATGCCGTTAACATGTGAATGTTTGTGTATTTCTACTCGTCCTAAACCATCAAGTGTTGCTTTGGTTAATGTTGCCGGCGTACCACTGTGGTTAATTATTGTTAGGTAGCCCACGCTTGAGTTACTTGCAGGTAAAAACGTCCTTACTTGTGCATTAGTGACTTCAAGTTTGGCCACGTCAGCGTCATGATCATGCCCTGCGTGCGCCGCCAATGATGACGAAAAAAAACTAAATACTAATGCAGAAGCCATCGAAAAACACAGTCTCGCCATCATTCTAATCCTTGTGAAAACATTAAATTACACGCTAAATTTAACATAGTTAACTTGTAATAGTCAGTTAAATTAAGGATTAAGAGGCCACTTTTTTGTTATCAATAACAAGCCAACACAGAACTGCAACAAATAATAACGGCCACGCAATCATTAATGATCCAAATAAAAGTGCTAAAACGGTTCCTACTAATGCCACTATTCCCGCACCCACTAAGCCCATTGTTACTAGGGCAACTACAGCTACAACAGTAATGATTGCAGCTAAAGCGCCCACCAACTCAAGCCCTGCCCAACTAATGTCGGCAATCCATAACGGCAATTGCCAAGAATCAACATGTATAAACGCTATAAAATCGGTAAACAATAATAAATAGAAAAGTACACATATCGCTATGGCTTTCATGGTCTTCCCCCTTAATATGCTTTATCTTCAAGGCAACAATGCGCAATAAAGTATCCCAGCGCTACTGCAAACGGAAAGCTCAAAAACAATAAAATTGCTACTAAACGAGTTGCCCATACCGGAAAATCTAACCTATGTGCTAAACCGCTACACACACCAGATAATTTTTTATTTAACGTATCTTTATACCAACCACGTTGGCGATTAAAACTATTCATCATATTCCCCTTAAGCCGTGTGTTTTAAGTCATTTTTTTTACTTGCTTTAAGCTGAGCTAATTCAGCGTCAATTTTCTCGTTTTTAGCAAGTGCTTCTATTTGCGTGGCTGTTGTACTTGCTGTATCGGATAGCTCATATGCTTCAACTTGTGCTTCAATACTCTCTACTCGTTGCTCTACTTGCTCAAACCTAGATAGTGCGTTAGCTACTTTTTCGCTTTGCAAAGTAGTACTTATTTTTTCTCTAGCAATGGCAACATCGTGGCGCTTAATTAATTGCGTTTGCTTAGTTTTAGCCTGCGCAATTTTTTGTTGAAGTCGTTCGCAATCAGCTGTAATTTTTATAATCGACTCTTTTAACGCTTCAAGTGCAGCTTGCTTACTAGCAATAACATCTATTACACGCTGTTTTTCGATGAGAGCCGACTTTGCAAGATCGTCACGATCCTTCTCAATAGCTAACTCTGCTTTAGTTTGCCAATTGTTAAGTTCAGTATTTTTATTTTCGATTTGACGTTTAAGTATTTTTTCCTCACAAAGTAAAGAAGCAGCTGTGCTTCGGCACTCATTAAGCGCATCTTGCATCTCTGTAAGCATTAGGTTTAATAGTTTTTCTGGGTCTTGTGCTTTATCAAGCATGGCAACAATATTTGATTGAATTACATCATTTACGCGGTTAAATATGCTCATTGTATTCTCCTGTTGATTTTTAATTAATTACAGCAAGAGGATTCCAATAGTTGTGCCAACTTCACAAAACTTTATACAAAGCATTAAATTTCAATTAGTTAAATATTAAAGTTTAAATTATTTAGTGACTTCAAGCTGAACAACTTAAAGTGTAATTAGCCAATAAATTAGTGTTTTGACTAATATTTAGGATCAAAAAAGCCACTCGAAAGTGGCTTAATAAGTAAGGTGTGGCTTAGGTTTACTCTGGCACAAAACTCAGCGCTTTATCCATTACCGATAAATCAGCTTGTTTGCCGTGACCATTTTCAGAAAGGTGACGTCGAAAACCTCGCGCCCCTGGTTGCCCCTGAAAAATCCCTAACATATGGCGTGCAACGTGCCAAAAGTTAGCACCCTCAGACATTTCCCCTTCAATGTAGTCATACATAGAGCGAACTACATCATGACGTGATTGCGTATTGGCAACCTCGCCGTAAATTTTTTCATCCACTTCATTAAGCATAAAAGGATTGCTATACGCTTCGCGACCGATCATTACGCCATCTATATGCAGTAAATGCTCAAGGCTCTGCTCAATTGTTTTTACGCCACCATTAATGCTTAAATCAAGCTGTGGATAGTCTTTTTTCAATTGATAAACACGCGGGTAATCAAGAGGTGGAACTTCACGGTTTTCTTTAGGGCTTAAACCATTGAGCCATGCTTTACGAGCGTGAATAATGAAATCATCACAACCTACTTTATGAGAAGCTTCTATTAATGCACATAAAAACTCATACGAGTCTTGCTCATCAATACCAATACGCGTTTTTACAGTCACAGGAATATTTACTTCACTTTTCATTGCAGCAACGCACTCTGCAACAAGTCCAGGCTCTGCCATTAAACATGCACCAAAACGACCGTTTTGAACCCTGTCTGATGGGCAACCTACGTTTAAATTTATTTCGTCATAACCACGTTCACCGGCAAGCTTTGCACATTGAGCAAGTGCTTTAGGATCGGAGCCTCCTAACTGCAGCGCAACAGGGCCTTCGTGCTTATTAAAATGCAGGTAATCACCACGACCAAACAAAATAGCCCCTGTGGTAATCATTTCTGTATATAAAACCGTGTGCTTAGTCATTTTACGATGGAAAGTACGACAATGGCGATCAGTCCAATCAAGCATTGGGGCTACAGAAAAGCGTCTGTTCAAAGTTCGTTTATCCAAAGTATATTCATCCAAAGTAAAACCCTAAAGGGCGTAAAAAGCGAGGCTATATAAAGGCGCTGCATTTTACACAAAAGCCTAATAAGCATCAATGCTAAGAGAAGACCTGTAAGCCAAAGTAGTGCGCTATGCCATTTAAAATATTGGTAACGGCAACAGAGCTTAAAATAAGCCCCATAATTCTACTTATTATACTTGCACCACTGTCACCAATTAATTTATGTACATGTGTGGCAAGCAGTAACAAAACCAGCACAACCGCTAAAACAGCAAGCATCATCGAAGACGTTAGCAACTGCTCAACCCAGGTATATTCTTCATTACGAGTCATTAAAACGGCGCCTAACATGGCTCCTGGGCTTGCAATAGAAGGGATCGCAAGTGGAAATATGGCTGTTTCCATACTATCACGTACACTCTTTATCTCGGTTTCAGGCTTACTTTCACCAAATATCATCGATAGAGCAAAAATAAGTAGCACAATGCCTCCTGCTATTTGAAAAGCAGAAAGTGGAATTTCTATTGCATTTAATAACTGCTCACCAGCTAATACGAAAAACATTAATACTAATGCCGATACACCTACCGCTTTAAATATTACTTTTCGCTTAAACTTATCGTCTTCCCCCCGTGTAACTGCGATAAATACAGGTACAGTGCCTATGGGGTCGATTACAGCAAAAAAGAAAATAAATATCGCTAATAATTCATGCATTACTAGATTTCCTAGATAAAAAGCGTTCAATAAAAACACTGCAAGTACAACACAGTATGTTAGTATATCACGGTAGCGTAAGGATAAGAGTAATGATGAATATAGAATCACTTGTAAGTAAAGCAAAGCAAGTTTGTGATAACCGTGGTGCGCGTTTTACGCCAATCCGCGAAAAAGTATTTCGCCTGTTAGCCAGCGCCCAAGGTGGTGTAGGCGCATATGATTTACTAGAGCAATTAAAAATAACAGAAACAGGTGCTAAGCCTGCAACTATTTACCGTGCTTTAGACTTCTTGGCTGAACTTGGTTTCATTCATAAAATAGAAAGCACAAATGCATTTATGTTGTGCCATCATTTTGATCATATTCACCCTGTACAATTATTAATCTGCGATACTTGTGGCTTTGTTAAAGAGCTTCACTCTGGTGTTATTTCACATGAGCTTAGCAACCTAGCCGCTGAAAGTGGCTTTGTTGTATCTGGCCAAACTATAGAAGCACACGGTAAATGTGAGTCTTGCAGAGCATCGTAACCCCCAAAGTAATCCTTAGTGGCTATACTCATATTATATAGTCACTTTAAAGCCCCAAATAAAGAGTAACCACTATGAATGTAGAGTTCATCAATCCTTTTTTATCATCTTTAATCAATGTGTTAAGCACTATGGCTCAAACTCAATTGAAGCCTGGCAGACCTCGAATTAAAACCGATGAGATAGCGTGTGGCGACGTCTCTGGCCTTATTGGCATGGTAGGCCCACAAACTCGTGGTTCATTTTCAATCACGTTTGATGAGGAGCTTGCATTAACCATTATGGAACGTATGCTTGGTGAACGCCCAGACATAATAGATGAAGAAGTTACCGATATGGTGGGTGAAATAACCAATATGGTAACCGGTGGCGCTAAAAACTTATTAGGCGAAAAAGGCTTCGACTTTGATATGGCAACCCCTGTTGTTGTATCTGGCAAAGGCCATACTATTACTCATAAAAGCCAAGGCAAAAAAATTATTATGCCATTTAGCAGTGATGCTGGTAACGCCAATATTGAAGTTAGCTTCGACAAACTATGAGCTGGCAACAAAAGCTAATCATATTAAAGCCTCGCTCTAGAGGTTTTCATTTAATTGACGATGAAATACTCGCCCAATTAAATGAGCTTGCTGATTATAAAGTAGGTTTGCTGCATTTATTTATTCAACACACTTCAGCTAGCCTTACCATAAACGAAAATGCCGATCCTACTGTACGTATGGATATGGAAAGTCATTTCAATAAATTTGTACCTGAGCGTCAACCATACTACCGCCACGATTACGAAGGCGACGACGATATGCCTGCCCACATAAAAACCAGCACACTTGGCTGTGAGTTAAGCATTCCTATTTCCAATGGATATTTAGCATTAGGCACTTGGCAGGGTATTTATTTAGGCGAGCACCGCGATGCTGGCGGCGCAAGGCGTATTATAGCAACCATTCAGGGGGAGTTGTTTTAGTAAACGTTTTACCGCTTAAAAGCATTACCCACTACTTCACTCCTGCTATACAATCTCAAAGTTATACCAGCCTGCTTATATATTGAATCTATTTTACGTTAAGGTAGTCACGCTATAACTAAACAAAAATCTTTGTATCTAGCTGTTCTAAATAAATATTTTTAACGACGTTGATGCTATAGCGCAATTTCATTCGTTAAATTGATCAAAGACTTATGCAGGTTGGTATTAAAGCTCTTTTGAAGGCAAAGATCCTGCTCATGCGTGAAGCGATGGCTTTTAATAACCAAAAGTTAATGCTGGGTATTACGTATAAAGTAAGTAGCTAAAAAGGTTTTAAGTTATAACTTTATTTATGATTTTTAATACAAAAAACTTTGAAAGGATGTAAAAATATTGGAGCGGTACACGAGGCTCGAACTCGTGACCTCGACCTTGGCAAGGTCGCGCTCTACCAACTGAGCTAGTACCGCATTGTGACTTCTTTAGTAATTTTACGTTGGTGCGCGACGGGTCGCGTTCAACATTCTAGCAACTGAGCTAGTACCGCATTATACTATTATTCAACACTGCAATTTCTTTTGGTTAGAAATTGGAGCGGTACACGAGGCTCGAACTCGTGACCTCGACCTTGGCAAGGTCGCGCTCTACCAACTGAGCTAGTACCGCATTTTGACTTCTTTAGTTATTTTATGTTGGTGCGCGACGGGTCGCGTTCAACATTCTAGCAACTGAGCTAGTACCGCATTACATTTTTATTCACACTGCAATTTCTTTTGGTTAGAAATTGGAGCGGTACACGAGGCTCGAACTCGTGACCTCGACCTTGGCAAGGTCGCGCTCTACCAACTGAGCTAGTACCGCATTTACTGATGGTAATTTAACCACTTAAACACACCAACCCCGCGTGGGTTATCGTCTTAAGCGGGGCAGGATTCTACAATAATACGGGGTGTTTGCAAGTGTTTTTTACAAATTAAAGAATTTTTCTCTATAGACCTTTAATTCCATAATCGAATCTTTAATGTCATCAAGTGCAAGGTGTGACCCTTTTTTATTCACCTGAGCTAAAACTTCAGGCTTCCAACGACGGGCTAATTCTTTAATGGTACTTACATCTAAGTTGCGGTAATGAAAAAAGTCCTCAAGCTCGCGCATGTACTTATTCATAAAGCGTCTGTCTTGGCCTATCGAGTTACCGCACATTGGCGATGCCCCTGCTGGCACCCACTGCTTTAAAAAGTCTAGTGTTTGCTCTACAGCATACGCTTCATCAAAAGTACTCGCTTTACAGCGCGCTGTTAATCCTGATTTACCGTGCTGTGTAGTACACCACTCATCCATACCATTAAGTAATTCATCGCTTTGATGAATAGCAATAGTTGGCCCTTCGGCTAATATATTCAGGTCGGCGTCAGTGACAACAGTCGCAATTTCAAGTATTTTGTCGCTCGCAGGTTCAAGTCCGGTCATTTCCAGATCGAGCCAAATTAAATTTGATTTATTAATAGTCATAATTACCTTAAACGGTGCTTTTCTTTAGATCCAACGCATTTCGATATATCATATTAGCATCAACCGTCGAGCTAAAGCTTTTTTTATACCAATTCGGTTAATTAAGTAATCTATTTTGAGGTAGTAAAACATTGTCGATAGCAAAGCAAAAACTTCGTTATTTAGTTGTTCTAAATAAGAAATTTTTGACGTAGCTAACGCCAGGTTTAGCCACTCAAAATGGTTAACTATTATTGCGAATTGGAATTATGATCAAAACCGACATTTAAACAAGGTTATAGGCCAAAAGTGGCAAAACAGAAAAAATTAAGTAAAGGCCAATCGCGTCAGATCAAGGCCAATCATCAAAAGCGTATTAACAGCGCAGGCTCAAAACCGGCTAAAAAAGGTGCCCAAGAGTGGCAAACCGATAATTTAGGCCAAGTAGAGAGCGCAATTGTGATCAGTCGCTTTGGTCAACACGCCGATGTAGAAACACAAAATGGTGACGTATTGCGCTGTAATATTCGTCGTACGGTATCTAATTTAGTGTGTGGCGATGAAGTTTTATTTCGCCGTGCAAAAGTAAGCGAAGGCGATTTGGCAGGTGTTATAGAAGCAACGCAAGAGCGTCGCTCACAGCTTACTCGCCCAGATTTTTACGATGGTGTTAAAGTAATTGCAGCAAATATAGATCAAATACTAATGGTGTCGGCAGTATTGCCGGAGTTTACACCAAGTATTATTGACCGTTATTTAATAGCCTGTGAAGACATGGGCATTGAACCCATTTTAGTGCTTAATAAAATCGATTTAATCGACGAAGCAGGTCTAAACGAAATACAAAAGATACTCGATATTTATCGAAGCCTTGGCTATCAAGTTCTACTTGTAAGTAATATTACCGGCGAAGGCATTGAGCAATTAAAAGACGTACTTGTTGGTAAAAATAATATTTTTGTTGGCCAAAGTGGTGTCGGTAAATCAACCCTCGTTAATACAGTATTGCCCAACGCTGAAATATTAACTAAAGAAGTATCTGAAAACAGTGGCCTTGGCCAGCATACAACGACAGTTTCGCGCTTACATCACTTACCTAGCGGTGGTAATTTGATTGACTCACCGGGTATTCGTGAATTTGGCCTATGGCACTTAGATGTTGAACGTGTAACCTGGTGCTTTAAAGAATTTAGAGAATTTATAGGTGGGTGTCGTTTTAGAGATTGTAAACATTTAAACGATCCGGGCTGTATTATTAAACAAGCGGTAGCCGATGGCGATATTTCGCAATTACGCTTTGATAGCTACCACAGAATTTTAGAAACTATGGCCGATGGCCGTGCTGGGGCTCGTGCGCCTCGCGTATAAAATTAGGAAACAACCTGTGAATTTAGATAAATTTAAAATCGCAATGCAATACGCAATGCCAAAACATTTTATTTCACGCGTAGTAGGTAAATTAGCAGCAGCAAAAGCTGGCGCTCTCACTACAACATTAATAAAGCTTTTTATTAAGCAATATAAAATTGATATGAGCGAGGCTGAATATTCAGATCCTGCGCATTACAAAACGTTTAATGAGTTTTTTACTCGCCCATTAAAAGATGGTGTACGCCCAATGGCACAGGGCGACAATGTTATTACTCACCCAGTAGATGGCGCAATTAGCCAGCTAGGTGATATTGTTGACGGACAGCTAATACAAGCAAAAGGTCACGATTATAGCTTACAAGCACTGTTAGGTGGCTCTGAAGACGATACCACACCATTTTTAGGCGGTAAGTTTGCAACTATTTATCTTGCGCCAAAAGACTACCACCGCATTCATATGCCAATTGATGGCACATTGAGCAAAATGATTTACGTACCTGGCGATTTATTTTCGGTAAATCCGCTTACTGCGCAAAACGTGCCTAATTTATTTGCGCGTAACGAACGGGTTGTTGCTATTTTTGAAACCGAAATTGGTTCACTGGCTATGGTACTTGTAGGCGCAACCATTGTTGCCAGTATTGAAACCATTTGGGCAGGTACCGTTACTCCACCAGCAGGTAGCGATGTATTTAGCTGGAACTACCCAACCAAAGGCGAAAATGCGATTACCCTTAAAAAAGGTGAAGAAATGGGTCGCTTTAAATTAGGCTCAACCGTAGTACTCGCTTGGGGCGCCGATAAAGCAGATATTTTAGACGATCAACTACCTGAAACAGTCACTCGCTTAAATACAGCCTTTGCAACAATTAAAGAAAGTGAAGAGTTGTAAGCAGTCAGTTGTCAGTTAAAGATTAAAAAGCACCGCGTTTATTATAAACGCGGTGCTTTTTTATTGGTAAACGTAGAGCTTGCTCACGTTAGAAACACAGCTTCTTATGGCTTAACCCCGAGTTTAGCCCCGCGAACTATCTCATACTTTAACCACCGCACTCTTTACAATTTAAATCTTTCACTACTTTAAAATGTTGCTGCTTTAAGCTCAGCGCATCGAAGGTAATAAACACACTTCCCTCAACGTGCCCTAATAATATATTAAGCGTAAGTTGTGCCTGCATAGAACCAATAACACCCAATAAAGGGCTTATTACACCCGCATTACTACAATTTACCACAGGCGCAGAGTCACTTTTTGTAAAAACACAGCCATAACACGGGCTATTATTTTTCCTAAAATCAAACCCCATTAATTGCCCTTTCGTTGCCAGTGCTGCACCTGCAATTAACGGTGTTTTATTGGCAATGCAATAGCGATTAACACTATAACGCGTGGCAAAATTATCTGAGCAATCTAGCACTACATCGGCATTGTTTAAAAGCTCAGCTGCGTTGTTATCATCAAGCTTTTTATTGTGCGTCACTATGTGTATTTGATTATTAAGGCTTGTTAATACTTTGCCAGCGGCTGCTACTTTGCTTTGCCCTAAGTGATTGACTTTATAAAGCACTTGGCGTTGCAAGTTCGAAAGCTCAACAGCATCATCGTCTATTAAAATAAGCGTACCAATACCCGCCGCCGCTAAATACAAAAGTGCAGGGCTACCTAACCCGCCCGCACCTATTACAGCAACGGTTGCAGCTTTTAATGCCAACTGCCCTTCTAGCCCCACTTCTTTTAATAATAAATGGCGACTATAACGCAGGGTTTCTTTATCGCTTAGCTTATCCATTAGGCTGATTTATAGCACTTTGTAGCGCGCTAATCGCAGCAATATAATCATCCGCTTCACTAATTGCACGTACTACCGCAACGCTGCCTACTCCTGTTTGTGCGACCTCGCTTGCGCGGGTTAAATCTATTCCGCCAATGGCAACCGTTGGGTAGCTTTGCATTAACGGCACAAACTTTTTAAGTTTATCGAGCCCTTGTATTTGCCCTGTCATATCTTTGGTAGTGGTTGGGTAAATTGCGCCAAATGCCATATAACTTGGTCGATAGTTGTGCGCACGTAGCATTTCGTAAAAGCCATGAGTAGAAAGCCCAAGCCTTAAACCCGCGTCTTTAATGGCGGCTAAATTAGCAATTTCTAAATCTTCTTGGCCTAAATGCACGCCATAAGCACCGTGCTTTATAGCTAACTGCCAGTAGTCATTTATAAATACGTGAGCGCTGTACTTTTTACCCAGTTCAACTGCCTGTTTTATGAGTTCATCAAGCTCAATATCAGTTTTATTTTTAACGCGCAGCTGCACTGTTTTAATGCCTTGTTCTAAGCATTTAGTTAACCAGTCAATACTACTAACCACAGCATATAAGCCGAGTATTTTACTCTCACAGGGCGCAAAATCCGCAGCCATATTAAATTCAAGCGGCACATCAAAATCAAGCTCATCACCAAGCCAACTACCTGGCTCAATCACTTGTGGAAAATCATCTAAATTTGTAGGAAAAGCAGTATGCGCAACCGGGCCTATTCCTTCACCGTATCTAACTGACTGCTTTAAGCCTTGGTTTATATAAGCTTTAGCTAAAATAAAAGCATCTTTCAGCGGGTAGTCTTTTGCTAAACACGCGGCAATAACCGAAGCCATGCTGCAACCTGTGCCATGGCTATGAGGGCTTTGAATTTTTTTATTACCAAGCCAATACTCTTCACCCTTTTTCGTAAAATTGTTGATACAGTAATCAATACAATAACCGCTTGGGTAATCCCAATGCCCACCTTTAATAACAACCGCTTTTGCACCCCAACTTAATAACTTATTTGCTGCATCTTTAACAGCGCTTGGGCCAATTAAATACACGCCTGTTAATAATTGAGTTTCGTGGGTGTTAGGTGTAATCACATCCACCAGCGGCATTAAGCATTCTTTAATCGCACTTACGGTATCTTCTTCTGTTAATACATCACCACTTGAGGCAATAGCAACGGGGTCGTAAACAATCACAGGAGGGACTGGCCATTTAGCTTTGTAATGCGCTATATGCTCGCTTATTAATTGAATTTGCTGCACATTTGCTAACATGCCAATTTTAATTACTTTGGCTTTCATATCACTTTCAAGCGCCAGTAATTGCGATTCAATAATATCGGTAGATACCGCGTTAATAGCCTCTACACCTAAGCTATTTTGCGCCGTAAGCGCAGTAATTGCAGTGCAACCATGTACACCAAAGCTTTGCATTGCTTTTATATCGGCCTGAATACCTGCACCACCGCCAGAGTCAGAGCCGGCAATTGTCCACACTAGATTATTCATACTCTTTATTTCCTTACTGCTGATGCCAAAACGGCATACCCATTGTAGGGGTTGAGGGGGCTGCTAACTCTTTTTCAGGCATTGCTTTGGCATTATATGCAAAGCGCCCAGCCTCCACTGCGGCTTTAAATGCGCGGCTCATCGTAATTGGGCAACCCGCCCCTGCGATCGCTGAATTTAATAATACCGCATCATACCCTAATTCGAGTGCTTGGCTGGCATGTGAAGGTAAACCAAGCCCCGCATCAACAATCAATGTTGTATTTGGTAAGCGTTCGCGAATTGTTTTTAAATTATAGCTATTTAAAAGCCCTTTCCCGGTGCCTATAGGCGCGCCCCATGGCATAAGCACTTCACAACCTAACTCATTTAAACGCTGGCAAAGAACTAAATCATCAGTGCAGTAGGGCAATACTTTAAAGCCATCATTAATTAATATTTCTGTTGCCTCTAATAGCGCAAAAGGGTCGGGCTGTAAGTTATAGTCATCGCCAATGAGTTCAAGCTTAATCCAATCGGTGGCAAATACCTCACGGCACATTTTAGCAAGCGTAACGGCTTCTTTCACACTATGGCACCCTGCCGTATTGGGGAGTATTTTAAGACCGGTATTTTTAATTAATTGCCAAAAGTCATCCCCAGCTGCTGCACTTTGTTGGCGCCTTAATGACACTGTCACTATTTGCGCGCCAGAGGCACTAATCGACTCTTCCATCACCGCTGGAGATGGGTAAAGTGCAGAACCTATTAATAGCCGGCTACTTAGTTGCTCACCATAAATAGTTAAGTAATCGTTACTTTGCATAATGCTACCCACCTTGAATAGGCGATAACAATTCTATGCTATCACCATCGTTAATATTGGTGCTGTCGTGCAGGCTTTGTGGAATAAATTCACCGTTAATAGCAACAGCGAATGGAGGCTTTGCACCAAAACTTTGTAATACTTTAACAAGCGATGCGCCTTTAATAGTTAGCAACTCACCATTAATTGTTATATTCATTAGGTACTTATCCTATTTTTGCAAGTGCGTCTGCCACGAGTGCCGGTGCTAGCATATAACCGTGGCGGTATAAGCCATTAATACTAATTACATTACCCTCTTTCAAAACAGTAGGGCGATTATCACTAAAAGCCGGGCGTAAACCGGTTTGAATATTGAGTAATCGTGCCTCAGCATATCCACTGTGTACCGTATAAGCAGCCGAAAGTAATTCAAGCGTTGAGCGCACAGTCGCAGGGCCATTATCGTCAGATTCTATTTCGGTAGCACCAATTACATATTCATTATTAGGCTTTGGCGCTATGTAAATTGGATAACGTGGGTGCATTAAACGCACCGGCCGCGTTAAATTTACCTCTGGCGCATGTAACCTAGCCACCTCACCGCGCACCCCTCTAACTGGTTTGTCCGTTTTAGCACCTAAGCCTCTACAATCAATAATATAATCAAATGCCCGATTATTAATCTCGCCGTTTTTAATACTGACTCGCTGATTAAATACAAACTTAACTTTACGTTTATTGAGCATGCTAAAACTTGCTTTATAAAAGGCTTGGTTATCTATTTGTCCCTCGCAAGGTAAAAACACACCTTGGTTAAAACGATTAGTAAGTTCAGGCTCTAACTGCGCTATTTGTTGAGCGTTTAATACCTGTGCGCTATGCCCTGCTATTGGCTTTATTCGCTGAGTAAAACTCTGAAGGTCGCCTTTATCTTGCTGATGCGCAACGATTAATGTGCCTTGCTGCTGAAAAAAAACGTCACTTTCAAGTTCGCTTATTATTTCTGGCCAGCGCTTTAGTGAGTTAAGCCCCATAATTGCTAAATCAGTCTCACATAACACCGACTCGGCTAACGGTGCCAGCATAGCCGCAGCCACTTTACCGGCACTATTTTGCGTTTGCTCATCATCCGCTTCAAATACAGTCACATGATGACATTTGCTAAGTTCAAGTGCAGCTAACCGACCAGCTAGGCCAAAGCCTACCACCGCAATGTTGTAAAACATAAAACCTCCTTTTAGCAAATAAGCTACGCGTTACTTAAATTAGCTAACGCGCAACTTGCACTGAACCTATATCGCTTTATGATAAATCTCTGAGCCAGTTTGCTTAAACTCTTCAGACTTTGCTTTCATTTGTGCTTCTACATCAATCATTTTGATCTCTATTGCTTCACCTGCATTATTAGGATCAATACCATTAACTTCTAAGTCTTTTGCGTAATCACGCACTTCTTGGCTAATTTTCATTGAGCAAAACTTAGGGCCACACATAGAACAAAAGTGTGCAACTTTGCCTGATTCTTGCGGAAGTGTTTCATCGTGGTATTCACGGGCACGTTCAGGGTCTAAACCAATATTAAATTGATCATGCCATCTAAATTCAAAGCGCGCTTTCGATAATGCATTATCACGCTCTTGCGCCCCAGGGTGTCCTTTTGCTAAATCGGCGGCATGCGCTGCAATTTTATAGGTGATTAAGCCTTCTTTAACATCTTCTTTATTAGGCAAGCCTAAATGCTCTTTTGGTGTTACATAGCAAAGCATTGCACAGCCGTACCACGCTATTTGCGCAGCTCCTATACCCGATGTTATATGGTCGTACCCTGGTGCAATATCGGTCGTTAATGGGCCTAATGTGTAAAATGGTGCTTCGTCGCAATGTTTTAATTGCTCATCCATATTGGCTTTAATCATGTGCATTGGCACATGCCCTGGGCCTTCAATAAAGACTTGTACGTCGTGCTTCCATGCAATTTTAGTCAGCTCACCTAAGGTACGTAACTCACTAAATTGCGCCTCATCGTTGGCATCGGCAATAGAGCCTGGACGAAGGCCATCACCGAGTGAAAAACACACATCGTATTGTTTTAAAATTTCGCAAATATCTTCAAAGTGGGTGTATAAAAAGTTTTCTTTATGGTGTGCTAAACACCACTTAGCCATAATTGAGCCACCGCGCGATACAATACCGGTAACACGTTTTGCCGTCATTGGCACATAACGCAGCAATACACCGGCATGAATAGTAAAGTAATCAACGCCCTGCTCGGCTTGCTCTATAAGCGTATCGCGGAAAATTTCCCACGTTAAGTCCTCAGCCACACCGTTTACTTTTTCAAGCGCTTGATAAATCGGTACTGTACCAATTGGCACTGGTGAATTGCGTACTACCCACTCACGCGTTTCGTGAATATAACGCCCGGTAGATAAATCCATTACGGTATCGGCGCCCCAACGGGTAGACCACACCATTTTTTCTACTTCTTCTTCGATTGATGAACTTACCGATGAATTACCAATATTGGCGTTAACTTTTACTAAAAAATTACGCCCCACTATCATCGGCTCAGTTTCTGGATGGTTAATGTTGTTAGGTAAAATAGCGCGGCCTCGTGCAATTTCGTCGCGTACAAATTCAGGGGTAATGAAATCAGGAATGCTCGCACCAAACGACTCGCCTTTATGCTGGGCTGCTAATAACTCTTCACGAATTTGTGCACGTCCCATGTTTTCGCGTACTGCCACGTACTCCATTTCAGGGGTGATAATGCCTTGGCGAGCATAATGCATTTGCGTTACATTTTTGCCCGCTTTACCACGGCGAATTTTTGGTAAATGATCAAAACGAATATGATCAAGTCCGTCATCAGCCATACGTTGCTGCGCAAACTGCGAGGTGACCGAATCGAGTATTTCGGTGTCATCTCGGTTTTGTATCCATTGCTCACGAAATTTAGGCAGGCCTTTGCGCACATCTAATTCAAAATTAGGATCGGTATACGGGCCCGATGTGTCGTAAACACGTAGCGGATCATTAGGTTCATACACAGGGTTTTCGTCGGTGCCACCGATAAAGGTGTCGCTTAATGTAATTTCGCGCATACCTACTCGCACGCCCAGCTGGCTGCCTTCTACATAAACTTTATGCGAGCTTGGAAACGGCTGGCCCGTTAAATTGTAAATATAGTCAGATGCGGCTGCGCGCGTCTCTCTGCGTGTTGATTTATTTGTAGTGTTTGACATGACTTACCTCATTGCTTAATGGGTTGTCTTGTCAGATATTCCATAAGGAATAGAGAAAGATCGTAAAGCAGCTGTAATGCTACTTTGCGGCCTAAAAGATGACATTTTGTTGTGCGCATAAAAAAAGACGCACAAGCGTCCCGTTTTAGGCAGCTTGTTCCCTACGCAGGTATTAACCTGATCAGGTTCACGGATCCCGCTTTCGCGATCTCAGCCTAAATTAAACTTAGGCACTCCGACAAGTATTGATATATAAAATTTGTTCGTTGATCTGACAAATAATTCGTCTAATCTGCGCTGAGTGTACGCCAGTTAAAAATTGCCTGCAAGGGGCTAGTTTTTAAAAACTCAAAAATTATTTTGGAATAAACACAAACGTTTGCTCGCCTTGCATCACCAATTGTTGGTCTTGCATTTTAAGCTCTGCGCCTTGTTTTAAAGCCTCTAGTAGCTGCTGCTCAAACTCGTCAAGCTCTTCACCGCACGACTTTCGCGTCATACCTAACTTACTTACTGTTAAACTACTTTTTTCAAGTTCGCCTTCGCCAAAAAACTTATTACAGCCAGCAAAACCGTTCACTTGAAGTGCTTCGATAAAACTCATGGAGGCGTTATAAGACGCCGGAATAGCTAAACCATCAACCTTTGATAATTGCCATTGTGTGTACTTTAGCTGCTCAGTGGTAACTGTCCCTGTTGATGCGCAACCAACACATAAACCGATTACAAGCATCGGTATTGCTGCTAATTTCATACTACTACTAACTAATTGTTTAATTAGCGACATAGTAACAATTTTTATGCTATTTATCCGTTAAAAATGCATGTTTTAAATGTAAATTTTTGTTCTATGATAGTTTAAAAGTTAAACAGCTTAATTTAGATCTCGGTTTTAAATAGGTTATCTATTTCGGGCGGTAAAAATGGTCGGCCTTTTTCGTTTACCGAAGTACCAGTTACAAGCGCGTCAAGCATCACTTTTTCATCACGCTTGCGCACCACTGTTTGCTTAAACGCAAATTTTAAACGACTAATGCGTACAGGCTCTACAGCCACGTAAAACTCATCACCCGGTATTAAAGAGTGTTTGTAATCCATTTCGCTACGTATTACTACAAGGTTAATTTTATCTTTTGCTAATTGAGCAAAATCAACACCTTTAGCGTATAAAAACTCGTGGCGCGCGTGCTCTAAATAATTAAAGTAAACACTGTTATTTACAATACCCTGTAAGTCACATTCATAATCACGTACTTTAAAGTCAACTTTAAAGGTCATATTAGTAATCCTAATTATTTAACGTATAATTGCCGCGTTTATAGCACATGTGCTGAAATAATTGCTACCATACGAGTCCCTAAAATGGAGTTAAGTAACCCAATGAACTTACGTTTGTCTTTAATTACTGCCGCACTTTTACCGCTAATTAGTGCACCACTTGTAGCTTACGCTGATGACAGCGACCTTGAAAAAATCGTTGTAACTGGCGACTTTCAACGTGAAAGCATTCAAACGCTAAGTGCCAGTGCAAGCCTATTTAGCGAGTCTGAAATAAACCAACGCGGTGCAAATTTCTTAGACGAAATGCTAGGTAGTACAGCTAACGTAAACTTTACTTCAGGCGCTTCTCGTGGTCGTTATATTCAAATACGTGGTGTGGGGCTTCGTTCACAATTCGTAGATCCAATTAATCCATCGGTTGGTTTAGTTATTGATGGAATAAACTATTCAGGCCTTGGTGGCAGCTCATTATTGTTTGATATTGACCAAGTCGAAATTTACCGTGGCCCGCAAGGCACACGTTTTGGCGCAGATGGCATGGCCGGCATGATCCAAATGGAATCAGCTCAAGCCACTGCCGATCCTAGTTTAAAACTACAAGTAGGTATGGGCACGTACAACTCACGTGAAGCAGGCCTTGCAGCAAGTACAGGCTTAACAGATGACACAAGCGCACGCGTAAGTTACTTTCGTAGAAAATCAGACGGCTACGTTGATAACCTGTACTTAAATGACGAAACACAAAATCAAGATGAACAAGTAGCGCGTTTTAAACTAAACAGCCAGCTTACAGAGCATTTAAACACCGTATTAAACCTTCACTACATTGATATAAACAACGGCTACGATGCGTTTACGCTTGATAACAGTCGCAATAGTGTAGCTGACGAGCCAGGTGAAGATAATCAGCAAAGCTACGCTATTGGTATTAATAATACCTACACAGGTTTTGATGCCTTTGACGTAAATTTAAACCTATCAGCCATTGATACAGAGCTACTTTATAGCTTTGATGAAGACTGGGTCTGTAACGATCCAAGCGAACCACAATTATGTGCAGCTGGCTTACACCCTTGGGGCTATAGCTCTACGGATGTTTATACACGCGATCGTGACGATCAATCAGTTAACTTACAATTCAATTCTAAAACAGGTAACTGGGTTGCAGGTGTTTATTACCAAAACCGCGATGTAGATTTAGAGCGCGAATACACATGGCTTGCAAGCCCATTTGCATCAGCCTACGAAACCAGTAATTTAGCTCTATATGGCCAATTAGCTACGCCTATTGGGCCTAAAACCACGTTAATTACAGGTTTACGTGTTGAACAATATCAAGGTGATTACACCGACAGTAACGGCTTTATCGAAGATACAGACGATGTAATGGTCGGCGGTAAAGTAGCACTTGAGTACCAAGTAATTGATCGTACCATGATCTACACAAGCATTACTCGTGGTTATAAAGCTGGCGGCATTAACTCAGAAGCACTCGCTAAAGCTAAAGATGAAGGCTTAAACTTAAGTGCTGATTTTTTCCAGCAACACACAAGCTTTGACCCTGAATACCTTTGGAGTGGCGAGTTTGGCGTTAAGGGCTCATCGCTTGATGATAAATTCACCCTGCGTTTAGCGGCGTTTTATATGCATCGCGACAACATTCAATTAAAAGCATGGCAAGTAGAAAACCAGCAGTTTACAGGTTATGTTGATAACGCAAGCTCGGGTAGTAACTACGGCTTAGAAATTGAAGGCAGTTACCAACTTACTGAAGATTTATTTTTAACGGGTAGCGCTGGTTACTTAAATACAGAAATTGACGACTTTGTAACGCAATCGGGCTTAAACCAAGACGGCCGTGAGCAAGCACAATCACCTAAATACCAATACGCGTTTAGCGCACGTTACAACTTTACTAATGAGCTGTACGGGATGATTGGTGTTGAAGGTAAGGACGATTATTACTTCTCAGATAGCCATAACTCACAAGCGCCAAACAGCAATTTAGTTAACCTAAGTGTTGGCTACGAAGCCGACATGTGGGCAGTACGTGCATGGGCTCGTAACGTATTTGACGAAACAGTACCAACACGCGGCTTTGAGTTTGGTAACGATCCACTTGATGGTTACGAAACACATACCTACGTACAATTAGGCGAACCTCGCGTAGCGGGTGTAACGTTTACGCTAGAGCTTTAAAATAAAACTGATAGTTGTCAGTTAAAGATTAGAAAACACCGCGCTTAATTAAAGCGCGGTGTTTTTATTTGTAGACGTCGAGCTTGCTCTCGTGAGAAGCGCAGCTTCTAATTACTTAAATTGAGTATAAACGGCATAATCGGACAACTTTTTAAAGCTTCGCTTTAACGCGCCAGCAAGCTGTGCGCCTACAGGCTAGGCATTATGCTCTTTGAACATCAAACGCGATTACGTCTTTAATTTTATCTTTATCAGTTGCAAGCATTACTAGCCTGTCTATTCCCATTGCAACACCTGCACACTTTGGCAGTCCGTGCTCAAGTGCGGCTATTAAACGCTTATCCATGGGCACGTGGTTTAAACCATTGTCAGCACGGTATGCGTTATCTTCGTCAAAGCGTTTTGCCTGCTCTTTAGCATTAGTTAACTCATTAAAGCCGTTCGCTAATTCCATATTTTTATAATAAAGCTCAAAGCGACCAGCTACGCGTGCATCATGTTCACAAATTTGTGCAAGTGCCGCTTGAGATGCTGGAAAGTGATATACAAAACACGGTTTAGTTTGCCCAATAGTTGGCTCTACTTTCATACAAAATAACAGCTGCAATAAGGTGTCTTTATTTGTTTCGTTTTTGGCTATATCGGCAAAGCCGTGTTCGCTGGCAAGTGCTTGTAATTGCGTAAGCGTAGCTGTTAATGGATCAAGCGCTAACACTTGCTCAAACGCTTGCTGGTAAGTCAATCGCTCTGCAGGCTCTACATTTAAAATGAGCTGCATTAGCTCATCCATTTCATCCATTAATGCAAACTCATCAAACCCAGGGCGATACCATTCAAGCATAGTAAACTCAGGGTTATGATGGCTCCCCGCTTCTTCGTTTCTAAATGCCTTACAAAGCTGAAATATTGGCCCAGAGCCTGCTGCTAGTAAACGTTTCATTGCAAATTCAGGCGATGTTTGCAAATAAAGCGGCAAGCCACCAGCGTGGCCAGGGCCTACAAAAGTAGTATTAAAACTCGCTAAATGCACATCGGTGACGCTTGCACCGCTTAAGCTAGGTGTTTCTACTTCCATTACATTACGCGTATAAAAAAACTCACGAATAGTACGTAATATTGCCGCGCGCTGTTTAAGTGTTTCTATGCTTGCGCTTGGGGCCCAAAGTGTTGCTGACATATTTTCTCCAAAAAAAATCCCAGCTTAAGCCGGGATTTATTTAGCTGAGTTAAGTATTACTTAACACGGCCTACGTATTCACCGCTACGAGTGTCTACTTTAATAACTTCGCCAATTTGTACGAATAATGGAACACGTACTACTGCACCTGTTGTAAGCGTTGCAGGTTTTCCACCTGTGCCCGCTGTATCACCTTTAAGGCCTGGATCGGTTTCAGTGATCTCAAGCTCAACAAAGTTAGGTGGAGTAACCGCAATTGGGCTGCCGTTCCATAATGTAATTGTACATACATCGTTTTCAACTAACCATTTAACTGCATCACCTAGTGCTTTTTCGTCAGCGGCAATTTGTTCAAATGTTTCGTTGTTCATGAAATGCCAAAACTCACCGTCTGTGTATAGGTACGCTAAGTCGGTATCCATTACATCGGCGCCTTCAACTGATTCACCCGATTTAAAGGTTTTTTCAAGCACCTTAGCAGAGATAAGTTTACGGATACGAACACGGTTAAACGCTTGGCCTTTACCAGGTTTTACCATTTCATTTTCTAAGATACTGCAAGGTTCGCCGTCCATCATAATTTTTAGGCCGCCCTTGAACTCGTTGGTGCTATAATTCGCCATCGTTTCCTCTATTTATATTTTTTCGAGTAATCTACGTGCCAATGATACAAAGAAATGAAGCAAATTTGCATAAAAACTGGCAAAAAGAATTAGCAAATGTAGTTACCTGCCCAAAAACCTTGCTTGAAATGGTCGGTTTATCGAGCCAAGCCCATGAAAACGACCTAAAAGCTCGCAGTTTATTTGCGGTGCGCGTGCCAGTCCCTTTTATAAAAAAAATGCGCAAAGGTGATGCAAACGATCCCTTATTACTACAAGTTATGCCGCGCCACCAAGAATTTATGACTAAATCCGGTTTTAATAAAGACCCACTGCTTGAGCAAGACAACTCCCAACCAGGGCTTTTACATAAGTATAAATCGCGTGTTTTAGTGATGTTTAAAACTGGCTGTGCGGTAAATTGCCGTTACTGTTTTAGGCGCCACTTTCCGTATAAAGAAAACCAACTTAATAAAAAAAGTCTTCTTGACGCACTGAGTTATATAAAATCGGATACCAACATAAACGAAGTGATTTTAAGTGGTGGCGACCCACTCATGGCCAAAGACGATGCCATTAGCTGGTTTTTAGATGAGCTTGAGCAGTTACCACAGATTAAGCGTATGCGAATACATAGCCGTTTACCCGTTGTAATACCTGCGCGTATTACCAATGAGCTATGCGCGAGGCTACAACAATCACCGCTAAAAATTGTATTTATTAACCATATAAATCACGCCAACGAAATAGACGACGAGTTTAAAGCCGCCATGCAAAAGCTTAAGCAAGCAGGCGTTATATTATTAAACCAAGCGGTTATTTTAAAAGATGTGAATGATACCGTTGATGCTCAAATAAATTTAAGCGAGGCGTTATTTGATGCCGACGTACTACCCTATTATTTGTATTTGTTAGATAAGGTTGAAGGCGCAAGCCACTTTGATATTAACGAAGAGCAAGCCATAAAAATAATGGCAGAGCTATTAAAAGCCCTGCCTGGATTTTTAGTGCCTAAATTAGTAAGAGAAATAGGTGGTCAAAAAAGCAAAACACCTATCGACCTTAAGCTAATTTAAACGTACACGTTTATATTATTGCCAAGCGTTGCAGTGACCGACTGAGCCGGTGTTTGCGCGCTTGTTGATTGTGCAGCACCTTCAATAAGTGCAAGTGCTGCTGCGCCATCAGCTAACTGCTGCTTTTTAGATAAAGCTGCTGTATAAACTTCACCACCTTGGCCAGAGCTAGACATAGCGGGTAGGTTTCCACCTGATATATTCATGTTATAAGCCTTAATCAACCTGACATTTTAATGTAATCCAAGTACTATATCGGCAATGCAGTACATAGCTTTAGGAAATCCATGGATTCAATAATTGAACAACTCAACGCTAATTTAAAAATTGTTTATCGCCAAGCACTTGATGCAGACAAAAAACTAGATGAGCTACAGCAACAAGGCCATGGTAAATTTAAAGCCTTGTTCCCAGCTGATGCCGGATTTAGTTTTGAAGCTAAACGCTTTAAACCATACGTACTTGATGTAGCAGCCGATGTAGAAAGCTTAAGCACTGATGGTTTTAATGAAGAAAAGCTTAAAACAACAGTACTTAAATTACAGCAGTTACTAACGCTGTTAGCGACGTTTAAGTAAAGCGCAGAAAAAATGCCGCTATGAAAAAATGCCGCTATTTAGCGGCATTATTATTTAATCTAAATTTGGTAATATTTGCTCGCCAAACCACTCTGTAATTAAGCGTTTCTCATAATAAAATGACTCATCACGACCCATTTTTATTTTATCCATAAAGCCCATATCTTTAAGCTCTACATCGTTTGCTTCGCTTATTACGCTACCGTCTTTATCGGTTAGCGAGTAATTAAGCTTTAAGCGCGGAAAATAAATAGGTTTTACGACACGTATTTCATCCACACCGCCAAAGCGTACATCACTAGCTAGGTCAATATCCGTTATTTCTATGTTTAGCTTATAATCTTTTGGAAGTTGCTCCACCAATTTAGAAAAATGCTTTTCAAACTGTGTTTTTATCTGTTTATGATACGACGATTTACCTTGGTTAGAAGCGCGTACATCACGATAATCTTTAAAATCTTGCCACTTAACAACAGACTCTCCAGCGTTAGCAAATACAGGTAAAGTGAGACACATTACCATAGCTATTTTTTTTACTGAATTCATAACACTCTCCAAAGGGGCTGTTGCTAATTATTTAGACTAAGCCCTGCAATAATATACTAAAGTTTAGCAGTCACTTATTAACTATAACTTAATGATTGAACTAATTGAACGTTACGCAACCAAACTCAATTCCCCCCTCACTATGACCGCTATAAACGATAAAAGTTATAAATAAAGCATGTAAATTATCAGTATTTATGGTGAAATTAAGGTAATTGAAAAAGGTATCCACGGAGTATTCATGGCAATTTTAGTAACAGGTGGAGCAGGCTACATTGGCTCACATACCGTTTTAGAGCTTTTACAGCAAGGCAGCGACGTAATTGTCGTTGATAACTTAAGCAACGCATCTAAAGAATCGCTTGCACGTGTAAAACAAATTACTGGTAAAGCAGCCACATTTTACCAAGGCGACATTCTCGATAAGTTTTTTTTAGACTCAATATTTAAAAAGCACTCAATAGATAGCGTTATACACTTTGCGGGCTTAAAGTCAGTTGGCCAGTCAGTTGCTCAACCTATAGAGTATTACCAAAACAACGTACAAGGTACGCTAACGCTTGTAGATGCAATGCGTGATGCGGGCGTATTTAAATTAGTATTTAGCTCTTCAGCAACTGTTTACGGCGACCCTGCAAGCTTACCGATTAAAGAAGATTTCCCCGTGGGTGGCACAACAAACCCATACGGTACGTCAAAGTTAATGGTTGAAATGATGCTACAAGATATCGCTAAATCAGATGAGCGCTTTGCATTTGCTATTTTGCGTTACTTTAACCCTGTTGGTGCCCATGAGTCAGGTTTAATTGGCGAAGATCCTAACGGTATCCCAAATAATCTTTTACCGTTTATTGCACAGGTTGCTGTGGGTAAATTAAAGCAACTTGCCGTATTTGGCGATGACTATGACACAGTTGATGGCACAGGTGTGCGCGACTATATACACGTTGTAGATTTAGCTATTGGCCACTTAAAAGCGCTTGATAAAATTGCCAACAGCACGGGTGCATTAGTTTATAACCTAGGTACTGGTAACGGTTACTCTGTACTACAAATGGTTAATGCATTTATTAAAGCAAGCGATCAGGCTGTGCCTTATCAGGTTTCCCCTCGTCGCCCTGGTGATATTGCAGCGTGTTATGCAGCGCCTGAAAAAGCCCTTAATGAACTAGGTTGGGAAGCAGTACGCGGAATTGACGTAATGATGGAAGATACATGGCGCTGGCAGTCAAATAACCCAAATGGTTATAAAGGCTAGTCACCTTCACGCCTACAATACCTCGTGAATGTATTGTAGGCGCCTGGCTTTTTCATGCTAAAAGCAAAGCTCTAATCTTTAATACATTACGCACCTTGCGCGTCGCGCCTACGAGTTAATCAAACCACAATGTTAAACTTTGCCAGTAGGCGTAGAGCTTGCTCACGCGAAAAGCGAAGCTTTTAATCTTTAAAAGCATTTATTAATTGATGAATCTAAGCATCCACTTTGCTTCTCTAAAGCGCAGCGCCCTCTTAGTCTCTTTGTGAATAAACGACTTAAAATATGATTGCACAAAGAGAAGTAAAAGAGGAGCGAATGAGATGACACAAACACATAAAATTACGCGCTTTGCGCGTCGCGCCAACAAGTTAATCAAACCACGATGTTAAACTTTGCCGGTAGGCGTAGAGCTTGCTCACGCGAAAAGCGAAGCTTTTAATTACTTACATCTAACATCTGACAATAAATATTTTTGTTATGTCTGCGCCCATTGCCTTAACAAGTTATGGTACACACCCGTTAACTGAATAATCTCTGGGCTATCTTCTACTTTGCTGCGCAAACTTTGAATCGACATATCTAAATCAAATAACAAACCACGTTTTTCGTCGCTGTTTACCATGCTTTGCAGCCAAAAAAATGAGGCTAATCTTCGCCCACTCGTTACTGGCATTACACGATGTAAACTCGTTGAAGGGTACAACACCATACTGCCTGCTGGCAGCTTTACGCTATGTGAGCCATAAGTGTCTTCAATAACAAGTTCACCGCCCTCATAGTCTTCAGGGTCGTTAATAAATAACGTCATTGATACATCTGTACGAATTTTTACAGGCGTACCCGGCACTTGTCTAATTGCATTATCTACATGCACACCAAACGATTGGCCGCCTTGATAGCAGTTAAATAGTGGCGGAAAAATTTTTGCAGGCAGCGCTGCCGACATAAATAAATTATTACGCGCTAATGCACCCATAATAATTTCACCTAGCTCTTGTGCTTCCGGGCTACTTTCTGGCAATTGTAAGTTATTTTTTGCTTTGGTTGACTGATGCCCCGCAGTAATACTGCCATCAGCCCACTGCGCCACCAGTAATTTATCACGGCAATAAGCCACTTCGTCTTTAGTTAGTAGTTCTGGAATTTTAACTAGCATGTGCGCCCTCTCACATTTTCATCAAATAATTAAGGGCAGAGTTAACTCTGCCCTTTTATGCCGTACTTAATTTTACTCTTAGAAAGAGTAGCTTGCTGTTAAGCTAAACTTACGACCATCGCCTGGTACAAAGTGCCCACCACCTAACTGATCAACGTAATCTTTATCACCTAGGTTTTCACCATTAAACTGCAGGCTCAAATCCTTTGATATCTCATACGCAACCATCAGGTCAAAAATAGTATAACCTGGCGCACGAGAACGTGTTGACGTAGTCCCGTTGTAACGCTCACCTACATACTGCGCACCTAAACCAAACGATAACTTATCCGACATATCGTACGTAGTCCAAACACTTGCGCTATTTTTAGGCGTACGTGCAAGCTCGTTACCAATTTGAGTTGCGTCGTCGCCTAATGCTTTAGTTACTTCGCTATCTTGGTAAGTGTATGAGGCAATGACAGTCCACTCTTTAGTAATTAGGCCCGTTGCTGAAAGCTCTAAACCTTGTACGCGCTGCTCACCACCGAGTATTTCGTCACTTGAGCTATCTGCAAATGGGTCATCAGTACGGGCATTGGTTTTTTCAGTACGGAAAAGTGCAGCATTAGTTTGCAGGCGGCCATCCATCAGGCTCCACTTAGTACCTAATTCATAACTGCGACTTTCTTCAGCGTCTAAATCAGCCGCATTTGAACGCGTAGATACCGTAAGACTTTCAGCCGATGGATTAAATGAGTTACCTGCGCCTAGATATACACTGCCGTTTTCTGTAGGTTTATATACTACAGCTGCATTCCAGCTAAATAAGTCGTCACTTGTAGAAATTAAAGCGCTTGGATCATTATAATCGTTGTGATAATCCGTAGTGAAGCTATCAAAGCGAATTCCGCCTGTAACTTCCCATTGCTTGTTAAGTGTCACTGTATCAAATGCATAAATAGCTTGGTTTTTAGCTTTAGCTTCGATGCTTGTACCGTCACGGCCATACACACCCGTAAATGCAATTGTGGCATCAGGATTGTATAAGTCGTTACGTATTTCATCTTCAATTAGGTTATCTGGCGTAGTTGCTACAAAGTTGTGGCGTGTAAATGTTTCGTTAGCTAGTTCAACACCTACTACAACATCGTGAGTAAAACCTGCAAACTCATAGTTACCTATTAAATCAACCTGTATTGCTGCAAGTGAGTTTTGTGTATCACGTGTTTTTTCATCAGCAAAGGTAATATCAGTGTCTGTTGTGACCGAGAAATAACGCGGTGCAGTGGTTACTGACTCACGCTTAACTTCACCTAAACGGCCTTGCACACGTAGCATCGTGTTTTGAGAAAAGTCATACTCGTAACGAGCAGTTGTTGAGTAAGCTTCAATATCTTCGTAATCACGGTAAATATTACCGTAAAAGTTATCAAAGTCGACAGGTGAAGGTGAGCGCGCACTATCTGCAAGCTCAGCTACTGGCGTATCACTATAGACCCAAGGAATACCATAATCTGGTAAATTATCTTGGCGTTGATACTCTAGGTTTAAATCAAAACGGCTGTTTGTACCAAGCCCTGTTGCAAATGCAAACGCAACAGCATTTGTTTCATTCTCAACATGATCACGCCCTGCAACATCACCTTTATCAGTAAGAAGATTGATACGTAGTGCGCTTGTGTCGTTTACTTGAATGTTAGTATCAAAACGACCACGGTAATCGTTTTCTGTACCTAAACGAAGTGATACGTCGTTAAAGCTATCAAGCTTTGCTTTTTTGCTTTCTAGGTTAACACTACCACCGGTTGCACCACGCCCAGAAACCGCAGAGCCAGGGCCTTTTGCCACTTCAACCGCTTCAATATTGTAAATATCACGTGTGTAACCTGCCACATCACGAATACCATCCACAAAAATGTCGTTTGTTGCGCTAAAGCCGCGAATAGACATGCTATCGCCAGTCGGTGCGCCGCCTTCACCAGCAGCTAAAGAAATACCCGATACGTTACGTAAAGCATCACGAAGGCTATCTACGTTTCTGTCTTTCATTACTGCTTGGTTAATTACCGTTACAGTTTTTGCAGTCTCTAAAAGTGGCTGAGTATATTTATGCGATGTAGACTCTTCTACAACATAGCTAGACTCAGTTTTAGTCTCAGCTTTAGTTACCGACAGCTCTTGAACATCTTGCGCATTTGCCCAAGCTGAAAGCGTAGCTGTAACAACTGCTGCAATTGGCTTCACGTAGGTATTTCCTTTATTCGATGGCTTACTCATGGTTACTCCGTAGTTATTTTTTTGCCTTTAAGTAAGCAAAAAGTGACTGACCTAAAGGTGCTATGTGTGATTTCGAGCAAAATCCTACCACCGCAACAAAATAATGTAAACGATAATTATTATCAGTTGTATTGCTGTGTAAATTCTTATATTGTATACATACTCAAAATTTAACAAGTAATGCTAATACACTTAATTTAAAAAGCTATTTTGAGGCTAAAACCCTTATCGCCAGCAGAAAAACCTTTCTATTTAGTTGTTATAAATAAGAAATTTTAATGTCGCTAACATCGGGTTTCCCCTCTAAAAATGATTGAGTTTGTTGTAAATCAGTATGTTTACTTGTTGTCGTAACTTTCAGGATTGTTGTTAAGTAATGCGAAGCTTAATTAAACCAATATGTGCGGTAGTTGCACTATGTAGCACTATGGCAGTAAAAGCAGATACCGTTAGCGAATTAGAGCAACTCGTTGATAAATGGCTAAAAATAGAGAACCAAACAAGTGAATTAAATACACATTGGCTTGAACAAAAAAGCAGTATGGAACAAACTCTTACGCTATTAAAAGCTGAACAAGAGCAGCTTAGTACCCTTAATAAAAACCGCGAAAAAAACTCAAGCGACCTTAGCAAAAAGCGTGAACAGCTCGTTACTCAGCAAGGCAAACTTGAAAAAGATCAACAAAATTTAAACAGCCAGTTAAAACAAATCAGCCAGCAGTTACTTTCGTTGCAAGTGCAGCTGCCGCCTCCGCTGCTAAACAGCTGGAAAAATGCAGGCGATTTAGCCGACTCACAACTAAGCACCACCGATAAATTACAAACAGCGCTAAAAATGCTGACCTTACTAAATGAATTTCAGCAACGTATTTCAATTCACGAAATGGCAATTAAGCACCCCGACGGCCAAGAAGTTTGGGTTAAACAGCTATATTTAGGCGCCGCACAAGCATGGTTTGTTAGTGAAGATTTAAGTTATGCAGGTATTGGCTTTCCTAGTGACTTAGGTTGGCAGTGGGAGTTTGATAACAGTATTAACGCAGAGCAAGTAGCGCTAGGTATTGCAGTGCAACAAAAAAAGCGCGCTGCTGATTGGGTAACGCTTCCAATGCTAAGTTATAAAAATAACGCACAGCAAGGAGCTAAATAATGACTTTTTGCCAAAAAATTAAAGCTTTTAGCGCCATTATCTTATTTACTAGCTGCAATTTAGCGTTAGCAGCAACAAGTGAGCAAGCTAAGCAAAGCGTACTAAACGATATAAAAACCGCACAACGCAGCTTAAGTAGTACTCAAAAGAGCATTGCTGAAGAGCAAGCGAGCCTTGCAAAGCAAATATTCACCAAGCAGCAGTCGCTTAGCAAATTACGCGAACAAGCCGCTGTTAACCGCCGTTTAGCTGACGAAAACACCTTAAGCCTTAACCAGTTACAAACACGGTTAGACACCTGGCAGCAGCAACAGCAGTACCAATTAAACTTACTTAGCCGATTTGTTCGCCAAAATAGCAATAAAGCTTTGAATAACGAGCAAGCAAGTAATAATCAAAACGAATTATTAAGCCAAGTCCTCTCCTTTATTAATAACCAAGAGCAAGCGCTTTACCCTCGCTTTAAAAAACAAGCGGTGGTACTTAGCAATGGCGAACTTACCCAAGCGAATACACTTCAAATAGGTCCTGTTGCATGGTTTAGCACGCAAACACCTAAGCTAATGGGTTTATTAAATTTAGACAATGAATCGAACGCATTAAAAGTGGCATTGGTACAATCAAGCCATGACGACAACCCGCTTGATAACACTCTAAATCAAAACGGTGTAGGTGAAACGTTACTTAGCTTTGATCCGAGCTTAACGCATTTAGTAACCAGCCAAGCTCAGCAAGAAAGTCCTTTAGAACACCTAGAAAAAGGCGGTTTATGGGCTATTCCTATCATTTTATTTGCCTGTTTTGCGTTGACCATTGCACTAATAAAAGCGGCTCAACTTCTGCGTTTAAGCAAAATTAAAATGCACTCGCAAATGCAGTTACAAACGCACTTTAAAAGTAAAAATAGCAGCGAGTTTTCAGGCATGCAGCAGCAATTATTTAACCTAACGCTGCAAAGCGAGAAAGGCCAAGTACGAGACGATCAATTGTTTAACCAGCTAATACACGATAAACACAAGCTTGATAACTTTATAGGCGCTATAGCTGTAACAGCAGCCGTCGCTCCCCTATTAGGCTTATTAGGTACTGTAAGCGGCATGATCGAAACCTTTAAAATGATGACCTTATTTGGATCGGGCGATCCTGAGGTTGTATCGGGCGGTATTGCACAAGCACTTATTACTACCGAGTTAGGTTTAGTTGTTGCTATACCAGCACTGGTTTTAAATGCACTGCTATCGCGCAAAGCAAAAGCGTATTACAGCCAGCTCGAAGGTTTTGCATTACAACTAAGCCAGCTAGAACAAGGAGAAAACCATGTTTGAGCAAATCGTTAGCAACCCTATTTGTTGGTGTATTTTGTTATTAGCTTTGGTTGTGTACCAACTGACTTTTCATGATTTATTGCACCTCAAGCAGTATCAGGCGAACCGAAACGGCTACTGGCAAGAAGTTAGCTCTATATTAACCGCAGCGCTTCCTTTATTAGGCTTGCTGGGCACTATCGTTGGTTTACTTGATACCTTTAAAGTCATGGCGCTTGGTCATAACGAACTAATGAGTGATGCCATAGGCGATGCACTATTAACCACTCAACTTGGCCTTGTGTGCGCCATACCGGCGTGGTTAATGCAGGCTTATTTAGCCTACTCGCAACGTAATCCTAAATTACATACGTTAAGTAAACAGTTAGGGTAACACTATGCAATCACGATTAAAGCACAAGCTAGAGCAAGAAGCAGGGCAACATATCGATATGTCGCCGCTACTTGATGTGGTATTTATATTGCTAATATTTTTTATTGTTACAACCGTATTTGTACGCGAAAGCGGCGTTGAGGTAGATAAACCACAAGCAGTATCGGCCAGTCGTCTTGAACAACAAGTTATATTTTTAGCAATAACCGACTCTCAACAAGTATTTTTTGATGGCAGCCAAATTGGCGTAGCAGGTGTACGCACAAGTGTAGAGCAAATGCTAAAACAGCAGCAACGCCCTGTGGTTATTCAAGCAGATAAAACAGTACCTACAGAGCTATTAGTGCAAGTAATTGACGAAGCAAAACTTGCCGGTGCCTCGCAAGTTAATTTAGCGACCAAGCAATAATATGCACACGTTTAGCTCAACTAATAAAACAAAAAATAACCGCCATCCGTTTTTTGCGTTTGGCCTTAGTTTAATAGTACTTAGCGCAGCATTGTTATTGTTGTGGTTAGGGCAAATGGCTGAGCACCACATGCAAGACAAAGTAGTTGTGCGCGAAATAGCGATGGTTGCTCTACCTCCTCCACCGCCTTCAGTATCGCAGCAGCAAAGTAGCGAGCCTATGCAAAGCTTAAAAGTGCAAGGTGCAGGCGCGTCAATTCAAGCAGTCAACGTTAAAATTAAAAGCAATTTAAGCATTGTAAAACCCGATACGCCAAGCGTAAAAGTTAACGCGCCACAATGGCAATCAATGAGTGTAAATTGGGATGCCTTTAGCTTAAACCAGCTCGATGGACTACCTAATCTACTTACCCCTGTTAAGGCGGTTTTACCAAAAAGTTTAACTCGCCAAGGTGTCGATGTATTTACAGTAAAGCTTGATGTATTTATAGACGAAAGCGGTAGAGTAAGCTTAATAGAGGTTGTACAAAACCCTTACCCTGAGCTTAAACCCGCCATTGATAAAATTATAAAGCAAAGCCGTTTTAGCGCACCAAAAAAAGAAGGCGAAACAGTACGAGCTCGCTTTATTTGGCCAATAGAATTTAAACCTTAAGCACCAACAAAATGAAAAATATGAACGCAATTAAACTGCCTAAATCACTTACCCGTACCCTTTATACTTCGCTGATGTGCTCTTTGCCTTTATTAGGTATTACTAACGCATATGCAAGCCAAAAAAGTGCACCGCTTAAAGTCACGCTATCGCCAAGCGATCCTACTTGGCAGTTAGCTATAAATAATAAGCTATTAGGTCCAACAGAGGTGCTAATTGAGCCTACAGAGCGTGGCTTTGCTCGCCAAGTACAGCCATTATTACAAGAAGGCAAATACCAAGAAGTTGCCGCCCTTTTTAAAAGCCGTGATATAAACAGCGATAGCACTGCACTTAACTTATTACGCGCGCAGGTTTTGCTCACTTTAAAAGAGTTTAATAGCGCAGAAGCAGCCTACTTAGCGTGTTTAAAAGCCGCCCCCGATTTAGTAAAGGCTCACCAAGGTTTAAGCCTTTTATACATGCAGCAGGCAAATTACACTAAAGCGCAAACCCATCTAGTGCATAGTATTGAACTTGGTCAAGCTGACGCACAAAGCTATGCGCAACTGGCTTATATTCATGTGCAACATAGTCAACCTTGGAGTGCCGTGGCCGCATACCGCCAAGCACTTATGCTTGAACCCGAAACAGCGCAGTACCAACAAGGCTTGCTGTTTGCACTAATTGAGTCGGGTGATTTAAGCCAAGCAAATGCATTATTAAAAGAGTTATTAAATAAAACACCTGATAACGCAGAACTTTGGTTACAGCGTGCGCAAATTGCTTTGCAGCTTGAGCATAATAAACAGGCGCTTTCGGCCATTGAGGTCGCTTTAAAACTTAACCCAAAAGATACCAGTAACCAGTTACTCGCTGCACAATTACATTTAAGTGAAGGCAGCAGTAAGCGCGCTGTTTCGCTTTTAAAACAAAGTTTAAAGCATACCACTAAGGCGCAGCAAACCGATGTAATTAACACCACAATGCAAACACTTGGCTGGCTTGTATCGCAGCAACAGTGGGAGTTAGCAAAAGAGCTAATACGCAGCGCAAAAAGGTTAACAAAGCGCCTTCCAAATGAAGAACAAGCACAGTTCTCGGTATACAGTGCCCAACTGGCTATGCAGCAAGGTAATAGCAAACGTGCGGTTAAAAGTTTAAATAATGCACTTAAAATAAACCCTAACTTGGGTGATGCACTACTAAGCCTTGCTAGTATTTATCGCGATAAAAACCAGCTTACTCAAGCCAAACTAATGTACGTACGCGCTCAAGCGCTGCCTAAATATCAGCTTTCTGCCTGGCTTGGTTTATCACAAATTGCGATTGATTCAAAAAAGTATCCAGAGGCGCTTAAGCACCTTAAAAAGGCGTATCAGGCAAACCCACAACGCCAAGATTTAATAACTAATATTCGCGCGCTGGAAAACATAGTGCGCCAAGAAGGGTAAGTTTATAACGCAGTTTTTAAATCGTTTAATAATTAGAAGCTGCGCTTCTCGCGTGAGTAAGTTCAATGCCTACAATGTAATATTAAAAAGGTACTACCAATTTTGCATTTCGACTATGCGCGACTGTGTTCGGGCATATTCAAAACTTAATTTTTTACCTTCATAAAGCGTTTCTATCTGCGCTTGTGCATTAATTACTAACAACTTATGGCAATCGTAAAACTCATCAACCAATGCAATAAAACGCCGCGCTTCGTCATCTAAATAATGCTCATCAAGCGTTTGCTTTTCTCGTTGATAGCTATCTTCAATCCCGTGCACTATTACCTTACCTGTAGCCCCTACCCCCATTTTTGGCACGTTTGCTATATACAAAACATCAAACTGTTTGGCTAAAAACATATAATCGCGAGCACTTCTAGGGCCTGAGCACAGCGCCATAAAATCAATCATCAGCGCATTATTCGCTTTAAATAAATATGGCAAAGCGCGCGAATGCACCTGTAAGCTTTGATTTTTAGTTGCTCGAGGATACCGCTTAGTAAATAGTTTATTAAACTCATCATTAGGTAAATTAATAAAATAATGGCGGTTATTTTTACCATATCTAAAGCGGTGATCTTCCTGCCCGGCCACACTAATTATGTGGCAGTGATCGTTAATTAAATCGATTGTAGGTAAAAATCGTGCGCGTTGCAGGCCGTTATAATAAAGCTGCGCTGGTTTTACATTTGAGGTTGCCACCAGCACGACACCATAATCAAACAAGGCGTTAAATAACCTAGCCATAATCATTGCATCGCCAATGTCGCTTACAAAAAATTCATCAAAGCACAGAACTTTTATATTTTTAGCCCACTGCTTGGCAATCAGCGTAAGCGAATTTTTTTGCCCTTGCAGCTGAGCAAGCTGGCTATGTACTTGCGCCATAAAATGATGAAAATGCAGCCTTTGTTTTTGTGTAGTCGGTAAATTTTTATAAAATAAATCCATTAGCATAGATTTACCGCGCCCTACCGGCCCATGTAAATAGACCCCTTTAATTAAAGGTGCTTTTTGCCACCAAGGTGTATTAACTTGCAGCTGTATAGCCAAGTTATTTAACGCGTTAACCGCATTTTGCTGAGCGCTGTCAACACACAGTTCTCCCGCCTCTATCTTTGCTGTATAAAGGCTTAATATTTGTGGGCTGTGTACTGTCATGGTATTTCACTATCAGCTATAATCGCGCCCATTGTAGCCGACTAAAAATGTGAACCAAAATGAAATTCCCTTGCCGCTTAGATAAATTTGTTAGCCATTTAGCAGAACTTCCTCGCTCAAAAGCACGCGCCGCAATTAAGCGCCAGGCTGCAACTGTAAATGGCGAAGTAGTTACTGCGTTCGACTTTCAAGTAAAGCAACAAGACGAAATAATGTTTGAAGGTGAGCAACTCGTATTTTTAGGTAAACGTTACTACATGCTAAATAAGCCCGTGGGTTACGTATGCGCAAATAGTGATGAATTACACAGAACGGTTTTTGACTTACTAGATGAGCCTAATATGGCCGACTTTCATGTAGCAGGCCGCCTTGATATAGACACTACAGGTTTAGTGATTATCACCAACGATGGTGATTGGTCTCATAAAATCACTTCGCCAAAAAATAATAAATTTAAAACCTACCTAGTAGAAACCCAAGAACCCATTACCGACGAGTCGCTTGAGCAACTACGAACAGGCGTGCAACTGCATAACGAAAAAGACTTAACTCGTCCGGCAAAAGCACAGAGGCTCGCCAACTTTGGGCTACGTTTATCTATTTGTGAAGGTAAGTACCATCAAGTTAAACGCATGTTAGCCGCTGTAGACAACAAAGTGGTAGAGCTACATCGTGAGCAGATTGCGGGTATTAAATTAGATGAAAGCCTAGCCAGCGGTGAATATCGCCAGCTCACCGCTGAAGAAATTAAATTATAATTCAGCACATCTTATCTCATAATTTTAGCCTTAAATAGCACTACATTTTTAAATAAAATGCTTTGCATAGCGCCACATAATCAGCCGTGTAAGTGTTGTTTTCATCTTTTATGCAAAGCACCGAATGTTCAGGCTCTGTTTTTATTGTACTAAAGGTCATTAAGCTACGGCTAAATGCTTTAGTTGGTGTGGTTTTTACTTGGCAATGCGCGTTTAAATACAGCCCCCTTTGCTTTGCAAGCTCTATAAATAGACACGCCTCTGCACTTGGTAAAATGACGCTAAAGCGCGAACGTTTATGGCTTAAACGTTTATAGGCATTTATTAACTCTTCAAAGCTTAGGCCATCAGTATGACGAGCAGTGTTACGGGCATTACTTTGACCTTTTAAGCTCTGATTAAAATAGGGCGGGTTTGAAATGATAACATCAAATGGCTGGGTGTATTCAAACGCTTGAATTGTTGTATGCACTATGTTGATATTAGGCCATGGGCTATTAGCACTGTTTTGCAGTGCTTGATTGTAAGCAGCTTCATCAACTTCTACAGCGGTTATTGCAAGATCATTACTTCGCTGCTGGCACATTAACGCTAGCAACCCCGTGCCGGTGCCTATATCAAGTAGTGACTTTGCATCACTTAAATTAGCCCACGCGCCAAGCAAAATGCCGTCGGTTGAGACCTTCATTGCACACCTGTCATGCTCAACCTTAAATTGTTTAAACGTAAACCCTGACATTTTTTCACCTTTTCGTTCACCAACTGGCGTATAGCGCGTATAATTGTAAGTAATTGTCCCTTATTTTAGACACTCTATGCAATTTTCTGAATTTGATCTTGATACCAAGTTACTCGACGCCATTGATAAAATGGGTTACGAAACGCCAACTAGCATTCAACAACAAGCTATTCCTGAGGCATTACAGGGGCGCGATATTTTAGCATCTGCACCTACTGGCACAGGTAAAACAGCGGCATTTTTAATTCCTGCCATTCAATACTTATTGGATTTTCCACGTCGTGAACCTGGTTTTGCCCGCGTATTAATAATGACTCCAACACGTGAGCTGGCATATCAAATTCATGAACAGTGTGAACTACTTGCTAAACGTACGCACCTAAAAATTGGCGTGGTAACGGGCGGCATTAACTACGGTACTCACAAAGAGATTTTTGAAAAAAATAACGATGTATTAATTGCCACTCCAGGGCGATTAATGGAATACCTAGAAACTGAAAACTTTCATGCTGAACATGTAGAAATGCTTATTATTGATGAAGCAGATCGCATGTTAGACATGGGTTTCAAAAAAGAAATGAGCCGTATTTGTGACGAAGCTAAAAACCGTCGTCAGTGCTTTTTATTCTCGGCAACGCTTGAAGGCGACAGCGTAGAAAGATTTGCAGAAACAACGCTAAACGACCCTGCTCTACTTGAAGCTGAATCGTCACGCAAAGAAAAAGCTAAAATTCACCAGTGGGTTCACCTTGCAGATGATTACCATCATAAACTAGAACTTTTAGTAAACACCCTAAACGGCCCTGATGTCACTAAAGCCATTGTGTTTGTTAAAACGCGTGAGCGCCTTGAAACGCTCATTGGTGAGCTTACTAATAATGGCGTAAAAGCGGCGTGGTTACGCGGCGAAATGCCACAAGATAAACGCATGAAAGCCATGGAAAACTTTCACAGTGGCCGTACTAAAATACTTATCGCTACTGATGTTGCAGCGCGTGGTATAGATGTATCAGACATCAGCCATGTAATTAACTTTGACCTACCGCGCACAGCAGATGTATACGTACACCGAATTGGTCGTACAGGCCGTGCTGGTAAAAAAGGGGTAGCAATATCGCTTATTGAAGCACACGACATTGGCATTTTATATAAAGTAGAGCGCTACATTGAGCAAAAACTTAAACGCCGTGTAATTAAAGGTATTGAGCCGCAGCATAAAGAAGCTAAGCCACCGGCTAAAAAGCGTAAAGATCCAGCAAAAATGAAAGCTAAGAAAAAAGCGAAGGTTAAAAAGAAAAAGTAACCTAAAACACTTTATATTAAAGCCGGCATTAGCCGGCTTTTTAACGAAACCCTTATAGGCTCTGCCCTTTGTACCCGTTACAAATGTAACCCAAGCATGTAACTCATACCCAGTAAAATGTAATTATTGCCCACCTGAATTCTCACTTAATAAAATATCCTTATATTTCAATGCATTAATTTTGGCATTGAAATTGTAACTGTAAGAATAACTCAGCAAAGAATTGCTGCACTATTCACCGTAATGTAAGGATAAAGTCATGAACCGCTTCAAGTTAACTATCGCTTTAGTATCATTTTGTTGTTTGTTTTTATTAGCTTGCGCTACAAAGGTAAGTGCAGCAACCAACATGGCCGTAGTAAGCAGTGTAGCCACTCAACCTAACTTACAGCAATCAATAACGAATACACTACGCACTAACCCTAATTTAGAGCTAAACGATATTCGAGTGCAGGTAAAAAATGGTGAAGTTGATTTATACGGTGAAGCGCAAACTGGTTTTCAACGTGCACTAGCTCAAAAGTTTTTAGAAAATATGGATGGGGTTAAAATCATTCGTAACAAAATTAGCGTTATTTAATACGTTAGCTGTAACCCAATTTATAAACTGCCCATAAGCGCAGCTTGTTACTCCAACACAAGCTGCGCTTCTTTATTACAATATAAATTTTCGTGTTTTGTCGTGTAACCTATTAGCTATTGTAGAAAGTTCCACACTTGAGTCCGCAATGTGTTTCACTGCTTGTTCCGTCTCGGAAATCCCTGTGTTTATACCCTCAATATTTCGGGCTATTTCGTCTATGGTCGTCGTTTGCTCTTCTGTGGCCGTGGCAATTTGCACTACCATGTCGAAAATACCATCAACTTCTTTTGCTACGTCTCTATTTATTTCATTTGCTTTACTTGCGACGTCTTTCACTAACATTGTTTGCTCAACGTTAGTAGCCATCGTGTCAACCGCAGCATTACTGCTGGTTAATACAGCATCAATAATCACCTCAATTTCTCTGGTAGATTCCTGCGTTGATTTTGCCAAGCTACGCACTTCATCAGCAACGACTGCAAACCCTCTTCCTTGCTCACCAGCTCTTGCAGCCTCGATGGCTGCATTTAGCGCTAATAAATTTGTTTGATCTGCAATTGATTTTATTACGCCTAGCACGTCCACTATTTTCTCAGAATTTTCGCGTAAGTTACTTACCTCACCTGCAGTCGTGCGCGTTGCATCACCAAGTTCAATAAGTGCATTGTATGTATTTTCATTATTTTCAGCGCTCTCTCTTGCCATTTTTTTTATGTCTTCACATACCAGGGAAGCACTTGCTGTAGTGGAAGCGATCTCTTTAATAGTAGAACTCATTTGCGTGCTTGCTGTGGAGACTTGGATGGTTTGAGCTTGTTGTTCATTAACAGATTGGCTTGTCTGCTCAGTTAAAGATGCAAGCTCAGTTGCCGTACTACCTTGCTGCGCCGCAACATCACTCAACTCACTGATAATATTTCGTAAATTCTTAAGCATAGTATGCAAAGCTTCTTGAAGCATACCTACTTCGTCATGGCGATTTACTTCTATATTTTCACTCAGGTTGCCTGTTGCAATACGATCTGCAAATCGCGAAGCTATAATGATAGGGTTAGCTATCTTTTGTGAACATAAAAATCCGATCGCAACCACGACAATCATAGTGATACCTATTAATAAGGCACTTACAAGTATGGTTTTTTCAACTAAACTAAAAGCCTCAGCTTCATCTATTTCGCTAAGAACCGCCCATTTAAATCGGCCGACATTAATACTATTGTAAGCGGATAATACATTATTACCGTTATAATCTACGATTACTTTTACGCCATTTTGACCATTCAATGCATAACTAACCGCCTCTGTATCGGCACCATTGTCTGTTACGTTACCAGCAAAGCTGGCCTTCAATGAATGCCCTATAGGGTCTAAATATGAATCTGAACGCATCAGTTTATCTTCACCCACAAGGTAACTCTCACCAGTTTCGCCCATCCCTTCGCGTAAAGACATAATTTCGTTAATGTCATCACTAGAGAGCTGTAATGCAACTATTTCATCACTATTAGGAATTGGCATAGCAATGAATGCAGCTGGTTCATAATTACTTGGGGCATAAGGCTGATAATCGACAATTTCGAATCTATTTGAGCGTTTTACCTGTTTGATTAAATCACCTAAGTTAGACGTCGAATACTCACCATGGAGAATATTGGTACGATAATCAGACTCTTTAGCTTGAGTATAATAAATTAGACCCGCTTTATTAATTATAAAAATATCATAGTATCTGTACTCTTTAATATAACGCGTGAAAAAGTCATCATATTGGCTTGGCTCAAGCTGAGGTACTATATGCGCTAACATTTTAATATCAGCTTCTTTTTTCTCAAAGTAACCTTCTATTTGCGCAAGTTTTATATGGTTAATAGCTTTAAGTGACTGAGACACATTGTACTCAGTATTCACTTTAGAGTTCAGTGTAAGTACCACTGTGGAAATAATAGCTGGTAAAATACCCACGCATAAAAAAAGCAAGGTGAGCTTTGTTTTAAGTGTCCAATGACCTACCGTCTGGACTAAATTATTATGGTGCATGAAAATGTGTTTGCTCGTTAAATTCAAAAAGTTAGCTTTAAATGTTACCAAAACAGAAACACACATGTAAACAAGTTTGATTCAAAGGGGGCTTTATGTAGTTTAATTGTTAAAATTGATTTATTTAATTGAAATTTAGTTGTTATTGGTTTAAATACATGCAGGAGAAAGCTGTAGTAAATAAAATAACCAAACAGGTACTGCTCTTATCACCAAAATAGCTATATTTACGCTGGATATATTGTATAAAAATGTAAAATTTATGCATAGAACAGTAATTTTTTCTCACCTTACCTGTCAAGCTTACAAACGCGCACTGTAAATTCAATTCAATTAATTAGCCCTCAAATCATGAGATACACACCTATTTTTGTTCAGAACTGAGCTATGAACCATAACTTGGATTGACGGGTGTATCTCACATGCTTTAAGCCTATATTCTTAGCTTCGGTGATAAATACTACGCTGTACTTAATAACTTCCAAAATACAGAGCTTAACCCTTACCCTGAGATGAAGGTTTCATATGATCACCTATCATGGCATCGAGTTTTTCGCCGCCTTTAATACCAAAATCTAAAGTACGAATTGGAAAAGGAATACTAATATCAGCCTCGTCTAGTGCTTGCTTAACGGCAACAACACCTTTGTGGCGTACCGTCATAAAATCAGGCTCGCCTGGGTATTTAATCCAAAACCACACCAACAAGTTAATGCTGCTGTCGCCAAAACCTTCTGCGTATACAGCGGTTTCGTCTTTGCGTATAACAAAGTCAAATTCGTTAATTTTATCGACTATAACGTCTTTGGCCTTTTCAATATCGTCGCCATACGAAATGCCGACCGGTACTTCTATGCGCCTAACGCCTAACGTGGTGTAATTTTTTAGTATATTTCTAAATAAGACTTTATTTGGTACGAGTATTAGCTGCCCGTAAAAGCTCTCTATTAGCGTGTTACGCAGGTTTATAGAATGTATTGAACCGAAAACATCGTCGGTTTCAATTACATCACCCGCTTTAAATGGTTTGCGTATTCCCATCGCTATACCGGCTATTAGATTTTCGGTCATGTCTTGAAATGCAAAACCAATAGCTAAACCCACAATACCGGCACCGGCAAGTAGCGAGGTAACAGTGCCCTTTAGCCCAACAAAATCGAGCGCTATAAATAAGCCAATACAAAGTACAATAACTTTAAATATAGAAGCCATTAAGTCAGCTATTTGTGTTGAGTCGAGCGAGCGGCGCAATACGTTTTTCATCAACTTACCGGCATAGCGCGCTAATATAGAAAATACGAGTGCGATAACAATAGCGACAATAAAATTAGGAATGTGACTTATTACTACATCAAACCAGCCACCAAGTTTTTCTTCTATCAGTTTTTCGGCTTCGCCAACGGTTGGCATATTCATCATAATGCTGTACCTGCTTGTTAGTCGTTAGTTAATTTTAGACAATGTTTGCAAGTTTAGCGCCAGCATAAAAAAAGCCATGCAATGCATGGCTTTTTTGTAATTATAAGGCGTAAGATAAACCCGTTAGTTTTGCTCGTCGCGCATAAATACTGGTTCAAGATCTTTAGTTGTTGCCTCGGGGCTAAAGTAATAACCCGCAACAGTAAACTCTTTTAATTGGCTGAGCTGCGTTATTTGGTTTTCTATAATATAACGGGCCATCATGCCGCGTGCTTTTTTAGCGTAAAAACTAATAACTTTATACTGACCATTTTTGCAGTCTTTAAAATGTGGCGTGATAACTTGTGCATTAAGCGCTTTTTTATCTACCGCTTTAAAGTATTCGTTTGAGGCAAGGTTAACGAGGTATTGTGCGTCTTGTGCTTTTGTTACTTCGTTTAGCTTGTTAGCAATAATACTACCCCAAAACTCATACAAATTTTTACCACGAGGGTTTTCAAGCTTGGTACCCATTTCTAGGCGGTAAGCTTGCATTAAATCAAGTGGTTTTAATAACCCATATAAACCAGAAAGAATACGTAAATGGCTTTGTGCGTACTCTAGGTTACTCGCGGTAAGTGTGGCGGCATTTAAACCACCGTAAACATCGCCGTTAAAGGCAAGTACTGCTTGTTTAGCATTACTTTGTGTAAACGGCTGCGACCATTCACTAAAGCGCGCTGCGTTAAGCCCAGAGAGCTTATCGCTAATTTTCATTAGGCTGCCAATTTGCGCTGGTGTTAGTTCTCGGCATACTTTCATGAGCTCTTCGCTGTGCTCTAGTAATTCAGGCTGAGTGAACTTGTCTGTTGCGGGTGGCGTGTCGTAATCAAGATTTTTTGCTGGTGAAATAACAGTGATCATAGTTAGCTATTGACTTGTAATTTATTTAATGTCAATTTCAACATTAAATGAAACGAAAAGCACGTTTTGTTTAAATAAATCCTCCCTTAAATAACTCATACATCGCCGTTATTCTATTGATAAGGACATAAGACCTATCAAGCATTGTCACACTGTTGCAGTATGGATTGTATATATTAAGGGTGTTTAGATTTTCTTTTAACTTGCTTGGAATGAGGAAAGCAAATGACTTCAGCTCTACAAAGGCTCAAACAACATTCATCTATCGTAGCCGACACTGGCGATATTGAAGCGATCAAAAAGCATCAACCAGAAGATGCAACAACAAACCCATCGCTTTTGTTAAAAGCGAGCGAGATTGAAGCTTATAAGCCTTACCTTGATAAAGCTTGGAGCTATTCAAAAGAAACCGAGCAAGATGCAGCTAAACAATTAGAACTTGCATGTGATTACTTTGCAGTATTGCTTGGTAAAGAAATTAGTGAAATTGTACCGGGTTACATTTCTACAGAAGTAGATGCTCGTCTATCGTTTAATACTCAAGCTACAATTGACAAAGCCCATACGCTACTTAGCCTTTACGAAAAAGAAGGCGTAAGCAAAGACAAGATTTTAATTAAAGTTGCGTCTACGTGGGAAGGCATTAAAGCCGCTGAGCAGCTAGAAAAAGAAGGGACTAAATGTAACCTTACTTTATTATTTAGCGATGCCCAAGCTCGCGCATGTGCCGATGCAAACGTATTTTTAATCTCACCATTTGTTGGCCGTATTTTAGATTGGCACGTTGCTAACGGTATGGAAAAACCAACTGATCCATTACAAGATCCTGGTGTTCAGTCGGTTCGCAGCATTTTTGAATTTTACAAACGTCATGATTATAAAACCGTTGTTATGGGCGCAAGCTTTCGTAACACGGGCGAAATTATTGCCCTTACAGGTTGTGACAAGCTAACTATTAGCCCTAACCTTTTAGAAGATTTAGGTAATTTAGAAGGCGCAGAGGAATACCTATTAGAGACAGATATTCCTAAAGAGCCAAAACCTGAACCGCTTACAGAGGCTCAGTTCCGTTGGTTACATAATCAAGATGCAATGGCAACTGAAAAGCTAGCAGAAGGTATTCGCTCTTTTGCTGATGCACAAGAACAACTAGAAGCACGTTTTAAAGCAATGTAATTGGTTTAAAACGTACTTTAAAAAACGTCGCAATTGCGACGTTTTTTTATGCCTAAAATAATATAAGACCTGTATAAACCTTCATCAAGCGATCACATATTTGCAACATTACTGTCACTTTTTTATTCTATTTTAGCTAGGCCTGTGGTATAGGTATTCTTGAGGTCAATAAAATCAATAGGAGAAGTACATGGATAGCCTAAACGATATATTAGAGATATTAGAAGGTCCTGATACAACACGGAAAACCTCTCAGAAAAATAAAAAAAGGAAGTGGCGGGAAATAGAAGCAATAAAAGACAAACACCGTTTACGTAAAGAACTAGAAGAATACGATTACTTAACAGACAGCATTTCAATTGACGAGCTAGACTTTTAATCCTTTACAACCAACTAAGCAAAAAGGCTTTCACTATATGAAAGCCTTTTTAATGCGTTGCTTTTAGTTAAACCTGCCAATTAATGGGTTCATTACCTTGTGATTGTAATAACTCATTTGTTTTTGAAAAGTGCTTACAGCCAAAAAAGCCACGATGCGCCGAAAGCGGCGAAGGGTGCGGTCCTTTTAAAATATGATGGCGTGCACTGTTAATACTTTTACCTTTTTTTTGTGCGTGTGCACCCCATAAAATAAATACCACGCCTTCGCAGTGCTCGTTTATATGCGCAATTACATTATCTGTAAACTGCTCCCAGCCTAAGTGCTTATGAGAATGCGCTTGCCCTTGCTCAACAGTAAGTACAGTATTAAGTAAAAACACACCTTGCTCTGCCCAACTTTGCAGGTAACCGTGTTCTGGAATAGTAAAACCAGCAATGTCGGTAGCTAACTCTTTATACATATTTTTAAGCGACGGTGGCAGTTTTTTAACCTCAGGCAATACCGAAAAACACAAGCCATGTGCTTGCCCTTCGCCGTGATACGGGTCTTGCCCTAAAATAACAACGCGGATATTTTTAAGTTCTGTAGCATCAAAAGCGTTAAATACTTGCTGCTTTGGCGGATAAACTGCAACGCCTTCTTCTCTGCGCTTAGTGACATAATCTAAGGTTTGCAGCATATAGGGCTGCTGTAATTCGCTTTGTAAAAAGCCTGACCAATCGCTCATTGTGTGCTCTTAATTTGTTTGCGTGATGCATCTATTTTATCACACATATCAGCAAGCCCATCGAGCATACGCGGCGAAAAACGATGTAATAAATCAGCATTTACACTAATAAAATGTTTATTTTTAACCGCAGGTACTTCTGGCCATTTTTGCCAATCGACGACCGGTTGTGGTGTTTTTGATTTTTCATCTGGGGTAATAATAATTTGCGGCTTAGTCACAACAACATTTTCGATACTAATCTGCGGGTAGTCGGTATCGCTTTGTGCAAACACATTACTTACATGACACGTTTCAATAAGCTGGTTTATCCATGTGTTTTTACTTACCGTCATCATTGGCTCTGGCCATAGTTGATAAAAACCAGTTAATATTTTTTTGCTTTGCTGCTGTTTTTTAATTCTTTTAAGCTTAGTAATAAATGCGTTTGCTACTTGCTCGCTTTGCTCAATACGCCCAGTAAATTTACCAAAAGTAATCAGCTCGTTTGCAACTTCTTCTATTTTTTTGGGATCACTTAAATGTACTTTTATACCTAGGCGTTTAATTTGTTCTAAATCTTCACTTTGATTACCACTTTTCCAACCAATTACTAAATCAGGTTTTAGCGCTAATAATTTTTCAAGGGAAATACCATAGTAACCACCAATGCGCTCAATACTCTTAGCCTCAGCAGGGTAATCGGCGTAATCAACGGTGCCGACAATATTACTCCCCGCGCCTATAGCGAACAGGTTTTCTACTATATGCGGCGCAAGTGCCACTACACGTATTTCTCTAGGATTTGTTACTTCATTTGCAACTGCATTGCCTAATAAGCAGCATAGCCCAAGCCCAACTAAAAGCGCTTTGTACATTAGTAATCAAACCCTTCTAGTGCTTTTATTCCTGAGTCGAACGCATGTTTTACATTACGTACTTCACTTACTGTGTCTGCAAGCTCGGTTAAAGTGCGATGTGCTGCACGACCGGTAATAATAACCGACTGCATAAGTGGGCGGTTATTAAGCGCACTGACCACTTCGTCTAGGTCGATGTAACCGTAGGTCACCATGTACGTAAGTTCATCAAGTAATACTAAATCAATACTGCTATCTGCAAGCATACGTTTAGATTCTTGCCACGTTGCTTGGGCAGCAGCAGTGTCGGCCTCTTTGTTTTGCGTATCCCATGTAAACCCAGTATTCATTACTGCAAATTCAACGCCTGCACCTTGCAATAAATTACGCTCGCCACATTCCCACGTACCTTTAATAAACTGACATACTGCGGCTTTTTTACCATGACCAACACAGCGCGCTACCACCCCAAAGCCCGAGGTTGATTTACCTTTACCATTTCCTGTAATTACTTGGAATATACCTTTTACATCTTGCGCAGCAGCAACACGCGCATCGACTTGCTCTTTTACTTTTTGCTGGCGCTGCTGGTGCTTATCGTTGCTTTTATCTGTCATTATTGTGCCCTTCATAAATCGATATAATTTGTTGTATGTTTAAGTGCGCCTCGCACATAGTTGCTAAGCGTTCTAATTGCTGTTCGCGGTGCTGGACAATACTAATTGGCTTTATTGTGGCCTCTGGTTTTACCCAGTTTAAAATTTGCGATGTGGCGTTTGCTTCATCAAATAAACCATGTAAGTAAGTACCTGCTATAGCATTGTCATCACTAATAAAGCCATCGTTTACAAACCCATTAGGATGGTCATTAAAAGTTAAAAATGGCTTATTAAGCGCTGTGCCTTTACTAATACCTGCATGTATTTCGTAGCCGCTGCACGGTGTTTGTAAATCATTTAACTGCATCGTCGCTGATAATTTAGAGAGTACTTTTTGCGTGCTCAATGTGGTTTCAAAATCGCACAGGGCAAGCCCCGTTATTTGCTTTAATGACGACTCAACTCCATCTGGATCGTTGATTGTATTGCCTAACATTTGCATCCCTCCACAAATACCAAGTACTTTGCCACCATAGCGTAAGTGTTGCTTTATTTGTGTATCCCAACCTTCGCTTTTTAAAAAGGTTAAATCCCCAAGCACATTTTTACTACCCGGTACAATGATCAGATCAACTGCTGGGATCGTTTGCGTGTGGCGTACATACGTTATATTAATATTGGGATGCAAACGCAGTGCATCAAAGTCGGTATGGTTACTAATATGAGGCAATAAAAGTACTGCAATATTAATGGTGGCACTCGTCACTTTGTTATCTATCGCAACGGCATCTTCAGCATCAAGGGCTAAATCGTGCAAATACGGAAGTACACCAAGCACGGGCTTATTTGTGTATTGTTCAAGCCAATCAAGCCCGCTTTGCAATAAGCTTATATCACCCCTAAAGCGGTTTATCACAAACCCTTTTACGCGCGCTTGTTCTGATTCGCTTAGTAGCGCTAATGTACCCACTAAGTGTGCAAACACGCCGCCTTTGTCAATATCAGCAATGATAATGACCGGGCAATCTACTGCTTCTGCGTATCCCATATTTGCTATATCGTTTTCACGTAAATTAATTTCAGCCGGGCTACCAGCACCTTCAACCAGTAATAAATTAAAGCGTTTAGCTAAGCGGTTATGCGAGGTAAGCACGGCATCCATTGCCACTTTTTTATAGTCGTGATATTTGCCCGCTTCCATATTACTAATAGCTTTGCCATGAATAATAACTTGTGCGCCAGTGTCGCTATTAGGCTTAAGTAATATGGGGTTAAAGTCTATTTCTGGCTCTACCTTTGCAGCAATTGCTTGAAGAGCCTGGGCACGGCCAATTTCGCCGCCATCTTTAGTTACTGCACTATTAAGTGCCATATTTTGTGGCTTAAACGGGGCAACATTTACTCCTCGCTTTGCAAACACTCTGCAAAGCGCCGCTACTAACGTGCTCTTACCCGCATCTGATGTAGTGCCTTGAACCATTAGGGTTTTCATTGGACTACACCTTCGATTTTCTAAAAAACAATAAGCTTAAAAAAAACACACTACCTATTGCAGCAGTAATAACACCGACAGGTAGCTCTTGGTTTTTTAATAATGAGCGTGAAAACACATCAACCCACACCATAAACGTGCCGCCAACTAAGCTAGTCACTAATAGGCCAGCTACACTACCTTGTGATATAAAAAAGCGCACAATATGCGGTACCATTAAACCTACAAAGCCTATACCACCACACATTGCCACCAGCACTGCGGTTATTAACGAACTTAAAACAAGCATTAAAATTCTAAATCGATGTACCCGTACACCTAGCGTTATGGCGCTTTCATCGCCCAATAGCATGGCATTAAGCTGCCTTCTAAAGCTCAGCAAAAAACCAATACACACAACAATAACGACTAACGGCAACCAAAGCGTTGCCCATTGCGCACGTGCAAAGCTACCTAGCGTCCAAAACAAAATAGCCGCAACAGCCTGGGGATCGCTCCAATAAAGTAATAAGCTAGTAAATGCGCTAAATAAAAACGACAATGCAACACCTGCCAACAACATAGACTCAACTTGAGCACTTTGCTGCCTACTGGCTATAAGTATTAATAAACTCATTGCAGCCAAACTACCTAAAAGCGCCGCAGTAGATAACATAAAACCAGCGCTAATACCTGTAACAGCCATAAGCACTACCACACCAAACGAAGCCCCCGATGATATACCGAATAAATACGGATCGGCGAGTGGATTACGCGTAACAGTTTGTAAAATAAGCCCTGCAATTGCTAATCCTGCGCCTGCCATAAATGCAAGTAAGGTACGCGGCATTCTCAGCTCGTAAATAATACGCGTATTGAGGGATGCATCATTTGACAGTAAAAAACTAGTTAGCACATCCTCAAGGGAAGTATCTGCTGCGCCAAAACTAAGTGCTGCAAATAAGCTAAATAACGCAGCTAAAATACTTATAAATAACGCAAGTGAGTGGCGAGTATTAACTGCGCTCATATCATTCATAACCATAAAAGTAAGTGATGTGCGGAATGCTATTTCCTGATTTCGATAGTTGTGGATGGCTATTGACTTGAGCACACACACCAAAAACGTCGTCTAGCATATTTTCGGTTAATACCTGCGTTGGCGTACCCGAATGCGTAATTTCACCGTTTTTAATAACGACTAGTTCGTCACACATTGCTGCAGCTAGGTTTAAATCATGAAACGATGCAAACACCGTTACCCCGAGCGATTTAGCCAACTCCATAACTTGTATTTGGTATTTAACATCTAAATGGCTGGTTGGTTCGTCCATAATTAATAACTGAGGCTGCTGCACAATAGCGCGAGCTATTAAAGCGCGCTGCTTTTCGCCGCCAGAGAGCGATTCGAAACTTTGATCACTATGATCTGCCAACCCTACAGTGTTGATAGCTTGGATGATTTTTTGTTTATCGCTGCTGGTAACTGAACTGAATATCGATTTATGAGGAGTAAACCCAAGAGCAATAACATCAAATACACTTAGGTTAAATTGCGAAGGCGTTTCTTGGAGTACCACAGCAACTTGCTTTGCATAATCTTCACTTTTAAGTTGCCAAATATCGTGATTATTAAAAGTAATCTGCCCTGATGTTGGCTGATTAAAACGATATAAGCAACGAAGCAAACTCGACTTACCTGCGCCATTTGGGCCTATTAAGCCCACAAACTTACCTGGCGATATTTGCAAATTAATATTATTTAAAATGTTTTTATTGGCAATCCCCCACGAAACATTATTAACGTTAAGTAAAGGTGTGTTTGGCGCTAATTTAGTGTGCAACAGTGAGTCCTTGGTAGGCGCCTACCCACTAACAATACAACTAACAATACCTAGTGCATTAAAAAAAATGAGTAAACCCGCTCGTTAAAAAATTTTTACCGATCTGCTTAGATACAAAAACTATTAAGCGATAAAATTTAATTCGTTAAATGCTCAAATATTTATGCTGATTGGTATTACTCATTTGTATCTGACTTAAAGCTTTATGCTAATTACAGTTACGGGAATAGTTGAGGGTTTGCACCTCATTCCAAATGAGGGTCTATTATGGGCGGCTAAAGAATTTAAAGCAAAAAAAACCGCGCTCAAAGGAGCGCGGTTAAAAAGGGAGTGTTTTAACTAATTTAGCGAATAGTTAAAACTTGTATTCCATACCTAAACCTACATAATCTTGGTCAACGTTGTTGTCCATGTCGAAGCTTGAGTAAAAACCAAACACTTTAATGTTTTTGTTCAACTTGTGATCAACACCTACCGATACCGCTGTTTTATCATCGCTATCGTCAAAGTCCATTGCTTGGTACTGTACTTTGAAGGTGTTTTTACCCATGCTGTAAGCTGCATTTAATAAGTAACCATCCGCTTCTGCACTGCCATCTACAGTTTCTTGCGTTTGGTACATTGCACCTAGTTTAAAGTTTTCAACTTTACCTTGGATTGACGCACGTACAACATCGTAGCCATTTACTTCGCTATCGGCTGCAACTGACGCATAAATAGCGCTCTTTTTAAGTGCTACATCGCCATAAGTAACCGCTAATGAGTAACCGTTATCTGCATCTACGTCATCTTCAGCAATAAAAGTAGCAAGTAACTTAAAGCCTTCGTATGTTTTAGATGTATAAGTAATTGAATCACCTAAACGGTTTTCACCTTTAAATACGTTTTTAATATCGCCTTCAAGGTCGTTAAATAAATCTAATTTGCCTTGTGATTGTTTAAGGGCTGTATCGTTGCGACCCACAACTACCTGACCATATGCGCCTTTTAAGCCCACATATTGGTTACGAGCAGAAATATTATCGTCGTTATCACCTTTTGAGTCAGCATCAGACACGTCTACTTGAAACTCAAACTTATAAACCGCTTCTAGGCCATCTGTTATTTTTTCAGAACCTTTTAGACCAAAGCGAGATGCGTTACTTTTAATTTCAGTGAAAGACCCTTCACCATCATCAGACGACTGCACAGTCACATTCGCTTTACCGTAAACATCAACGCCTGCGAGCGCATTAAAAGACAAACCACTTAATAAAGCGACACATAAGCTCGATTTTACAAATTTCATGTTATTTCCTCGATAATCACAAAAGACTAATTTTTAAAACAGGTGCAGTTTGGCACCAATAAATGACAAAAATATTACAAATGAAATATTTTTGTCTTTTAAAGTTAATGAAACTGCATTGTTTATGAAATTAAAAGTACATGAACAGTCATTGGGTACTTAGTACCAAATAAAAAATACCTATTAAGTTAGCTCAACTTTAGGTAGTAAGTTTATTAAGGTTTCTATTAATTCCTTTTGTTCATTGTCTCTATGATAGGCTACAAAAATGCCTCTTGAGGTATTTTCTACATCTTTAACATGAAACAGCTCACCCTTATCAAGATGATCTTGCACAAGTACCTGAGGTATAAAGGCACTGCCACCACATTGTAATATTAAATCAAGCGCAATACGCCCAGTACTCGTTCTAAAATAAGGTGGGGTATTCCCCGTAAATTGACGAGCATGCCAAAGCGAAAACGTCGTACCCCAATCAACATATACATACTGGTTATCAAAAAAGTTTTCGTTTGTTGCAGTATCGTAGCCACTCACTGGAATAATAGGTAACTCACATATACGCTCAACCACTAGTTCGTCTACCTTTGGCGGATCAAACAAAATAGCTAAATCGAGTGTGCGCTCTAAAAGTAGTCGCGTACTTTCTTGCTGCGCTTTAACCTCTGCTACAAGCGACACCCCAGGCATCGCCGACACTATATTAGTAATACCAAACTGTAAAAATGCATCCCATATATTTGGTGTGCCAGCCAAACTTATTTGTTTGTGCATATTATCAGCCAACGCCACATCTACTTTTGCGCGCTGCATGCCCGTAATAATCATTTTTGCATGAGGTAATAAACGCTCACCGGGTGCCGTTAATTGAATATTATTTCGTTGGCGTATAAATAAATTAACACCAAGCCCTTGCTCGAGCTGGCGAATCCTAAAACTGACCGCAGATTGTGTTATATAAAGGTTCTCGGCTGCTTTACCAAAGTGGCGAGTACGCACGACTTCTACAAATGTTTTTAATAAATCTATATCCAATTTTTTATCCTCACGATAAAAATAATTTGTTTAATAAATTACCAAACTTGCATCATACTCCAACTAATTAATAGGGTATGAGGATAAAGTTATGAGCAATAATATTTCACTACTACGCCAAGCATTTGTTAGCCAACGTCAATTTTATGATGATCAAAACTTTCCACGTGGCTTTAGCCGCAGCGGAAACTTCACCTTGTTAGAAGCAAGCATACTAGAGCAACATGGGGTGATTTTAAAAGGTCTATACTCTAAAACTATAGCGCCACAAAATGAGCATCAAAAACAATTTGTAGCTGTGGTAACCGGTTCTTTAGAGCCAACAAACCCGATTGAGCGTGCTTGGGTTAAATACTTAAAACTTACAACCTGTAAATCTAAATTCCACACATTATTTGGTCGCTCTAAAATATCGGGTCCAGCCCCCATTAGCCAAGAATATTATTCAGAAGCAGATAGCTTGTAAGCCACTAAGTTATTTGCTTTTTTGCGTTTTAGCAGTTACAACTTGTATTAGCAAATACTTTTGCAAAATATTAAACAAGGTAGCTACGTGACGCGAAAAATATTAATAATTGAAGATACGCCGACTATAGCGCGAGTGCAAAAGCACATTGCGCTAAAGTCTGGCTACGAAGTTGATATAGCTGAGTCGTTAGCTCAAGCCAAAGAGTTGTTGAGTAAAAGCACTTATTTTTGTGCTGTAGTAGATTTTATTTTGCCTGACGCACCAAAAGGTGAAGCAGTACCTTGTACTATAGCAGCTGAAATTCCTACCATAGTAATGACTGGCAATATCGATCAGCAAACACGCGACACGGTAGAAAAGTACCCCATAATTGATTACATAACCAAAGAAAATAAACAAGCTTATCAATACCTAGAAAAACAATTAATGCGCCTTCCCCGTAACGAAAGCGTAAAAGTGCTCGTGGTTGACGATTCAACCTCAACTCGCCGTTATATTTGCAGCCTACTTGTTCGTCACAAGTACCAAACAATAGAAGCTAAAGATGGTATTGAAGCACTTAAAATGCTCGAAGATTCACCTGATATCACGGTAATAATTACCGATAACGAAATGCCAAATATGAACGGTGACGAATTATGTATACAAATTCGTAGGTTATATAGCAATGATGAAAAAGCGATTATAGGGATTTCTGGAGCAGACTCCTCTGTGCTTTCTAGCTTATTTTTGAAAAATGGCGCAAACGATTATCTGCATAAACCTTTTAATAGTGAGGAGTTTTACTGCCGCCTTAGTCAAAACGTCGACATGCTAGAGCAAATAGCCACTATTAAGCGCCAAGCTAATACAGATTACCTTACAGGCTTACCTAATCGCCGCTATTTCTTTGAGGAAGCCGAAAAGTCACTAAAACAAATTAAAGATGCCAAAGGCAATGGCGCCCTCGCTATGCTTGATATTGACCACTTTAAGTCGATTAATGATACACACGGGCACGACACAGGCGACGAGGTATTAAAAGGGCTTTCTATTTGTTTTAAAAAGTACTTTAAAAAGCACTTAGTAGCACGTTTGGGTGGCGAGGAGTTTGCGGTTTACTTTAAAGGTGTAGACAAACAAGAAGCACTTAAACGCCTTGAAGGGTTTAGGTATTTTATAGAAGCCAATAGCCATGAATTTAGTAGCGCTAAGATTAAGTTTACTATTTCAATTGGCTTTGAGTATGGCCCAATCTATCAAATTGATGAATTATTAAAGCTGGCCGATTTAAAGCTATACGATGCTAAAGAAACCGGCCGTAACAAAGTAGTAAATTAAACCTAACTTACTACTTTATACTTCAGCGGCTGTTATGGCCGCTTTTTTACGTTTACGTGATTGATGATAAGAATCCCACGTAAATATAGCCAAAGCGCTCCAAATACAGGCAAACGTAATCACCCGTTCGGCATCAAACACTTCATCATAAAATACCACCGCTAGCATAAACATTAAGCTTGGCCCTATGTATTGGAAAAAGCCCAGTGTTGTGTACTGCAAGCGTTTAGCAGCGCCAGTAAAGCAAAGCAGTGGCAATGTGGTAATAATACCAGCACTAATTAGCAATACATTTGTATGCCAATCATTTACTACCAAATCCGAGGTTGCTGTAGGAGCCATTACCCACCAATAAATTAACGCGACAGGCAGTAAAATCAGTGCTTCGAGTAAAATACCAGGAAGTGCTTCAACTGGTAATTTTTTACGTAACAAGCCATAAATAGCGAATGAGGTAGCCAGTGAAAACGCCACCACAGGAAACGAGCCAAAGCTAACAAGTTGTAGTACCACGCCAGCAAATGCTAAAAATACCGCAAACCCTTGTAGTTTTCGCAACCGCTCACCTAAAAACAGCATACCTAGTAACACATTAAGCAGCGGGTTTATGTAGTAACCTAAACTGGCGTCAAGCATGTGGTTGTTATTAACGGCCCAAATAAATAAGCCCCAGTTAAAGCCTAATATAGAAGACGTTATAACCAACATAAGCATAATTTTTGGCTGAACAACAATGCGCTTAACCTTATCCCAATATCTAAGCACACTCACTACAAGTACTAAAAATACGACCGACCAGACAACGCGGTGAGTTAAAATCTCAAAAGCAGAAACATGTTGAATTTGCTTAAAATAAATCGGTGCTAAGCCCCACATTAAAAAGGCTAAACAGGCAAAAATACCGCCTTTACGCTGCTCGTTTTCCATCGACATAAATACAACTTACTCATACTAAAGGGCCGACAGTTTATACCAATTCGCACTATTAAGTGATGTATTTTGAGGCGAGTAAACCTAAACGCAAGGCAAAGCTTTTTATTTAGCAGTACTTAATTAGTTGCTTTACCCTACTAAATACGTACCTGTGCCAAAAGCTATTTGTACTGACTTTTCATTATGCAGCTCCATTCTGCACACACATACTTTATTACCTGAACGAATAAGTGTGGCACTCGCTATAAAGTTCTCCCCTTTGCCTGGGCGTAAATAGTCGGTGCGTAAATCAATAGTGCCTAATGTGGCAAGCTTTTGCTGCACACTTGGCATATCTATATTGGTTAGTTTGTCTATCACGCTGGCTGCAGCGAGCATACCGCCGACATTATCAAGTACGGCTGAAATAATTCCACCGTGAAGAATTTTTTGCGCAGGGTTACCAACAAACACATCCTGCCAAGGAAAGCTTATTTGAGCTTGTTCAGGGCTTAGCGACTCCACTGATATGTTTAAAAACTGGTTAAATGGCATACCACTTACAAACCTCGCGCCTACTTGTTCAATTAACATTTCTTTATTCATTATTATTCTCTATGTTTAAATCAACACTGGTACGATGAGTAAAACATAACTTGATCAAAACTACGAGACTCTGATCAAATCATTTACCTTTAAGCTAAAGACATCTTATAAAAAAAACACTAAAATACCCGCCGATGACTACATTAACGCAACCTTCTAGCACTCTAGTGCGCAAACCCGAAACTGTTCTCAAACAAGTGTTTGGCTACAGCGAATTCCGCGATGGCCAGAAAACAGTGATTGATGCGGCTATTAGCGGTAAAGATTCTCTGGTATTGCTGCCTACAGGCGGTGGTAAATCAGTGTGCTACCAAGTTCCGGCTTTAGTACTTGATGGCGTTACTATTGTTATATCTCCACTTATATCGTTAATGCAAGATCAGGTTACACAATTACAAGCATTGGGTGTTAAAGCTGCTTATGTAAATAACAGCTTAGGGCGAGAAGAACAGCAATTAGTGTATCAACAGCTCCATCAGGGATTAATTAAACTATTATACGTAGCCCCTGAAAAAGTATTGCAACGTGACTTTTTAGAGCGCTTATCGCACCTAAATGTAAGCCTCTTTGCCATAGACGAAGCGCACTGTGTATCCCATTGGGGGCACGACTTTAGGCCCCATTACTTTAGATTAAACGAGCTTAAACAACGTTTTTCTCATGTACCGATGATGGCGCTTACTGCCACAGCCGATAAAGCCACTCGCTTTGATATAGTTGAACAATTAAAACTACAACAGCCCTATATCCATACTGGCAGCTTCGACAGGCCTAATATTCGCTACACAATAGAAGAAAAATTTAAGCCTATGGCGCAACTACTGCGCTATTTAAAAGAGCAAAAAAATCAAAGTGGTATTATTTACTGCACCAGCCGCAAACGCGTTGACGACATTGCCGAAAAGCTTGCCGATGCAGGCCTCAATGCCGCCGCCTATCATGCGGGTATGAGTAACGAGCAACGCCAATTTGTACAAACCGGCTTTGCCCGTGACGACATTCAAATAGTGGTCGCGACCGTTGCGTTTGGTATGGGAATAAATAAACCTAACGTGCGCTTTGTGCTGCATTACGATATCCCTAAAAGCATAGAAGCCTATTATCAAGAAACCGGGCGTGCTGGTCGTGACGGCTTAGCCGCAGAAGCCATAATGTATTTTGATCCGGCCGATATTGGCCGTGTTAGGCGCTTTTTTGAAGATATAGACGATGAGCAACGCCGCCGCGTAGAGGAACAACGCTTTAACGCTATGGCAAGTTTTGCAGAGGCACAAACCTGCAGGCGCCAAATACTCCTTAACTACTTTAGTGAATACAAGCGCGAGCAATGCGGTAACTGCGATATTTGCATAAATCCACCAAAAAGCTTTGATGGGACCTTAGTAGCCCAACAAGCGCTTTCGTGTGTATACAGGGCCGGGCAGCGCTTTGGTTTAGGTTATATTGTTGAGTTATTACGCGGGGCTAATACAAGCCGCATACGCGATAACAACCACCACGAATTAAGTACTTACGGCATAGGTAAAGATAAAAGCAGTGAATTTTGGCTCAGTATTTTACGCCAGCTTATTCATCAGGGTTTACTAAGCCAAGATATAACCCAAGGTGCGTCACTGCGTTTAACCGAAGCAGCACGCGCTATTTTAAAGAGTGAATATGCTTTGCAAATGGCTGAACCTCGCCTGCAAGCTAAACACGTATACCAAGATAAGCTAGCCCAATTTAATTACGATAAAAAACTGTTTGCCCGCTTACGTGCCCTACGTAAAGAACTCGCTGATGCAGACGATGTACCGCCTTATGTTGTATTTAACGACAAAACGTTAGCCGAAATGGCGCAGCTAATGCCTACTAACGACAGCGAATTTTTAAAAGTGTCGGGAGTTGGCTTTACTAAGTTAAACAAGTATGGCGGCGAATTTTTAACTGCAATTCGCAATTACCTAGCGACCAATTAAAACACTATGACCCAAATAGAATACGATCACGCCCATAAATGCATAATTGTTAATCCAACAGAGCCACCACACGATGAAGACTTTGAGTTGTGGAGCACTTTATTTTTACATTCAGATGAAATAACAATCAACGAATATTCTGGTGGTGCGGACCGTCATCAAGTACGTTTTAACTACCAACAACATACTTTTAATTTAAACTTTGAACACTATAGCGAAAGTATTTGGATTAACGGTGAAGGTCTAGAGGCCGAGCACTTATTGGCAGCCCTTGCCTTTTATTTAAGCTAAAACTGCACTCATTAACAAAGGTGCATAACGGTAACAATTAATTATTTTCAAAATCCATACCTTTTACTTACATTGTAATAACAATGATGTAAGCTGATATTATGATCGGCAGTTGCTACTAAGTAGTAAAGAGGTTTAATGGTGAATAAGAAATGGATTGCACAATGCTGTATTAGCTTAAGTGCTTTAAGCTTTTTAATGCCTAGCGCACTTGCCCAGCAAGCGCCTGATAAAATCGACACTTGCCCACTGACTCAATCCCATTTAGATAACAATAAAAACCTGCGCCGCGAAGTTGAAGATAAAGCAACACTCATCACCAGCCGAAGTGATGCGCAAATAGCCTCGATTACGCTTTCTCAACTTAATGTATTTAACACAGAGCTAGAAGAAGAAAATAACGCCCTTTTTCGCTTTGCTAACCGTGCTCATATACAAACAGAACCTGCTGTGATCAGTAATATTTTATTGTTTAAGCAAGGTGATAAATACAATGCTAAAAAGCTGGCTGAGTCAGAGCGCTTATTACGCCGCCAAAACTACTTATATGACGCACAAATAAGTGCGGTAGAAAACTGCGACGGTAATGTAGATGTAACCGTTGTCACTCGCGATTTATGGACCTTATTACCTGAAATCAGCTTTAGCCGTAGCGGTGGCGAAAATAAATCGAGCATAGGTTTTCGTGAATCAAACTTATTTGGTTGGGGGAAGCGCTTATCGCTTGCACGCACAACCGACAGCGATCGCAATGGTTACTTATTTGTTTATGATGATCCTAATATTTTATCGACTCGGTATCGTGGCCGCTTAGAATATGCCGACAACAGCGATGGTAAACGCCATTTATTAGAACTTACCTACCCGTTTTATGCCATAGATACGCCTTATAGCTATGGTATTAAAAGCTTTTCTGAGCAAAGAGAAGAGTCGCTGTATCGCCGTGGTGATGAATACAGCGAGTTTGATCAAACAACCGATCTATTTAGTGCATTTTTAGGCCACTCTAAAGCGCTAAGCGATAGCTGGACCCAGCGCCTAACCCTTGGTTATGTTGATCAACAAGACAGCTTTGAAGAAATAGACACCACCTTTGCCCCACTAGCACAAGACAGAAAGCTCAGTTACCCGTATGTTAGCGGGCACTGGTTTGAAGACAATTATATAAAAGTACGAAATTTTGACAGTATTTCGCGTACAGAAGATTTAAATTTGGGCTGGAACATAAAAGCATTATTAGGCTATTCAGACGAGTCACTAAGTAATGACGATACCCGCGCTATTTACTCTTTTAAAGCTAAAAAAGCACATTTCACCACCGATAGAACGCTTTGGCGCTTTAGCACTGAGCTTGATGGTTATTGGAATAAAGAACAAAAACAGCTTGAAAACTTTTTAGCCACCGGTCAAATACAATACTACTTAAACACCAGCGAAAACCAATCTTGGTATGTCAAAGCACGCGCGCAGTACGCCAAAAATTTAACCGCTGATAAACAGCTTACATTAGGCGGCGAAACAGGCCTTCGTGGCTATCCGATGGATTATCAACATGGCGATCGAAGCTTTTTAGTCAGTTTAGAAAAACGCTATTACTGGGAATACGATTTACTGCAACTGTTTAAAGTAGGTGGAGCAGGGTTTTTAGATGTTGGCCGCGCTTGGTTTAACGACAAAGATAACGGCGAGAACGACCACGTTTTAAAAAATGTCGGTATTGGACTGCGCCTAGCCCCTAGCAGAGCAAACTCTGGCACTATGATCCACATTGATATTGCAGCTCCCCTTGATGGCGACGATGATGCAGACTCTGTGCAATGGTTAGTGAGCGTCAAAAATACCTTTTAAATAGCGAGTAACATACGAAAGCGCTAAACTAGCACTTTAAACTCGCTTAAAAATAGTACGGGATCACACTTTGGAATTGTTCGCGCTTTTAGAGCTAATGGGTACGCAATATAAATTAGTGGTCACCCTTATTGCCATTTTACTTTTTCCACTGTTATTAAAAGCAACAAAAAAGCTGCTCGAAAAAGCCATAAAAGGAAAAGTAGATGTTCATCGTAAATTTAGAGCTGAGCTGTTATTAAAAATAATACTCGCGTTTGTAGTACTTTGCTTAGTGCTCATATTTTGGGGTATAGAGCTGCGTGGGTTATTAGTTATAGGCTCATCACTGTTTGCAATGTTAGGGGTCGCTTTATTTGCAGCTTGGTCGTTACTAAGTAACCTTACCGCCTTTTTATTAATGTTTATTCAAAACGATTTTCATGTTGGCTACTGGGTACGTATTGTTGATGGCGCAAACCACGTAGAAGGACGTATTGTAGAATTAGGCTTAATGAATGTCGTGCTTGAGCATGTAGATGGGCACAGAATTGTATACCCAAATAACCTGTTTGTGACACGCCCTGTAATGGTATTAAACAAAGAGCCTAAGCCCACTAAAGCGCCGGTAATTAAGCGCATTATTGGCCCTAAAAAGACATAATTTAAAAAGTCATATTCACAAAAAAGCCGCAGTAGGTAAATTACCTACTGCGGCTTTTTAATACTTAACTAACCACAATTAAGACTAGTTATTTAGCTCAGCTGTTTTTAGTTCATCATCTAAATCATTTATTTCGTCAATAAACTGCTCTAGTTGCTGCTCTACTAAGCTGTTGTCATGTGCAAAGTAAGCAAGATGGAATACCGCATCCCCTTCGTTTACTAATGGCATAGTTTGCTGACCAATTACAATACCGCCTTTAGGCGCTAAAAGCTCAAGCTCAGAATCCCCTAAAGGGCTACTTATATACGCCAGCACTTGGCCTTTTTCTACATGCTCACCAAGCGATACTTGCGCACGTACAATGCCGTCTACTTCAGCACGTATCCAACTTGTAGAGCCTGCAATAATAGGATCGGGTAGTTTTTTAGGGCGTTTACCACGGATCATTTTTAAATGACGCATCACATAATCTACCCCCTGCACACCTGCTGCAATGGCGATAGGATCAAAACGTAGTGCTTCACCTGCTTCATAAGTAATAACCGGTATACCTAAGTTAGCGGCCTCACTTCGTAGTGAGCCATTACGAAGGGATGCATTAATAACAGCAGGTGTGCCAAATGCTTTAGCCATATCAGCGGTTGCTTCATCTTCTAAATTAGCGCGTATTTGCGGCAAATTAGTTCTGTGAATCGCACCCGTATGTAAATCAATAATGTGAGTACAATATACTGCCACCTGATTAAAAAACATGTGCGCCATACGCCCAGCTAGCGATCCGCGCTCAGATCCTGGAAAGCTGCGGTTCATATCGCGTCTATCGGGTAAATAACGCGATTTATGAATAAAGCCAAACACATTAACAATAGGCACTACAATTATGGTTCCGCGCAGTTGGCTTGCATCTATTTTAGAGAGCAGCTGACGTACAACTTCTACACCATTTAGCTCATCACCATGAATAGCTGCACATACCATAAGCACAGGCCCCTCTAAAACACCATTTACTACCTCAATAGGAATATTAAGCGGTGAGTGGGTATAAAGCTTTGCTGCTTCTAAGGCCAACGTTTTGCGCTCGCCTACACCCACGCTTTTACCTAATAAGGTAAAAGGCCGGTTTATTTTAACCTTTGCCACGTGTTGCAGTTCCTTTAATAGCAGCATTTTTTTCGATAAATTCGATGACCATGCCCGCAATATCTTTACCTGTTGCTACTTCAATACCCTCAAGGCCTGGTGAAGAGTTAACTTCCATTACCAGTGGACCACGAGACGAGCGAAGTAAATCAACACCCGCAACATTTAAGCCCATAGCTTTAGCTGCGGCAACCGCTGTTTTTCGCTCCTCAGGTGTGATGCGAACAAGTGCAGCACTTCCCCCACGATGAAGGTTTGAACGAAACTCCCCTTCTTGCGCCTGGCGCTTCATGGCAGCTATCACTTTATCGCCTAATACAAAACAGCGAATATCAGCACCGCCCGCTTCTTTAATATATTCTTGAACCATAATATTGGCTTTTAAGCCCATAAACGCTTCAATTACACTTTCAGCCGCTTTGCGCGTTTCAGCAAGAACAACACCAATACCTTGCGTACCTTCAAGCAGCTTAATTACTACCGGTGCGCCGCCTACCATTTCTAGTAAGTCTTTTACGTCATCTGGCTTGCTAGCAAACCCTGTTACCGGCATGCCGACCCCTTTACGCGAAAGAAGCTGCAATGAGCGTAATTTATCGCGCGAGCGAGAAATAGCCACCGATTCGTTAACAGGGTAAACCCCCATCATTTCGAACTGGCGTAACACCGAGCAACCATAAAAAGTAACTGATGCACCAATGCGTGGAATGATAGCGTCAAATTCTTTTAAATTTTCACCGCGATAGTGAATTTCAGGCTGATCTGAGTTTATATTCATGTAACAACGTAGCGCATCAATTACTTTTACTTCATGACCACGTGCTTCCGCCGCTTCAATTAAGCGACGAGTTGAATACAAATTACTGCTGCGAGATAAAATACCGATTTTCATAGTTAAAACCTTAACTACCTAATAAATGTGATAAAGCCGGATTAACGACTAAGTGATTTTCCATGGCTGTACGGCCAAGTAACATCCTAAATTTCATTGTTGCTCTACTTGTTAAAGTCACTTCAATAGGCCAGCTATGTTGGCCAGCATGTAATGTTGTTTCTATAAAATAGCGCATTTCTTTTTGCCCACTTGAACTGGTTACAGCTTTAATTTTTTTAACCTTAGCCTTACAAGTGACGCGTGTTTGTTCATCGTCTTGTAGCGGTTGAGCTATAAATTTCACCCATTTTTCGCCATTTTCTTCATACTCTTGAATATTAATTGCATGAATACACGAGGTACGGGCGCCGGTATCTACTTTTGCTTTTATTCTCTCAATACCAAGCTCTGGTAAGCTTAACCACTCACGCCACCCCACTGTGATATTTGTAGTCATAAATATGCCCTTAATAAAAAAGAGACTTATACGCTACGGGTCAAAAAACACCAACGAAATAAATTTATCTAGTCGATGAGTAAATTAAATTGATCTTTTATACAAACTGGTCACACAATGCGCACCTTGCTGGTGAGCTTATGCATTGGTTTTGATTTATAAAAGCGCGCTGTTAGATTTTGAAGTAGGCTTAACTCATTAAAATAAAAGGTAAGTTTGTAGAAGAGACAGTAGATGCACTAAATTTAATCTGAACTCGAGATAATAAAGCTCTTTAGAGTACAGGTTAGCTAACACGATCAAATACACAATTATACGGGTTTAAATATGATTAATGGTTTACTACATGCACTAGTACTTGACGAAAATGGCGGTGCGCGATCTATACAAAGTACACAGGATCTAAATAATTGGCAGCCAAGCCAAGGAAAACTATGGATTCATATGGATTACAGCCAAAAAGAAGCGGTAGCGTGGCTAAAAAGCCAATCCCATTTAGCAGAATTTGAACTTGATTCGTTAATCGCTGATGAAACCCGCCCACGCATAACACCTACTACAAACGGACACATGTTATTTTTACGTGGCGTAAACTTAAACCCAGCACAAAGTCCTGAAGACATGGTGTCTATACGTTTATTTATCAGTGAGTCTGTTGTCATAACAACTCGCAAACGTAGATTGCTATCAATTCAAGACATTCTTGAATTATTTAATATAAATAAAGGGCCGTGCTCTATTTCAGAGCTAGTGTGCGCCATTACACATAAGCTTACCTCTCGTATGCAAACGGTGATTGACTCGCTTGATGAAACACTTGATGAATTTGAAGAGGAGATAGATGAGCCAAGCAAGAAGTTTGATAACCAAGGCTTATCACAACTACGTCGCCAAACCATTGCCTTAAAGCGCTACTTAAAACCGCAAAAAGACGCGCTATCTTCAATGGTTAATAAACATTACCTGTGGCTTTTAGATGATGACAAAGCAAAATTAAACGAAACCACTAACCTACTGATTCGTTATTTAGAAGAGTTGGACAGCTCAATCGAACGCGCACAAATTATTCAACAAACAATTACCAACCAAGTATCTGAGCAACTAAATCAGCGTATGTATGTAATGTCGGTAGTGGCGGCTCTATTTTTGCCACTTGGCTTTTTAACAGGCTTATTAGGAGTGAATGTAGGCGGTATCCCAGGAACTGAAAACCCCTATGCATTTAGTGCTTTTGTTATATTTTTAATCGTTCTTACCGGCGGTATTGCAGTGTATTTTAAAAATAAAAAATGGCTGTAATAAACAGCCATTTAAGTACATTTAATAATGTAAGTTTTAACACTATTTATATGAAACTAGTTAGTTTCTCGTGTGTAGCTAACTACGGTAAATCCACTGTTAGCGTCAGGTTTTACCCTTAAAATGATGAAATAGGATTGAGGGTTGGTATAAAAACTATTTCAGACATAAAAAAACGAGTATTTATAATACTCGCTTTTAAAATACAAACCTAGACGTTAGATAGGTACATTACTCTTGAAAGTAAGTGCCCCAACCGTCGTATTCAACGTCGCACTCAACAGCTAAAGCTGCAAGTTTATCCACATCTTCCATTATTACGTCTACGTCTAGCTCAGCTTCGACTACTATATCGAAGCTCCAAATCTTGCTGCCGTCTTCAAGCTCGAGCTCTGCAGGCTCTTCAACATCGTAGCCTAATTTAAAAGCCGCTAATGCCGCTTGTTCTAATTTAGGGAAGTCTTCACATACAAAATGGTGTTCTACTTCGTAAAGTATTTCAGGATCTGATCCATCTTCAAGTAATGAACTTACGATGTCTTCACTTATTTCGCGCCAGTTTTCCATTATTTATCTCTCACTTGAGCATCTAATTCAGTTATTTTAGCAGCCATAATACTATGCACGCTTTTAGCATGCTCACGCGCGCTAATATTTTTATCAAGCGATACGGGCGCTAACATTTCAATGTAAATTGTACCATTATCCCATCGATTTAGCTTTATGGATTTATGCGTTGTATTCATACATACCGGAATAACGGGCACATCTGCGCTCATTGCGGTGTGAAATGCACCTGTTTTGAAAGGTAACAGCCCTCTTCCATAGCTTCTGGTGCCTTCAGGAAACATCCATACAGATAGACCATTACTTTTAATTTTTTCAGCGGCTTTTGAAATAGTTCCAGCCGCTTTTGAGCGGTTCGATCTATCGATTAATATATTACCCGATAGCCAGTAAAGCTGCCCAAAGAACGGGATCCACTTTAAACTTTTTTTACCTAAACTTACGCAGTTTTTTGGCACCATGGCTGGAATCGTAAATAAGTCATAGTTGTTTTGATGATTTGCTAAGTACACTGCTGGCCCTGCTTTTACGGCCTCGGGATGGCGTGTAAGCACAAGTTTTACACCCAACATTTTGGCCATTGAGCCAAACCAAGTTGCTATAACATATACATTATTTGCGTGAAATGGCCTTACTATTGAAAGCAATAAACCAAAAACACAGCTTAATAATATAAACAGCAACATAATAAAAATACGTATAACGGCTAACAAACTATCTCTCCAATTGTGTGTGCAGTGCGCCAAATGCTACGCACATTATAGTATTATAACGCTATTTTGTTACACACACGAGACATAGCGTACACTTGTGCGCTGAAATTATATGCACAAACAAAAACGGCCTACAAAAGCAGGCCGTTTAATGTATTACTATGTATTATTCACTAATCGTCTCATCGGGATCATCTGCAGGTGTAAACTCAACAACCGCCTCATCAACGCGTTGTAAACCACGCGGTAATTTGTTACCTCTGCGGCCGCGCTCGCCATGATAGTGTTCTAAATCAGTAGGCTTAAGCGTTAACTTACGCTTACCTGCATGGAGCGTTACACTGCTACCTTGTGGCACAACAGCTAATACTTTAACAAACTCTTCTCGCGCTTGTACCTTTGCTCCAGGTATAGAAATAATCTTATTTCCTTTACCTTTACCCAGTTTTGGTAAATCACGTAGCGGGAATAAAAGCATGCGCCCTTCGTTTGAAATAGCCATACAAAAATCGGTTGCTACATCGTTAACTCTAATTGGAGAAAGTAATATACCGCCTTTTGGCACGCTCACTAAGGCTTTACCGTTTTTGTTTTTACTCACCAAATCTTTAAAGTCGGTTATAAAGCCGTAACCCGCATCCGATGCCATAAGCAGTACTTGGTTGTCATCAGCCATCACCACATGTTCAAAATTAGCCCCTGTGGTTAGGTTAAATCGCCCTGTCATTGGCTCACCTTGGCTTCGCGCCGAAGGCAAGCTATGTGCATCGGTTGCAAAGGCACGTCCCGCTGTATCTAAAAATACTGCGGGTTGGTTACTCTTTCCTCGAGCTGAGGCTTTATAGTTATCGCCTGAGCGATAATTAAGCCCTTCTACATCTAGATCATGACCTTTACCAACGCGTGCCCAACCTTTATCAGAAAGCACAACCGTCACTGACTCTGATGGGATTAAATCTTTTTCGTTAAGCGCTTTAGCTTCCGAGCGCTCAACAACCGGCGAGCGACGATCGTCACCATACATTTCTGCGGCTTCTTGAATCTCTTTTTTAAGAAGCGTTGACATACGACGATCTGAACCAAGCGTTAGCTCTAGTTTGTCACGTTCTTTAGCTAGCTCATCTTGCTCACCACGAATTTTAAACTCTTCTAGTTTTGCTAAGTGACGAAGTTTTAATTCTAAAATTGCTTCCGCTTGAATATCAGTTAAATCAAAGCGCTCCATAAGTACAGGCTTTGGCTTGTCTTCGGTGCGGATGATTTCAATGACTTCATCAATATTTAAAAAGGCAGCGAGTAAACCTTCTAAAATATGTAACCGCGCCAACACTTTATCTAAGCGATACTGTAAACGCCTACGAACAGTTTCACGTCTAAATGTAAGCCACTCAGATAAAATACTGCGTAAGTCTTTTACCTGCGGGCGGCCATCTAGGCCTAGCATGTTTAAATTTACGCGGTAATTTTTTTCAAGATCGGTAGTAGCAAACAAGTGCGCCATCAATGGCTCAGCTTTAATACGGTTAGAACGCGGAATAATGACAATACGCGTTGGATTTTCGTGATCTGACTCATCACGTAAATCGGCAATCATAGGCAGCTTTTTAGCGTTCATTTGCGCTGCTATTTGCTCAAGCACTTTACCACCCGAACATTGATGCGGCAGTGCTGTAATTACAATATCGCCATGCTCTTCGGTATACACCGCACGCATTTTGATAGAGCCTCGACCCGTTTTATATATTTTATGGATATCGGCTTTTGGGGTAATTATTTCAGCATCAGTTGGGTAATCTGGTGCATGTACTAACTCAAGAATTTCCTCAAGTTCAGTTTTTGGCTTATCAAGTAACAAGCAACACGCACTGGCTAATTCGCGCACGTTATGTGGCGGAATATCTGTTGCCATACCTACGGCAATACCCGTTACGCCGTTTAGTAAAATATGCGGTAAACGCGATGGCAATACTAAAGGCTCATTCATGGTGCCATCAAAGTTTGGCGTCCAATCAACCGTGCCTTGGCCAAGCTCTTTTAGTAATACTTCAGAAAACTTAGATAAACGTGCTTCGGTATAACGCATTGCTGCAAACGATTTAGGATCATCTGCAGCACCCCAGTTACCTTGACCGTCAACCAGCGGATAACGATAAGAAAACGGCTGCGCCATAAGTACCATCGCTTCGTAACACGCACTGTCGCCGTGTGGGTGGTATTTACCTAGTACATCACCCACGGTACGAGCCGATTTTTTATATTTAGCAGCGGCAGATAACCCAAGCTCGCTCATCGCATAAATAATACGACGCTGAACCGGTTTTAATCCATCGCCAACATGTGGCAATGCTCGGTCCATAATTACGTACATAGAGTAGTTTAAATAGGCGTCTTCGGTAAAACGCCCCATTGTTTGTTGCTCAATTCCTTGCATCAGCAAGGTATCTGTATCACTCATTAAAGCTTACCTAGTTTTTCTTATAGCTTACACGGTAGATCACATTGGCGTAATCATCGCTTACCAACAGACTGCCGTCACCTAATTCTGCAAATGCAACAGGGCGTCCAAATGTGGCTTCGTCTTTCATAAAGCCTGTAATAAATGGCGTATATTTTGTGACTCGACCTTGCTCAATGGTAGCTAACGCTACTTTGTAACCTGATTTTTTAGAACGATTCCATGAGCCATGCTCAGCAACAAATAACTGCTGCTTATAATTTGCAGGAAATTGTTTACCGTTATAAAAATGAATACCTAAAGGCGCCACATGTGCAGCAAGTGCAAGCGCCGGAGAGGTATAATCGGCAATGTTTTTGCCTTTACCAAACTCAGGATCGATTATCGCGCCGGCGTGAACAAAAGGAAAACCAAAGTGCTCACCTTCTTTGCTTACACGGTTAATTTCATCTGGTGGGATATCATCGCCCATCATGTCGCGACCGTTATCACTAAACCACAAAGCCTGTGTGCTCGGGTGAAAGTCAAAACCGACTGAGTTACGCACACCTTGCGCGATGGTTTTAATTTGCTTGGTTTCTACATTAAGTGAAAAAATACGACCAAAGCGCTCATCTTCGGCGCAAATATTACACGGCACACCGACCGGAATGAGTAACTCGCCTGTTGGTGTAAAACGTAAAAACTTCCAGCCGTGGTGGCGCTCTGATGGTAATGCATTATAAATTACATCAAACTTTGGATCTTTTAGTTCCGTATCGATATTTTTAAAACGAATAATACGATGCACTTCACCAACGTATAAATCGCCGTCTTTAATTGCCAAGCCCGAGGGCATATTTAAACCTTCAGCAATCACAATTTTTTTGTCCGCTACGCCATCACTATTATGATCGATAAGCGCATATACATTACCTGCTTTACGAGAGCCTGCGTACACAATACCTTTTTTTGACACTGCAATTTGGCGAGCATTTTCAACATCATCAGCAAATAAGCTTACTTCAAACCCTGGTGCAACGGTGAGTTTATCAAGTATGTTTTTCGCCATTGCTGGGACACTTGTCATCCCCAATAACAGCAAACTTCCTAGTAATTTATTCACTTGCTTCTCCTAGTATTATACAAAACACTTTATACCTGTGCTTTATTACCGTGATCTTCTAACCATTGACGACGATCTGGCGATCGTTTTTTAGCAAGCAACATATCCATCATTTCTAAGGTTTGCTCTTCTTCATCTAGGGTCAACTGAACCAAACGACGCGTGTTTGGATCCATAGTCGTTTCACGAAGTTGCAGCGGGTTCATTTCACCCAAACCTTTAAATCGCTGTACGTTTACTTTACCGCGTTTTTTCTCAGCTTCTATGCGTGCCAAAATACCGGTTTTTTCATCTTCATCGAGGGCGTAATATACTTCTTTGCCAATGTCGATTCTAAATAACGGCGGCATAGCAACATACACATGACCTGTTTTGACCAACTGTGGAAAATGGCGTACAAACAAAGCACACAACAGTGTAGCAATGTGTAGTCCATCCGAGTCAGCATCGGCTAATATACAAATTTTGTTGTAGCGAAGTCCCGATAAGTCGCTTGAATCTGGGTCTATGCCTAGTGCTACTGAAATATCGTGTACTTCTTGAGACGCAAGAATTTGCCCTGACTCAACTTCCCACGTATTTAAGATTTTACCGCGCAGCGGCATAATAGCCTGAAACTCACGATCGCGGGCTTGCTTTGCAGAGCCACCAGCAGAGTCACCCTCTACTAAAAACAGCTCTGTTCTGTCGTTATCGGCAGCGCTACAATCGGTCAATTTACCAGGTAAAGCTGGACCTGCAGTAACACGTTTACGAACCACTTTTTTAGCTGCTCGTAATCTACGCTGCGCATTGGAAATACATAATTCAGATAACAGTTCAGCTATGTCAGTATGCTCGTTTAGCCACAAGCTAAACGAATCTTTAACTACACCCGATACAAATGCTGCACATGAGCGTGATGAAAGCTTTTCTTTAGTTTGTCCTGCAAATTGTGGGTCTTGCATTTTTACCGATAAAACATAACTACAGCGCTCCCAAATATCATCTGGGGTAAGTTTTACGCCACGTGGCAATAAGTTTCTAAATTCACAAAACTCACGCATGGCTTCCAGTAAGCCTTGGCGTAAACCATTTACGTGTGTACCGCCTTGCGCGGTAGGAATTAAATTTACGTAACTTTCAGCAATCGACTCGCCCCCTTCAGGAAGCCAAACAACAGCCCAGTCAGCACCTTCAATAGCGCTTGAAAACTCACCTACAAACGGGTCTTGTGGTAGTATTTCGTAGCCTTTAACAGCCTCTATTAAGTAATCTTTTAAGCCGGTTTCGTAGTACCACTCTTGGCTTTCTTTGGTTTGTTTGTTTGTAAACTTAATACGTAAACCTGGGCACAAAACGGCTTTGGCTTTCAATAAGTGATTGAGCTTTGAAAGAGAAAAGTTTGCTGAGTCAAAGTAGCTGGCATCAGGCCAAAAACGAACGGTAGTACCCGTGTTGCGTTTACCAACAGTACCAATTACGTTTAAATCTTCTACCTTGTCGCCGTTTTCAAAAGCCATTCTAAATTGTTGAGCATCGCGCCTTACTGTCACTTCTACTCGTGTTGATAGGGCATTTACAACTGAAATACCTACCCCGTGTAAACCACCCGAAAATTGATAGTTTTTATTTGAAAACTTACCACCAGCGTGCAGTTTAGTAAAAATAAGCTCAACCCCAGGAATACCTTCTTCTGGGTGAATATCAATAGGCATACCACGGCCGTCATCACTTACTTCAAGTGAGTTATCTTCGTGTAAAATTACGTCAATTTTAGTGGCATGGCCAGCCATGGCTTCATCAACACTGTTGTCGATTACCTCTTGGCCTAGATGATTTGGGCGTACTGTGTCGGTGTACATCCCTGGGCGTCTTTTTACCGGGTCTAATCCATTGAGGACTTCAATGGCTTCGGCGTTATAGTTTTGCTCGCTCATAGTTTTTATCTTTGTATCCGCTAAGGCTTTAATATGTTTGACTAGTTTTATTTTTATATGCGCTAAGTTAACTAGTTTTACGTGATTTTAAGAAAATCTACAATACTTTCAAAGGTGCGTTCAAATTCAACATAGCTATGATCGCCACCAAACTCTATTCGTTGTTTGCATTGTGAATAATATTTTACTGCGTGCTGATAATTCAGCACTTCATCGCCTGTTTGTTGAAGTAAGTACAACAGCTCAGGGTGCGTTAGCTTGTTTACAGTGAGTAACTTAAGCGCCTCAATATGAGTGTTGTTTAACTCATAGTGATAATCCTGATACGGATTATAGTTAGGCCCAAGTAACGACTGTAATAAATTATAGGGTGCGACCGCAGGATTAATAACCACAGCAGGAATTTGATAACGCTGCGATAAATACGTGGCAAAAAAACCACCTAACGAGCTTCCTAATAAAACAGTATTAGGCGTTAGTAGTTGCTCAAGCTTAATGATGGCTTGTAAGGGCTCGTGGCTTAAACACGGTACACAATAATCAATGTCATAGTTTGCCATAAGCTCGCCAAACCTCACAGCTTTATATGATTTTTGTGAGCTATTAAATCCATGAATATAAATTACACGCTTAGCCATACCACATCCGTTTCTACATTTAGCTCACCTTGAACGCTACTTATTTTTAGCATTCTGTATGCGGGCCCTGAATTTTTTTGCTGCCAATTTGCTGTGTTTTTTACAAACTGTACAGAGCTTGCAGGCGTTGCATATACCGCTAGCTCCCTATAGTTTTGTGTATAATCGTTATGCACATGGCCGTGAAAAATAGCCGCTACGTTAGCGCTGTTAACTAGAATATTTAACAGCTGAGGACCATTTTCCAACATATGTTTATCAAGGTAGCCATTTATAGGCAACGGGTTATGGTGACAAAAAATAACATTGCTTTTACTAGAGCTAATTAAGCTCTGGGTTATTTCATCTAAATGATTGCTCGTAACCCACCCTGCAGGCGTTGGACCTTTAGAATTGATAAGCAGTAAATCAAAGCCATTGCCAGTAATGCGTTTAGCTGCATTTATTTGAGCGCCACTAATACGATTTAGCATTGCTAACTCATCATGATTCCCTGGTACCCAAAATACCGGGCAAGTAAGTGCGCTTTCATTTATAAGGTCGCTAAATAGCAAGTACGATTCAAAGCTGTGATCTTGTGTTAAATCACCACCAAATATAACGCAGTCAGGCTGTTGCTTAGCTATATGCGCTAGTGATTGTTCAAAATGTTTGGCTGTATTTACACTAAAATACTCACCGTTTTTATCTGCAAATAAGTGACTGTCGGTAATATGGGCTATGTTTAAAGTTGATCTATCAAAATTATATACCTCATCAAACCAGGCCATTATTAACATCCCAGTTTAAAGTTGCTTGGCCGCGCTCAACACAGGCTACTAACCAGTCATATAAAAAAGCATTAAGCTGATATTTTTCATCTTTTTGATGCATTTTAGGGTTAGGGTAACCGTAAGACGGCTTTATACGCTGATGGTAATCGTGATGAATGATTTCAGCCACTTTAGCATCGTGATACAACCTTACCGTTAAATAAAGTGGCGTAATGCCTTTAACCATCCCTGTTAGCTGTTTGATTGAAATATCCATAGTGTACTTTGCGCTATCGTCTACTTTAATAGCAAACTCGCTGTTACCTAGTTTAACTTCGCGGGTGCTTCCAATATCCCGCTCGCTCGGTAACAACTTTAACAGTCGCAGGTAGTTATGCTCACAAAGTGTTAAATACTTTGGAAGGCTTTGAATATATCGCTTTGTTGCTAATAGTGCTGTCAAAGTACCGCCATTATGTTGTTAACCCTCTATAAGGTTAAGTTGTAGTTATGCCCATTTACGGGCCATTTTTTCGCGATTAAGCGCAAGCCATTGCATACAAATCACCGTTGCAGCATTGTCTATCTCACCGTTGTTAAGACGCGTAAGCGCATCATCAACACTTAATACGTGAGTTTTTATATCTTCGCCTTCGCTTTCAAGGCCATAAACACCTGTTTGCACTTGGCTTAAATCGGCACGTGCTAAATACAAATATAAGCGCTCTGTAGTACCACCGGGACTAGACAAGTACGACAACATAAACTCAAGTTCGTTTAACTCAAGCCCCGCCTCTTCAAATGCTTCTTTTTTTACCACCGATTCGTAATCTGTGCTGCCATCAGTCATGCCGGCTATACATTCTAGCAGCCACGGTGAATGTTTGCTTTTAATTGCACCTATACGTATTTGTTCGATTAAAAGCACAGTATCCGATATCGGATCGTACGGAAGTACTGCAATTGCATCGCCGCGTTCTAATATTTCGCGGCTAATCACCTCAGAAGTTCCACCAGCAAAAAGTGCATGCTCAAACTGGTATAAATCGACCTGAAAAAAACCCTTATAAAGATTTTTAACAGGCTTAACTGTGACATCTTTATGGGTGAATTTTATCAAGTTTTTACTCGCCATGCTTTTACTCCCTGCTTATCTAAACGGTTAAAATGCGTTAATATATTCTGTTACACTTGAACATACTGTTTTACTAATTATTTTTTTTGTTATGGAGTAAAACAGGTTAACATGCTTTTAGTATAAAAATTGTCTAAGGACTGAACCTAACATGAAAAAGAACATCCTTGCAGCGCTGGTTAGCTTATCATGCGCACTAGGCGCAACAGCAGCCAACGCAGAAGATTTACTACAAGTTTTTGAAATTGCTACAGCTAACGATCCTACCGTTTTAAAAGCAAAAGCCCAAGCCGATGCGCAATCTTATCAAAGCGATTTAGCAATGAGTGCACTATTGCCTCAAATTGGTTTAACTGCGAGCTACACTAAAAGTGACTCAACGTCTTTTCAAAGTATTGGCGACTTATCTAATCAAGTTAAAGTTGAGTCTGAAACAGATGATTTCAGCCGAGGTGTTAGTTTAAGCCAAACTCTGTTTGATTTAGGTGCATGGAACACGTTAGACATTGCTGATAAACAAGCACTTCAAGCAAATGGTCAGTACGATGCAGCTAAGCAAAACTTAATTGTGCGCGTTGCAGAGGGCTATTTTAACGTATTAAGTGCAATTGATAACCTTGAATTTGTGCAAGCCGAAAAACGTGCCATTGAACGTCAACTGGAGCAAACAAAGCAGCGCTATGCAGTAGGCTTGACCGCAATTACCGATGTGCACGAAGCGCAAGCACAGTTTGATAACTCAGTAGCGCAAGAAATCATTGCAAGTAATGCGGTAGAAACTGCACGTGAAGAACTGCGTGAAATTACCGGTAAGTACCATGCTAAGTTAGATTTTTTAAACACTGAAACGTTTTCAACGACTAAGCCGGCTAAACAATCTAGTGATTTTGTAAAAATAGCTGAAGAAAATAATATTAACTTACAAGTGGCTAAAGTCACTGTTGATATAGCAAAAGATCAAATTGTACTTGCTAAAGCAGGTCATTATCCAAAGTTAACACTTAGTGCAAGCTACGGCGATTCACTCACTGACACTGAAGTAAATGGCGCTAATTTTGACGAACAACCTCGCTCAGACTCAAGCTCAGTCGCGCTGAACTTTAGCGTACCTTTGTATTCAGGTGGTGCAACGGTTGCAGCCACTAAACAGGCCCGTGCTTTTTATGTAGGCGCAAGCCAAGACTATGAAACAAACTACCGTGCAGTGACACGTACTGTTATTACCTCATACAATCAGGTGGTTTCAGATATCGCAACATATAAAGCGCTAGAGCAAGCTGTAGTATCGGCACAAAGTGCACTTAAAGCTACCGAAGCAGGTTTTGAAGTAGGTACTCGTACAATTGTTGACGTACTTATTAGCACACAAAATTTATACGATGCCAAACGCAATCTTGCTGACGTTCGTTACCGCTACGTGCTATCTACTCTTCGTTTAAAACAAGCCGCAGGTACACTTACAAGTAAAGATTTAGTTGCTATAAACCAAGGTTTAAAATCGGTTTAATTTAATACTGAAACTTACTTAATTTATTACAAAGCCAGCGCCTGCTGGCTTTTTGTATTTTATTACGCTTAGCGTTAAACTAGCGTTTTTATTTTCAGAGATTTTTTTGTGGTCACCTCATCTCCTTTTAAAATATCATTTTTAGGCCCTCGCTACTGGCTAACATGGATAGGCGTTTTATTTTTATACGTGATCTCTTGGCTACCACAAAAAGTTCAACTTGCATTAGGTAAATTACTAGGGCGCTTAGTACATAAATTTATGAAGCGTCGCCGCCATATAGCAGAAGTAAACATCAAGCTTTGCTTTCCAGATATGAGTGAAGCAGAACAAAGAAAACTGGTTTTAAAAAACATGGAAAATACCGGTATTGCCATGGTGGAAACGGGCATGGCATGGTGGTGGCCGCAGTGGCGTGTAAAAAATGTTTATGGGTCAATCAAAGGGCTTGAAAATTTTGAACGTGTGCAAGCACAAGGCAAAGGTATACTTTTGCTTGTACCGCATATTCTACATTTAGAAATGGCTAGCCGAATAATGGGGACTAAGTGCCAAGGGCTAGGGTTTTATCGCCCACACAACAATGCACTAATGGAATACTTTACCACTAATGGTCGTCTTCGCTCTAACGAGTATTTAATTGGCCGCAAAGATGTTAAAGGTCTATTAAAGTCACTTAAAGATAAGAAGGTCTGTTATTACTTGCCAGATCAAGATTATGGCCGAAACCGCTGCGAATTTGTGCCCTTCTATGCAGTACCAGATGCAGCAACAACCACTGGAACATTAATGTTTGCGGCCAGTAAATACTGCGAAACAATGAGCTTAATTAGCCGCAGAGACGATAACGGTAAGTACCATTTAGAAATAGTCCCAGAGCTTAAAAACTTCCCAAGTGGTGATGACAGAGCAGATGTAACTTGCGTTAACCAACGCATGGAGCGCTCAATTAATGCAGCACCCGAGCAATACATGTGGCTGCACCGTCGTTTTAAAACAAGACCTGATAAAAATACTCCTTCATTTTATAAAAAGTAGTGGTATAACAATATCAGTAACTTTAAATAGTAAACCTCTAAATGAGCGTGTTGCTAAATAACAAATAAAATGGGTAATTAAAATGTGGTTTTGGATTAAACATTTATCGTTTGCTGTTGTGTTAATTGTAGTTGCTGGGTATTTTTTGCTTGGCGATGGCCCGGTACTTGATATAAAAGAATCTAAAAATGCAGCCGCAGAGGGATTATCTCGCTTTTATTCATCTATACGTAATCAAGTAAAAAGTAATAAAGAGCGCGAGCAATTTGTACTACAACTTAAAACTCCTCAACAAAGCCTTGATAGAGTCCTTGTTGAGCGAGCACGTATTGTTGATCCCATGCCAGCGAGTTGGTCTGGAAAGGTTGAGCCGAGACGTTTTGAAAATGGTTCAACACTTAAAGATGTACTTAAAGAATATGCAAAAACTGAAGGCATAGAACTTTATTGGTACTTAAGTAAAGATTACGTAGTAAAGGATCACTTTAGGGTAGATAGCAACTTTACCTCGGCGCTTTACCAGGTAGGTAGAGCAATCAATGATGATTTTGAATACGAGGTTTATACTTATTTTTGCTACAAGCAAAGAGCTGCGGTTATTACCGAGCTCCCCTCTGAATTTGTTCGAAGTAACTGCTTGAAGCTAAACGTTTAACGGCCCGTATAATAAAAACCAAATTTATATTTGGTTTTTATAAGTAATTTAGTTGTCCGCTAACTCAAATACACTCTTCCAAATTTGTGTAATATTAATAATATCTTGTTCAAATTGCTCTCTTAACACTAAGCGCCCTTGCTGATCTAAGCTCAAAACATGATAGCGTGAGCGATAATCAATGTAGGCTTGAATTAACTGCTGCTTTTGCTCTTTACTGATACAGCCAAGTTTAGCCGCATCACTTAAAATTCTCACGTTGTCTGAATACACTGTTAGGCTCTCAAACTCATTAGCGTGTTTGAGTACTAAATATTGGGTTATAAACTCAATATCGGCCATACCACCAATATCTTGTTTTAAATCAAATTGCTGTGTATTCCCTTTAGCTAGATGCTCGCGCATTTTTTCGCGCATTTTAATTACATCAGCTTTAAGTATGTTTGCATCTCGTGGTTGGCATAATATTTCTCTGCGTATCTGTGCAAAGCGCTCTACTAATTCGTCTTGCCCTAATATTAATCGAGCACGTACAAGTGCTTGATGCTCCCACGTCCATGCTTGTGTTTGCTGATAATGATTAAAGCTTTCTAAGTTAATTGCTAATAAACCAGAGGCACCTTCTGGACGTAATCGCGTATCAAGCTCATACAAAATGCCTGAAGCTGTTCGCGTATTAAATAAATGCATTAAACGCTGCGCGAGCTTTAAATAAAACTGCCTAGAAGTAATTGATTTATCGCCATTGGTAGTACTATTTCCATCATGGTTATGCACAAAAACGAGATCTAAGTCAGAATCATACCCCACCTCAAAGCCGCCTGTTTTTCCATAAGCTATAACGGCAAAACCTTTATGTTCATCATCAGTGCCCGGCGGCATACCAAAGCGTTTAACAGTATTATACCAAGCAATATTGACTGATTGTTCGACTATTGCCTCAGCAAGTGCTGTAAGGTGATCGCTTACCTTCATCACATCTATAACGCCAGTGGCATCAGCGGCTGCAATACGCAGTTGATGAGTTTGCTTAAATTGCCTGAGCGACTCCATTTGTAGTTCTAGGTCGTCATGCTCAATGCGTAAAAAATATTGTCTTATCTCGTCTTTGTACGCACTCAACGGTGTTGGCTTATAAAGTACTGCGGGGTCAATAAGCTCGTCTAGCAAAATAGGGTATCTAGAAATATGCTCCCCTATCCACTTGCTATGACAGCACAACAATACTAGTTGCTTTAATGCACCTTGGTTTTCGTAAAGTAGCTCTAAATAAGCGGTACGCGATATTATTTTATTTAGAATTTGGCAAACCATCGTGAAAGCAGCGGCACTGGCATTAAAATTATTTAGTTGCTCTAACAATACCGGCATTAACTTATCGAGCGTTTCACGCCCTCGATTACCAATATTGACCTTCGAAAGTCTTAATTTAAAATCATTGAGCGGTAACTGCCACTCATCTCTTTTGTCTTTTAAAAAGCTCAAATCACCGTGATCCCACGCGCTAATAAAAGCTCCTTCACAAGTATCTAATGGCGCCGTTTCTTCACCAATCACCAATGAAAACTCACTATTAACTTGCTTCATCACCTTTTCAATCGTGTGTAATGTAGTATTGAAATCGTCTTGCGCTAATAATAAATTTAAGCGCTGCTGATTTAGCTCATCATCAGGTAAAGTTTGTGTTTGTTGATCGTCAAATATCTGGAGGTACTGCTCAACTTTACGTAAATATAGGTAGTTACTTTTAAGCTCGATTGCTTCTTGCTCGTCTATAACTTGGCTAAGTGATAACTCATTTAATGCTTTAAGCAGTGATTGCGTTTGTAAATTAGCCTCTCGCCCACCTCTAACCATTTGCAGAGCTTGTACAATAAATTCAACTTCACGAATCCCCCCTGCACCTAGTTTAATATTATTAGTGAGGCCTTTTCGGCGTACTTCTTGAGCAATCATTAACTTCATTTTACGCAGCGATTCAATTACCGAGAAATCAATATAGCGACGATAAACAAATGGCTTTAATAGCTTAATAAACTCATCCCAATATTTGTTGGGTGTGCCAATTAAACGCCCTTTTAACATGGCATAGCGTTCCCAATCGCGACCTTGTTCTTGGTAGTAGTCCTCAATCGCATTGAAGCTCATAACTAAAGGACCGCTTTCACCAAACGGGCGCAACCGCATGTCTACTCTAAATACTTGCCCGTCACCTGTTACTTGGTTAAGCGCCGCAATAAGCTTTTGCGCCACTTTTGTATAAAACACTTGGGCTTCTAGGGTTCGTCGCCCGCCTTGTGTTTTTGTACTGCGCGGATAGGCAAAAATTAAATCGATATCTGATGAGTAATTAAGCTCTTTGCCACCGAGCTTTCCCATTCCTAACACCATCAACGGCATTGCTTGATTTTGCTCATCAAGAGGCTCGCCATTTACTTTAGCAACCTGTGCATGCGCCCACTGGTTAGCGCTATTAATTAGCATATCGGCTAATTGGCTAATGTAATTTATACTGTCGGCAATGGGGTTAGCGCAGCAGAGGTCGAGGTATGCAACCTTGAGCCAGTACTTTTCGCGGTACTTTCGTAAAATTTGATTGCACTTAGCTTCATCAATACTAGCAAGGTCTAGAGCATCAAAGGGTGATATAACATGCCTATCTTTAATTTCATCTTTACACAACAACCAATCTTTTAAATCAGGCTGAGACTCTAAACAGCGCCATGCAAAGTCACTCAATGCGAGTAATCTTACAATGCCACTTTCTTCGCTTTGCTGCGGATATAGCTGTTCAAAGCGCTCTAAGCCAAGTTTTTGTAATTGAATAGGAAGTTGCTTTAGATTACTCATCAATCCTCTCTTTTATATCGTCAATAACCATACTAGAATGACTAAAACCTAGAAAGGTTAACTTAATTAGGATCACCATGTCATATTTGTCTTTATCTAACACTAGTTTTATTGCGATTGCCATTAGTTTTGCGGTTATTTGCATAACTATTTTTGGTTTGCGTACGGTAACTCAACTTAAGGCAAAACAAGCGCTTAAAGAGGAGTTAGCACAACACGATAACTTTGCCATGGGAATTAGTTTTGCGTCTGAAATATCTGTAGTTATAGCCACTATGGCTTTTTTATTTGACGAAATAAGCGTAAGTACCGCGCAGTCGAATCCAGTAAAAGTAATTATTTTAATCGTTTTACTATTTACGTTTATAAAAGTTGGTCACTTAATCCACAGAAAATGGATATTGCACAGATTCAATGAAGAAGCCGCTATATTAAAACAAAATGTATGTGCCGCCTTGGTTGACTCTGGCATGCTAATAGCAAATTGTATTATTGCACTTGGCCTATATACATGGACCCACACTCAAGGATTTAGTAACTTACTTATTGCTTTCGTTAGCTTTTTTACCCTACAAGGAATGTTTGCTCTTGACAGTAAAATACGCGAACATCGCTTTGCTAAAGCTAATCAAGGTGCATCATTACAAAGTAACTTTAATCTAGAAAACACCTCTATTGGTATAAGATACGCAGGCAAATCAATAGGCTTGGCACTTGCCGTTTACGCTGGTTTATCGAGCGCCGCATTTCAAAACGGCAAAATGGTGGAAAATATATTTACACTCGTTATGCATTGCGGTGTAATGTGGCTGTTACTTTATTGTTTGACTGGTGTAATAAAAGTTATATCTTTACCAAATATTAATACTGCTTTAGAGGTCGATCACCAAGATAACATTGGGATTGCATGTATAGAGTTTGCTGTTTTTTGTGCTATAGGCTATTTGCTTATAAGCATGTTTTCTATCTAACTCCCCCCTTTGCTAACGCTTATGCAGTTACGCAAAGGTGGTAATGACTTTGCTTAACTGCAACGAGGCCCTAATGCCAGCGGAAGTAACAAATTATTTGTTAATTGACATAGATAACGAATTTAGCCGTGCATTTGCGCAGTACAATCAAAAAAATAATAAAAGCGGCACGTCGTGCGAGCTTATCGCTGTGGGCAGTAATACACGCCAGCTTGTAAAGATGATGTTTGATGAGCAAATTAAAGATTACTGTTATTGCGACCTTGAAAACGAAATAAGCGTCGCTGAACTTATCCATTATTTAACTGAGCATCACAGTATTCATGGCGTTCTTTTTAATAGCGCCGATTACTTACTGGCAAGTGATAATCAGCGCTCAATATATAATTCATTAAACGAAAACCGCTTTTTAATAAACCTCGATGATACAGAATATACACTAAGCCGAATTACCGATGAGACTCTAACTGAGCCCTTAATTGCTGATCATGACATTGCACACAGCACACAAGAACTTATCTGCCAAACCGAGCAACTTATTAAAAATAAATAATTGCGCCTAGCTGCTTGCTTACTTACCATAGCGGTATCTATTTTTCGCTAATGAGTAAGTAACGTACCATGCGAGTTCCTCATATTTATCAGGCATCGGATATTGCCTTAAACACCCCTGTAACGTTAGATGATGACGCTGCTGGGCATATTGGCCGAGTACTGCGTATGAAAGTAGGCGAGCATGTGTCTATTTTTAATGGAGAAGGCGGCGAGTACCTTAGTGAAATAATTGAGGTAACTAAAAAAACAGTGGTAGTCATGCCATTAGAACTCAACCCACATGACGTAGAATCCCCCCTTAAAATACATTTAGGCCAATGTGTATCTCGTGGCGATAAGATGGATTTTACCATTCAAAAATCTGTAGAGCTTGGTATAACAGAGATCACACCACTTTTTAGCCAGCGCTGCGGCGTTAAACTCAGTGGCGATCGCTTAGAGAAAAAACATCAGCAATGGCAAAAAATTGCAATTGCTGCAGCTGAACAATCTGGACGTAACTTTGTACCAGTTATTCACCCTCCCGTTGATTTAAAACAGTGGCTAGAGCAGCAAACACAGGCAATAAAACTGACTTTGCATCCTCGTGCTGAGCACAGCATTAAAACCATTACAGTGCCCAAAGATGGTGTGCGCTTTTTAGTAGGTCCTGAAGGCGGTTTTACCGATGAAGAAATGGCACAAACTAAACAGCAAGATTTTGTAGATATTCGCTTAGGCCCGCGTGTTTTACGAACGGAAACTGCTGCTTTAACGGTCTTAAGTGCATTACAGTTACAATTTGGCGATTTAGCTAATTGAAATAACTAAAAGTACCCTCATATAAACATTAATATTTATAGTAAGGCACAGCGCATGGCAATTAAGTTAGGTATTATTTCAGATCCTATTAGCGGATTTAACATTAAAAAAGACACCGGTTTTGCAATGATGATGCAAGCGCAAGAGCGCGGCTACGAAATTTACTACATGGAGATGGATGACTTATCTCTGCGTAAAGGTAAATCTTATGCAACAGCATCTAAAGCTCAAGTATTTAACAACACCGAAAAATGGTATGAGCTTGAAGAAAAAGCCACTATTGCTCTTGCTGACCTAGATGTTATTTTAATGCGAAAAGATCCACCGTTCGATACTGAATACATTTACGCAACCTATATTCTAGAGCGCGCTGAGCAAGAAGGTACGCTTATCGTTAACAAGCCACAAAGCCTTCGTGACGCTAATGAAAAACTATTTACAGCGTGGTTTAGCGAACACACGCCTGATACCCTTGTAACGCGCAGTCAAGCGCAAATACGCGCATTTTTAGCCGAGCATAAAGATATTATTTTAAAGCCGCTTGATGGTATGGGTGGCGCATCAATTTTTCGTATTAAAGAAGATGATGCAAACATTGGTGTAATTTGCGAAACGCTAACCGAGCACGGCAGCCGCTTTGCGATGGTGCAAAATTACATTCCAGAGATCAAACAAGGCGACAAGCGCGTATTAGTTATTGATGGTGAAGTGATTCCTTATTGTTTAGCGCGTATTCCTCAAAATGGCGAAACACGCGGTAACTTAGCAGCAGGCGGTCGCGGTGAAGCTCGCCCTCTTAGCGAATCTGATTTTAAAATAGCACAAGCTGTAGCACCAACGCTTAAAGAGAAAGGCTTAGTATTTGTAGGCTTAGATATTATTGGCGATAAACTAACTGAAATAAACGTAACAGCACCAACGTGTGTACGTGAAATTGAAGCCGCATACGATATTTCTATCACCGGTATTTTGTTTGACGCCATTGAGCGCAAACTTACAAAATAAACACCGTTAAAAAGCGTATTAATTTAATAATTTCATACAATTAATGCGCTTTTTATGTTCAATTTATAGAACTATGCCATACTAAAAGTTCAACTAATATCCATTAACTAAAGGGCGAAATCTATGCAATCATTAGAAAACCATTTTTTAATCGCTATGCCGTCGATGCAAGACCCTTTTTTTAAACGTGCCGTTACGTACATTTGTGAGCACAACGAAGATGGGGCTATGGGCTTGGTAATAAACCAACCTATTAATGTTACTGTTGGCGAGCTTTTAGATAAAATAGAAATTGATAACGACAAAACCCAAAATGCAGCAAAAGTAAATGTATTTGCAGGTGGGCCGGTTAAAACCGATCGAGGGTTTGTTTTGCACTCGCCAAAACCGGGATATTCTGCAAGTCAAAAGCTTAGCAGTGATATAATGATCACCACATCTAAAGACGTTCTGGCAAGTTTAACCACCGCCCACGCACCTGAACAATTCATTATCACGCTAGGTTATTCAGGCTGGGAGCAAGGCCAACTTGAGCAAGAGCTTTTGGATAATAGCTGGTTGATCATAAAGGCAGATCCGAAGATCATTTTTGACACACCCGTTGAAAAGCGCTGGGAAAAAGCGGTGTCTATGTTGGGCTTTGATATTAGCCAGCTTAGCCCTGAAGCGGGTCACGCATAATATAATTTAACCCTTAGCAAACTTAAACAAGATACACATGACAAAAAAAACGCTTAAACCGCAAGGTGAACGTACGGTAATGGGCTTTGACTTTGGTACTAAAAGTATTGGTATAGCCATTGGTCAAGAGCTTACAGGCAGTGCTTCTAGCCTTAAGGCTGTAAAAGCACAAGATGGCATTCCTAATTGGGATCATATCGCTGTACAGGTTAAAGAGTGGCAACCAGATTTAATGGTGGTAGGTTTACCTCTTAATATGGATGGCACCTCTCAAGAGGTAACCTTTAAAGCTAAAAAGTTTGCCAATAGGCTGCATAATCATTACGGCATTCCCGTGCAAACACAAGATGAGCGTTTAACAACAGCGGATGCAAAGGCTCGCCTATTTGAACACGGCGGCTATAAAAACTTAGGCAAAGGTAATGTAGATAATATGTCTGCGGTGATTATTTTAGAAAGTTTTTTTGAAGCCAGCTACGGCGAGTAATCACGACTTTATACCAGTTCGCTTAGTAAAATATTGCTGTGGATTAATAAACAAATGAAAAGCGCCCATTGGCGCTTTTTTTATAGCTATTAGTTATTATTTTTTTTCATCAAGACCATCAATAGTAACGCCTTGCAAAAAGCCTGCGCCTTGCTGCTCGTTATTACGTAGCTTAATCATTAAACGTAAATCGTTTGGCGAGTCAGCATGATGTAGTGCATCGGCGTAGTTAATACGTTGCTGTCTATAAAGCTCAAATAGCGCTTGATCAAAGGTTTGCATGCCCATTTCTTTAGATTTAGACATCGCTTCTTTAATTCCACCAATATCGCCGCTTTTAATTAACTCCGCCACCATAGGTGAATTAAGTAAAATTTCTATTGCAGCTACTCGACTTTCACCATCAGAGGTAGGTACAAGCTGCTGAGCAACTATAGCGCGTAGATTAAGCGCTAAGTCGTACTTAAGCTTGTCGTGCTTTTCTTTTGGTACCAAATGCATAATACGGTCAATCGCTTGGTTTGCATTGTTAGCGTGCAGTGTAGCTACACATAAATGACCGGTTTCAGCAAAACTAAGCGCATATTCCATAGTTTCTTGCGAGCGTATTTCACCAATTAATATTACATCGGGAGCTTGTCGTAATGAGCTTTTAAGCGCCGATTCAAAGCTTTCTGTATCAAGTCCTACTTCACGTTGCGTTATTATGCTCTTACGGTGCTCATGCACAAATTCAATCGGATCTTCAATCGTAAGTATATGACCGCGTTGGTTACGGTTTCTGTAGCCAATAAGTGCAGCTAATGATGTTGATTTACCAGTACCTGTACCACCAACAAACAGCACTAAACCACGTTTTGCCATAATTACATCGGTAAGCGTAGAAGGCAGCCCTAGATCAGCTACATCAGGTATTTGTGTCACAATACGGCGAATAACCATACCCGCTCTATCGCGTTGCCAAAACGCAGAAATACGAAAGCGCCCTTCATCTGTGGCTATCGCAAAGTTACACTCTTTAGTGGAATGAAATTCGTTTTTTTGCTTTTCACTCATTGCCGACTCAACAAGCTCTAAAGCCTGTTCATCAGTAAGTTTATCGTCACTTAACGCGATTAACTCACCATTAATTTTAGCGCTAACTGGCAATTGGCTCGATACAAATAAATCAGAGCCTTTTTTCTCAATCATAATGAGTAAAAAGTGGTTTAAAGATAAATTCATAAAGATTCCTTAACCGCCAAACTGTGTTTTATCTTGCGCTTTTTCTTGCGCAGCTTTGTTTGTTACCAGCCCGTGATTTACTAAATTTGTTAAACATTGATCCATGGTTTGCATACCGTGCGATGCACCTGTTTGAATAGACGAATACATTTGCGCGATTTTGTCTTCACGGATTAAGTTACGGATTGCGGGTACACCAATCATTATTTCGTGTGCAGCGACTCGCCCGCCACCAATTTTTTTAAGTAGTGTTTGCGAAATTACCGCACGTAATGACTCAGAGAGCATTGAACGTACCATTGCCTTTTCTTCACCTGGGAATACATCAATAATACGGTCAATGGTTTTTGGCGCTGAGGTTGTATGTAGCGTACCAAAAACTAAGTGACCGGTTTCTGCTGCGGTCATTGCTAAGCGAATTGTTTCTAAATCACGAAGCTCACCAACCAATATTACATCAGGGTCTTCACGCAGTGCACTGCGCAGTGCATTTGAAAAGCTGTGCGTATCACGGTGAACTTCACGTTGGTTAATAAGGCTCAGTTTATTGTCGTGAACAAATTCGATAGGATCTTCTATAGTCAGAATATGGTGATGTTTATTTTGATTTATATAATCAACCATAGCCGCAAGCGTCGTTGATTTACCGGAACCCGTTGGCCCTGTAACCAGCACAAGTCCTCGCGGAGTATCTGAAATCTTTTTAAAAATATCAGGAGCGCCTAAATCATCAAGCGTTAATACCTCACTTGGGATGGTACGAAATACAGCTGCAGGTCCGCGATTAGAGTTAAATGCATTAACACGAAAGCGAGCAAGGTTAGGTACCTCAAACGAAAAATCCACTTCAAGGTTTTGTTCGTAGTCCTTACGTTGATTATCGTTCATAATATCGTAAACCAGACTGTTTACATCTTTGTCTTCAAGTGCTGGTATATTAATACGGCGAACATCACCATCTACGCGTATCATAGGTGAAACACCCGACGATAAGTGTAAATCGGATGCTTTGTGTTGCACACTAAACGCCAATAATTCGGTAATATCCATTTATGACTCCACAACTAACTGATAAATATATGGTTACAATAGCAGAACGACTCACATCCGCCTACGCTAGAATTGCAAATGCGGCAATAAAAGCACAACGTAATAGCGATAGCATTACGCTGCTAGCGGTATCAAAAACGAAACCAAGCGACGATATTATTGCTGCTTACAAGCATGGCCAGCGCCAATTTGGTGAGTCATATGTTCAAGAGGCTGTAGATAAAATAGCTCAACTACACACATTTAGCGACATCACTTGGCACTTTATTGGCCCTATTCAATCAAATAAAAGCGCGCTGGTTGCACAGCATTTTGATTGGGTGCAAAGTGTTGATCGCATAAAAATAGCTAAACGGTTAAACACCCAGCGCCCCGCTGATTTACCCCCTTTAAATGTGCTTATTCAAGTAAACATAAGTACAGAAGAGGCAAAGTCAGGCTGTAGCGTTGACCAAATACCTGAACTTGCAGAATTTATTAGCCAATGTGAGCAGTTAACTTTGCGTGGTTTAATGGCAATTCCGGCTAAAAGTGACGATCCTGCTGAGCAAATTCAATCTTTTGAGCAATTACAAACTTGCTTTGATAAACTAAAGGCCCAATATCCTCATATAGATACGTTGTCGATGGGTATGAGTGGAGATGTTGAAGCTGCCATAAGTGCAGGTTCGACTATGGTGAGGATCGGCACAGATATTTTTGGAACGCGAACTTAAAAGGTGATAACAGACATATGTCAGATAAAACAATCGCATTTATAGGCACAGGTAACATGAGCTATGCCATTATTGGTGGCATGGTAAAAAACGGTTTTAACGCAAACAACATCATTGCTACAAACCGCAACCAAGAAAAGCTTGCAAAGGTAGCAGACGATTTCAAGGTGAAAACCACCAGTGACAATAACGAAGCCCTACGCGATGCTGACGTCATTGTATTATCTGTTAAGCCTCAAATGATGGGCGACTTATGTAAATCGTTTCAAGAGTCAGGCGTAGACTTTAGTGATAAATTATTTATATCGGTTGCCGCAGGTCTAACCGTTAAGCGTTTACGTGAAATGCTAGGCCAAGACGTTAAAATGGTACGTTGTATGCCAAATACCCCATCGCTGCTTGGTCGTGGAGTATCGGGTTTATTTGGCGCAAACGAAACAGCCGATGAACACGCGTTTGTACAAAAAGTATTTGAATGTACTGGTATTGCAGTATGGGTTGAGCAAGAGTCGCAAATTAACGATATTATTGCAGTGACTGGCTCATCTCCTGCTTACTTTTTCTTATTTATGGAAGCCATTGAAGAAAAAGCTAAAGCACTTGGTTTTAACGATGAAGATGCCCGTCGCTTAGTACAACAGACAGCGCTTGGCGCGGCAGAAATGGCGCTTAGCCAACCAGATATTACTATTTCGCAATTGCGCTCAAATGTAACATCTAAAGGCGGTACTACACATGCCGCAGTTGAGCATTTAAAAGGCGAAGGCTTAACACAAACTGTTAGCGACGCGATGGATGCATGTATTGCCCGCGCAGAGCAAATGGAAAAAGAACTTTAAAATTACTTTTTATTGAAGGTTACATTATGAATGCCATGCAATTTTTGATCAGTACCCTGTTTGATTTATTTTTAATGGTGGTGCTACTGCGTTTTTGGCTACAGTGGGCAAAAGCCGACTTTTACAACCCAATGAGCCAATTTGTAGTTAAAGCAACGTCGTTTGCCGTTAAACCGCTACGTAAAATTATACCAGGGCTAGGCGGGCTCGATTTAGCGTCATTGTTGCTGGCATACCTTGTAGCCGTAGCTAAAGTTAGTACCCTAATGCTTGTCATTTATGGCGCATGGGCACCGCAGCCGGTGTTTGTCCAAGCATTAATAACTGTATTAAAAGAAGGTTTAAACTTAGTATTTTGGGTGTTAATTATCCGTGCTATTTTAAGCTGGGTAAGCCAAGGCTATAACCCTATTGAAGCGGTTTTTCATCAGCTTACTGAGCCAATGCTTAAACCTATTCGTAAAATTCTTCCGCCAATGGGTGGTTTAGATTTATCAGTATTAGTACTTATTATTGGTATTCAGTTTTTACAAATGCTGTTTATGGACTTTTTAGCCTAAGCACTCAATTTTAAGTAAAAGAGGCCTTATGGCCTCTTTTTTATATAGGACACCATAATGAATCGTTTAATTAAGTTTTGTTTTATTGCTTGTTTAGCCTTTGCATTTAATGCACAAAGTGAAGAAATGCAAGGCGCTCAGTACAAAGAGCTTGGCCCTTGGCAAGTTCATTACATTGCCTTTCCTTCTACGTTTATCCAGCCCAAAATAGCTAAAGCGTACAACCTTGAGCGCAGTGGCTACAAAGGGGTTGTAAACATTTCGATATTAAAAAATGATGCCGATAAAACAGCACAAACAGCCACGCTAACTGGCACAGCCAAAAACTTACTGGGTAATAAACAAACCTTAACTTTTAAAGAAGTTAAAGAAGGTGACTCAATTTATTATCTTGCTCAAGTAAATTACACCAACGAAGAAATTTTACGTTTTGAAATTGAAATACAACAAAGTAACCAGTTTCAAAAATTACAATTTCAGCAAAAATTTTACGTAGATTAATATCATGACTAAAACTTTAGTACTTGCTACAGGTAACCCTGGCAAAGTAAATGAGCTGGCAAATATGCTAAGCCCACTCAACATTAACGTAGTGCCACAAAGTGACTTTAATGTAAGTGAAGTAGCCGAAACCGGCACCACCTTTGTAGAAAACGCCATTATAAAAGCCCGCCATGCGGCTAAAATTACAGGTATGCCAGCCATAGCTGATGATTCAGGCCTAGAAGTAGATGGCTTAAATGGCGCGCCGGGCGTTTACTCTGCTCGCTTTGCTGGTGAGAGCGCAAGCGATCAAGACAACATAAATAAACTACTCAATGATTTAGGTAGTAATCCAAACCGTAAAGCTCGCTTTTGGTGTGTACTGGTATTAATGCGCCACGCAGATGACCCTACTCCACTTATTTGTAGCGCAAGTTGGGAAGGCGAAATTACACAAACCCAAAATGGCGAAGGTGGTTTTGGTTACGACCCAGTATTTTTCATTGCTGAGCAAAACTGTACCAGTGCAGAGCTTACTAAAGAGCAAAAAAATGCAGTAAGCCATCGTGGCCAAGCACTTAAAAAATTACTACTAGAGCTTCAAAACAAAGGCGGCCTGTGAACCTTCCACCTCTTAGTTTATATGTACACGTACCTTGGTGCGTGCAAAAATGCCCTTACTGCGACTTTAATAGCCATGGGCAAAAAGGCGACATACCCGAAGCTGAATATATTCAGCACTTAATTGATGACTTAAAAGCTGATTTACATTTAGTGCAAGGGCGTAAAATACACAGTATTTTTATTGGTGGTGGCACGCCAAGCTTATTAACTGGCGATGCATATACCCGCTTATTAAACGAAGTCGATAACCTGATTGGCCTTAGCGATAACTGCGAAATAACCCTTGAAGCAAATCCTGGCACCGTAGAAACCGGACGCTTTAAAGAGTACGTTAAAGCGGGTATTAACCGTATTTCTATTGGCGTGCAAAGCATGCAAAACGACAAGTTAAAAGCACTTGGCCGTATTCATGGTGCCGATGAAGCAAACTATGCTGCAGAGCAAGCTAAGCAAGCCGGATTAAATAGCTTTAATCTTGATTTAATGCATGGTTTACCGGGGCAAAGCCTGGACGATGCACTGAGCGATTTAAAACACATTATTGCTTTAAATCCGCCGCACATATCGTGGTACCAACTTACTATTGAACCTAATACTCAGTTTGCTTCAAAACCACCTACACTGCCGCAAGATGAAACCCTATGGGACATTCAAGAGCAAGGCCAAGCGTTACTTGCTCAAGCAGGTTACATTCAATACGAAATATCAGGATATGCAAAGCCCGGTTATCAATGCCAACATAACTTGAATTATTGGCGTTTTGGCGATTATCTCGGTATTGGTTGTGGCGCTCATGGTAAAGTGACTGATGCAAAAACGGGTGTAATAACACGCACCGAAAAGGTTAAACACCCTCGCGGTTATATGGATTTAATTAAGCCATATATGTACAAAAACTGGGAAGTAGAACAAGACGATTTAGCCTTTGAATTTTTTATGAATCGTTTTCGCCTTGTTGAGCCTTGCCCAATTGAAGACTTCAGTGCGCTGACTAGTCAGCCGCTACAAAGCCAGCGAGCGGCTTTAACAAAAGCTATAAACGCAGGATTGTTAATACAAGAAAACGACCACTGGCAAGTTAGCCTTAAAGGACATCGTTTTTTAAATGACCTGCTAGAATTGTTCGTGTAATGGTTTTTAACCACGCGCGATAAACATAAAAATACAAGCAAATAAATATAATACGCCCTAATGGGTTTCTAACAACAAAGGGAAAACAATGCGTAAACTTACCTTTATTGCAGCAGCCGTAAGCGTTGCACTTATTGCTGGTTGTCAGCAAACAACACAACAAACAACACCAGCACCTGCTGTACAAGCACAACCAGTGCAAAGCGAAATCGACAAAGCTAATGCGTTTTTTGAAGACACATTCAACCGCGACGTAATGAGCAGCCCTGTGTACCAAACTTACATGGGCATTAAAAAAGATTATGACAAATGGGATGACGGCAGCGAAGAGCAAAAATTAAAAGATTTAGCGCAAGCTAAAGCTGATTTAGTTGAGTTAAAAGCAATTAACCGCGACCTACTTGATGATGCAACAAAAGTAAGTTACGACTTAAAAAAACAAGACTTAGAAAGCTCAATTGCTGATTTTAAATGGCGTTACCATAACTACCCAGTGAATCAGATGTTTGGGACTCACTCTATGGTGCCTGCATTTTTAATTAACCAGCACTCAATTAGCAACGTTAAAGAAGCAAAAGACTATATTGCACGCTTAAACGGTGTACCTACTGTGTTTGATCAGCTAATTACTGATTTAGAAACGCGTGCTGATAAAGGTATTATTGCCCCTAAATTTGTGTTCCCACATGTTATTGATTCAAGCAAAAACATCATTCATGGTGCACCGTTTGAAAAAGGTGAAGACTCTACGCTTTTAGCCGACTTTAAACGCAAAGTAAGCGCGCTTGAAATTAGCCAAGATGAAAAAGATGCCTTAATTAGTGATGCAACTGATGCACTTAAATCAGCAGTTAAACCTTCTTACTCTAAGCTAATTAACTACTTAGCACAGCTTGAGAAACGTGCTGATAATCGTGATGGCGCGTGGAAACTGCCTGACGGTGAAGCGTTTTATAATAACGCCCTTAAACGCACTACCACAACCGATTTAACGGCTAAAGAGATTCATGCCATTGGTCTTGCTGAAGTTGAGCGTATTCATGACGAAATGCGTGAAATTAAAGATAAAGTGGGCTTTAAAGGTGATTTAAAAGCGTTTATGCAGTTTATGAAAACTGATAAACAATTTTATTATGCCAATGACGCACAAGGTAAACAGCGTTATTTAGATGAGGCAACTGGCCTAATTGATACCATGAAAACCCGTTTAGACGAGCTATTTATTGTTAAGCCAAAAGCAGACCTTAAAGTTAAAGCCGTTGAAGCATTTCGTGAAAAAGCAGCAGGTAAAGCATTTTATCAACAACCTGCGCCAGATGGCTCACGCCCTGGTATTTACTACGCAAACCTTTACGACATGGAAGCGATGCCAACGTACCAAATGGAAGCATTAGCGTACCATGAGGGTATTCCGGGTCACCACATGCAAATTGCTATATCGCAAGAGCTTGAAGGTGTACCTAAGTTCCGTAAGTTTGGTGGCTACACAGCATACATTGAAGGTTGGGGCTTATACTCAGAGTTCATCCCTAAAGAAATGGGCATGTACTCTGACCCTTACTCAGACTTTGGTCGCCTTTCAATGGAATTATGGCGCGCATGTCGCCTAGTGGTTGATACGGGTATTCACGCAATGAAGTGGACTCGCCAAGAAGGTATTGATTACTACGTAAATAACACGCCTAACGCAACATCAGACGGTGTTAAAATGGTTGAGCGTCACATTGTAATGCCATCGCAAGCAACAGCTTACAAAGTAGGTATGCTTAAGATTTTAGAACTACGTGAAGATGCTAAAAAGCAACTTGGTGATAAGTTCGATATTCGTCAGTTCCACGATGTCGTACTTAAAAATGGCCCTGTACCACTTAACGTACTAGAGAACTTTGTGAACGAATGGGTAGCAAGCAAAAAAGCTTAAAACCAATTTAAAGCAACTGTTTAAATGTGAAAGGTCGCTTATGCGACCTTTTTTGTTTTATAGTAATAAAAACGTTGAGAGGTAGAGTGATAAAATGGATTTAAGCATACAGTTACTTAATGCGCGCATTGCTAAGCATCAGCTAGATGAGCTCGATAACGACTTTAAACAGCTAAGCCCTGCCCAGCAAACATTACAGCTTAATCACCTTTGTGAAACAGCTTTACGTATGGATATTAAATACGACTTTATGCAAAATATGGCAACACGTATTTTAACGACCAACGCACCACCAGCGCCTTTTGTAAACCAATTAACAACCACTGATGCATTAACGTTTTTTACGCCAGCATTAAAAGAAAACAAAGGCTTTTTAGCACAAGATACCCAAGGTAATAATGTGCTACATAATGTATTTAAACACGCCGATGATCAAAAGCTGGCTTTTAACTACGTGCGATCTTTAATGTTGTTTGAATCAAACGATGATTTAGTCAAAGCCCTTGCACAAACCAATGCTCGCGGTCTCACGCCCGTTGCTTGTTATATTGCCTATGCCAATAAACCTAATACGCCCGTAAAACATGAATTCTCAGCACTGTTAGCGCTTATGGAAATAGAGCAAAAACAAAACCCTACAGCTAAACAGCAGCTGGCAAATATATTAAAAGGCGCAGCTATAAACGAAACCAGTATTTTACTTAGCGCTGCTTACCTGCAGCGCTCAACCGCGCAAATTGCCCACTTAATAAAAGCAATTTAGTCACTTAAGTAATACTCTACGCTTGTTACTACCCTTACCTTTTTTATATGTGGCGTGTTTGAGTCACGATTAGTAATACTAAATTGGCCTTGGCGTGCGGTTTTTATTTTACCAAGCGTTGAATTAGAATCTTTAGCAAACTTATTCGCCACTTCTCGGGCTTTCTCGGTGGCCTCTTGCACCATGGCAGGCTTTATATCGTTAAGAGTAGTAAATAAGTACTCAATTTTAGTTTCATAATTACCTTGGGCGATAGCTATACCTTGTTTGGCCAATGTGCTTACTTTACTCAACGCATTTTGTACTTTATCTGGCGAATGAGAGTAAACAATAATATTAGAGCGTACCAAGTACCTAAACTTTTGATTTTCGTTAGCGTATTCGCGGGCTTGCTTATCAATAATTGACTGACTCCCAGTGCTTATTTCCTCATCATCAAAGCCATGTAGCTTTAAAAAGGCGATAACCGCATCATTTTTTTGCTCAACCCGACTGACTAACTTTTCGAGGTTATTGTCTGCATCACTGTACTGCAAAGGCCAAATTACGGTGTCTGCATTTACTTCTCGCTCGGCTAAGCCTTTAACTTGCACGCTGCGTTCCATCCCTTTTACATCAAGGGCTGCGCTTTTAAGTATAAATCCACATAAAATAAAGCCTATGCTTAAGCAAATTGATGCTATAACTGTATAAAAACCAGCGGTTTTGTTCACTAAAATCTCCTTGATTGATATCAATAATAAGCACTTAGACGCTCGAAATAACACACTAAACAGGGTACATTGTGAGTATAAATAACGCAAAATATAATCAGCCAAGGATACGCTATGAGCCTTAAACGTATTAGCAAATTTTTTAACCCCGCGTCAGTGGCTGTTATTGGCGCCTCAAACGTGCCAACTCGTGCGGGCTTTGTAGTAATGCGTAATTTACTACAAGGCGGTTTTAACGGGCCAATTATGCCCGTCACCCCCACCCACACAGCGGTGCATGGGGTACTCGCCTACCCAAGTATAGCTAAGCTACCTAAAGTGCCTGATCTTGCTGTTATTTGTACTAATAAAAATACCCTTTTAAGTATAATTGAACAGCTAGGTAAACTCGGTTGTAAAAGCGCGATATTAATTGCAGATGGCCTGTCACATGAGCTAAAGGCAGCGCTAAAAAAATCGGCTCAAGCGCATAACGTTACGTTGCTTGGGCCAAACTGTTTAGGGCTACTTATTCCGCATATTGGTTTAAATGCTAGCTTTTCACACACTGTCGCAGCGCCGGGTAAACTAGCCTTTGTATCGCAATCGGCTGCTGTATGTTCAACGATTTTAGACTGGGCTCAAAACAAAGAGATTGGTTTTTCGTATTTTGTCTCGGTTGGCGATTGCCTAGATATAGACTTTGATGAACTACTCGACTTTTTAGGACGTAATGCTAAAACCAAAGCTATTTTGTTATACATAGACAATATTGAAGACATTCGTGGCTTTATATCAGCTGCAAGGGCTGCTGCTTTTAGTAAGCCTGTCATAGCCATCAAAACAGGTAAAACTGGCGCGGGCGCGCTTGCTGCTGAAATTCATACCGGCGGTAAGCAAAGCTCAGATGCGGTGTACGATGCGCTTTTTCAACGTGCGGGTATGTTGCGCGTAAAAGATCTACGAGAGCTGTTTGCTGCAACGCAAACTCTTGCTATGCACCCAAAATTATTACAAGTAGAACAGCTTACCATTTTAACCAACGGGGGCGGCCCAGGCGTTATGGCCGTTGATGAGCTTATATTAAACTCTGGCAAGTTAGCCCAGTTAAGCGATGAAACTCGCGCAGCTCTCAATAAGGTGATCCCTCAATCAGACACTACATCAAACCCTGTTGATATATTTGGTGACTCAGCGCCTGCTCGTTACAAACAAGCACTTGATATTTTATTACGCGCTAAAGAAGTAAAAAATTTATTGATAATCCATACTCCGTCCGCACTTGCGCCAAGTGAAGATTACGCTGATATAATTGTGCAAACTCTACAAACTATTCCTAAAATGGCGCGCCCCTATGTTATTACAAATTTTATGGGAGAAGATGCCTCATATGCAGCACGAAGAGTTTGTTCGAATAATGCAATACCTACTTACAGAACCCCCGAAGGTGCAGTAGGCGCATTCATGCACTTAGTTAGTTACCGCCGAAACCAAAAGCATTTAACACAAACACCCGAGTCGAACACAGATGATGCAAAAATAAATAAATCAGCTGCAACGACATTAATAGATGAATTCTTACACGACGACCAAAGCTATTTACCCACCCACCAAGCAAGCCAAGTATTGAGCCATTATGGCGTTGAGTGTATTCAAACAGAGGTTGCTTACACCCCCACCGAAGCGCGTGAACAAGCAATAGAACTAGGGTTTCCTGTCGCATTAAAACTAATAAGCCCAAGTATTGCTTCAAAATCGGAAGTAGGCGGCGTGGTGCTAAACCTTAACGATGCAAATGAAGTAGAACAAACTGCTTTTGCAATGTTAATACGGATTAAAAATACTTACCCAGATGCAGTAATTGAAGGGTTTTCACTACAAAAAATGGCACCAAGAGCTGGTGCAAATGAGCTTAGAATAGCCATTAAAACAGAGCCCAATTTTGGGCCCGTTATTTTACTTGGTGAAGCCGGTAATGGCCTTGAATACGCACAAGCTGCTGTTGCACTTCCACCCCTTAACATGAACCTAGCTAAATACTTAATTGCGGCGGCCCACGACAAAGGCGTATTAAAAGAGCGTATATTGCCCGAAAAAGTTGATAAATATCGACTTTGCGCCCTACTCACACGTATTTCGCAATTAGTGATAGATCAGCCAGATATTAGCTCTATGGAGCTAAACCCTATACTTGCCAGTAACGGACAATTTTTAGTGCTCGATGCCACTATGACGCTTAATAAATATCAAGCGCAAAGTAATCGCAAACGTTTATCTATTCGTCCTTACCCTATTGAACTTGTCGAAGTGGTGACACTTAAAAATAACACCCAAGCCACCCTTAGACCGATAAAACCAGAGGATGAAAAGGCCCACCAAGAGTTTGATCAATCTTTAAATAAAGAAGATCGTTACAAACGTTTTTTTGGGGAGCTCCCTCAGTTTAACCACGATCAGCTCGCTAAAATGACCCAAATTGATTACGACCGTGAAATGGCGTTTATTGTTTGCCAACGCTTTGAAGGCAAAACCCGCACACTTGGTGTGGCACGAGTTATTATGGACCCTGATAATTTACATGCCGAATTTGCAACTGTAGTGCGCTCTGATTATCAAGGGCTAGGCCTTGGCACAATACTCATGACAGCAGCGATTGATCATTGCAAGCGACAAGGCGTTAAAACTGTTGAAGGAATTACACTTCCCGAGAACACCGGGATGATTGAACTTGCTCGCAAACTTGGCTTTAAAATAAGCCGCGATTTTGAAGAGGGCAGTATTAACATGGTGCTAAAAATTAACGAATGAATAATCCGCAAACTTTTAGACAAAAACTAGCCTGTTTGTTTGAAGGCACTGGGCAATACCATCGCGCTGGCCATCTTTTAGACATAGCCCTTATTAGCTTAATAATGATTAACGTGATAGCCATCGTTTTTGAATCAATTGCGAGCGTGGCATTGAAATATTATGATGAATTTTTAATTCTAGAAATCGTCTCTGTTAGTATTTTTGCTATTGAATATCTAGCAAGGCTTTGGGCCTGTGTTGATAAAACAAAGTACGCTGCCATTAACGGCAGTAATTCAAAGCGCAGGTTACATTATTTTTTCTCGCCACTGGCGTTAATTGATTTAATTGCTATTTTGCCAAGTTTGCTAATGTTTTTATTTCCGCTCGATTTACGCTTTTTACGCGTACTCAGGCTATTAAGAGTATTTAAGCTTACTCGTTACTCTCGTGCTATGCAGCTGCTTTTACAAGCATTTTTAGATGAAGGCAGCTCAATGCTTGCCGCTTTTTTTATTATGGCTGTGGTACTTATTTTAGCCTCTTGCGGTATATATTTAATTGAGCACGATATACAACCTGACAAATTTGGCTCTATTCCAGCAGCTATGTGGTGGGCAATGGCCACACTTACTACCGTTGGCTATGGCGATGTAGTCCCTATAACCTCGTTGGGTAAATTTTTTGGTGGGGTAATCACACTACTCAGCATGGGGATGGTAGCGATACCTACCGGTTTACTCGCGTCTAGTTTTTCAGAGCAAATACGTAAACGTCGCCAGTTTTTTGAAGACGCCGTTCACGAACAAATACACGATAGCACGCTTAATAAAGAGCAATTAGCCCATTTAGAAGAATTACGCTATAAGCTAGGTCTCAGTAAACTTGAGGCGAATAAAGCCATAAAAACGCAGCTAAGTGAGCGCAACAGCCATATTTATTGTCGCCACTGCGGTAAGCGCCCATAAATAAAGGCGCTTTGTTTTAAGGTACTATTGTTGATTAAATATATCGCTCCAGTCGCGATTAATAAGCCCCAACACTTCTTTGTTAGGCACTGGCTTAGAAAATAAGTAACCTTGAAAATGCTTGCATCCTCGAGCTTTTAAAAAGCTAAGTTGATGTAAGCTTTCTACGCCCTCTGCAACACACTCTTTTCCTAGGCTGTGTGCCAGCGCAAGCGTTGACTGAATAATTGCTTCATCGTCAGAATCAACTCCAATATCTTCAACAAAGCTCCTATCAATTTTTAATACATCGATAGGAAAGCGTTTTAAATAGGTCAGTGACGCATATCCAGTCCCAAAGTCATCCATATAGAGTCTGCATCCTAATTTTTTTAGCTGCTCCATACTCTTCAATGCTTGATGGGAGTCGCGCATAAGTACAGACTCTGTTATTTCAAAAACAATCGCTTCTGATGATACTTGAGCGCGGTTTAGGGCATTTCTGATCTCTGGCACTAAATCTTCAAACTCAAAATCAAGCGCCGATAAATTAATAGAAAGGTATAAATGAGGTGAGGCTTTTCGCCATTCTTTCAACTCTTGCAATGCACGAGCAAAGGTCTGCAGCATTATTTTTGTAATTAGCCCTATTCCCTCTGCCGCAACCGAAAACTCTTGAGTTTGTACTAGTTTGTTTTCTGGCCAACGCAACAGTACTTCAAAGCCTTCTGTTTTTTGGCTTTCAGCATTAATAATAGGTTGGTAATAGTTACAAAATTCCTCTTCTTGATATGCTTTAGTTAACTGCGACTCAAGGTGCAATGCTTTTTGAACATGTTGATTCATCTCTTGCTTGTAAAACTGATAGCGCCCTTCTAAAGCGTCTTTTGCATGGTAAAGCGCTATGCTTGCCGCTTTTAAAAGTGCCGGCCCTGCCTGTGCGTCATCCGGCGATATAGCGACCCCAATACTCAAATTAACATTAACCACTTGGCCATTAATTGAAATATTTTGTTTTACACAATCCATCAATCTAGTACACATTATGAGTACTTCTTCGATTTGATAAATATCCTCAGCTAGCACAACAAATTCGTCGCCTCCAAAGCGAGCAACACTGTCTGATGGGCGTAAGGCGCTCTTTAACCGCTCTGCAACTTCTTTAATAAGCCCATCGGCCGCTTCATGCCCTAATGAGTCATTAAAATATTTAAAACGCTTAATGTTAATATGTAATAAAGCCACTTTACACTTGTGTAGTTCAGCTTGCTCTAATGCATGCTCTACTCGGTCGTTAAATAATGCTCGATTAGGTAACCCCGTAAGCCCGTCGTAATTGGCCAGTAAATGCAGCTCACTTTCGGCCGATTTTTGTGCATTAATATCAGTTAAAATAATTACATAGCTATTGAGTCGTTGTTCGCTATCGGCCACTGCACTTATTTTTACCAGCACATGACGCGATTCGCCATTGGCTAACACTACACGGTCTTCACACGTAAAGTGCTCCCCTACCGATAGCTTTTGCATTATGCGTAAATAATCAAAACGGTTACTACGCGATATGCCTAAATCGAGCGCACGGCTTGATAAAGACTCAGCAGAAAAATTAAACGCTGTTTGCAGTGACTTATTTGAAGCACGAATATTTAAATTTTTATCCAAAATAAATACCCAATCGCGTGTTTGCTCAAACGCAGCTGTAAACAATAAAGCATGCTCTTCAAACACCATTTCTCGGGTCATGTTGGTATAAGTGCCCGCTACTTTTAGCGGCGTTTTATCATCCCACTCAACTACTTTACCAAAGTCTTTGTACCAGCGCCAATAGCCTTTGGCATGGCGTAAACGGTAAGTGCAGTTAAAATAGCCTTTCTCAGTTGATAAGAATTCTAGCCACTCTAAGCGAAATAGTTGCTTATCTTGCGGGTGTATTTTAGATAAATACTCATCCAGGCTCACGGTTTCATTTTCGTAGCCCAGCTCGCTTACTAAGCGTGGCTGATAAATACTTGGGCTACTTGATTTCCAATCCCAAACACCGGATTCACTGCCTTCAAGCGCAAGCTTTAAGCGGGCTTCGCTTTCTTTACTTTCTTTGTTTGCAGCTAATAAAATTCGCTGCACTTTATTTCGACGCATAACCCATATGGCAACGATGCCAATAAATAACATGGCATAAAGCACCATAAAATAGGGCGCTCGCCAAAGTGGGTACTTCACTTTTATTTTTAAAACAGCGGGTGACGTATATTCACCAGTAAACGGATCTTTTGCCCATACTTTTAATTGATAATTGCCTGGATTTAATTTTGGAAACAACACTCGATTATTATTACGCGTATATGTTTTTTGGCCGTTATCGAGTTGGTATTCATAAATAATTCGCTCTTGGTTACTAAAAGCCATTGCCGAGAACGCAACTTCTAGCCCAATGTCATCATGATTAAGTACAATTTCATTAAGAGGCTGTTTTAAATCAAGCGATAAGTCTCGCGACATTAAATCAACTCGCGTGATATTTACATGATCAATAAGAGATTGATAACTTTGGTTTTCCATTGGATGAAAATAGGTAAACCCTTTTAAGCTGCCATACGCAATACGGCCATCTTTGAGCTCAGCCATAGCATTACTGTTAAATTCAGCTGAGAGCAGCCCTTCCGATGTACTAAACTGTTGAAAATGAAGTGTTTCAGGATTTAGTCGCCAAATACCTTTATGACTACTCATCCAAATCATGCCATCGTCATCAAGCACCATATCGTAAAGCAATGTGCCCAATTTATTTTTTTCTAAATCAATAGTATGTACTAACTGATAAGTCGATGCATCAAGCCCAATCAAGCCAAAGTTAGACAGTGATATCCATAAAATATTGTTATTATCGATTAAGTAAGAAAGCACGCTAATAGCAACATTTTCATGCTGTTTTGGTACTTTATAAATCATTTTAAGAGTTAAATCGTTAGGGTTTACTTGATATAGAATACCGGCATTGAAAAACAACGGCGAGTCAGGTTTATTACTTAAAGCAGGTAAAAAGCCATGCGCTAAAAAAGGTTCAAACTGCGCAAGTTGCCCCCCTAAACGAGTAATAATTTGCGTATCTATATTGTATATAAATACCCCATGATCAGAGTGTACAAAATATAAATCGCCATTTGGCATTAAAGTAACACCATGCACCCGGCCAGTTATAAATGCTTGGTTAGCAGGGTTGTGTGTTTTAGGCTCAGTAATTTGGTGCGTTACCGGATCAAAAATAAATAATCCACGGTTTGTGTAAAGCCATAAATTATCTTTATACGGTGTTATTTCATATACAGTAAATTCGGTAGTGAGTAAGTCTACTTTGTAATCTTTTAGATAGGCTTTGCCAATATTGGTTTTTAAGTCAACCTCGGTTATGCCGTTATGAGTAGCAAGCCAAAGCTTGTCTTTGTATTGCGTAATACCCCAAATAGAGTGGTGCGATAATCCATCACCACCCAGTAAACTGCCATCGACATTATTAAAATGATAGCTATCGTGAGATAAATAAAAGGCGCCATCTGTTTTAGTGGCAACCCATGTTCCACCCGACTTATCTTTGGCCATATCAATAATACTGGTGTCAGCAAGGGTATACTTACTTTGCGTGATACGTATATTTTTAACCATTTCGCCGCTGTTTAAGTCAAACTTAAACAGGCCTTTATCAGTCGCTAGATCTAATTTTCCGTGGGTATTGGTAATAGCCCACACATTTAAATCGGTGAGTAGTACTTTATTTTTAAACGGTAAGTCAGGGCGTTCAAACATTTTTGATAAGTTACTAATATCAACTTCATATAAGCCTTGTACCGCCCCCACTAATAGCTGATTGTTTTCACCTAGAGCAAACGACTTTACATTGTTTTGATATATGTGATCAGCCTCACCTTTTAAGTGCTGTAAGGGCCTTACTTGCTCTGTAGCAATATCAAAAACATAAGCTCCGTGGCTTGTGCCTATAAATATGTAGCCATTGTAAGCAAATAGCTTTCTTACTAAGGTATTTTTGAATTTTTCAGGAAGCTCAAAAATTGTGGTAATTTTACCTGTAGCTATATCAAGCTTTGCAAAGTCTCGTCCTCGTCCAATCCAAAGCGTTTTTTTATCAACTGCAATCATGCTAAAAACAGACTGATTAATTATCTCTTCTTCACTGGTTGGTTTTTCTAAAAACTGCTGGTAAGAATCAGTAACAGGATCATATCTAAATAATCCTGCTAATAACGAGGCGATCCAAATATGATCTGCGGGATCTTGGTAAATGCGGTCAATTATGGCTTCTTCTAACTCACCATTAGGCCCATTAATTGGAATAACTTGATAGCCATCGTAACGGTTAAGTCCTGCCTCAGTAGAAAGCCAAAGATAGCCGTTATTGTCAATTAGTATTGTATTGACGTAGCTTTGTGATAAACCTTCGCTAGGAGATAAGCGTTTTACTTGTGCGCCAACTTGGCAACTTAAAATAGTTATAAAAACTATAAAGCAACTAATGATCCCATTAACGCATTTGCTCATGCTTATTCCATATTATTATTTTATTACTATGGGTACTCTAGGGCGATAATATTTCTATGCTTGTAAGTATCAAAAAGTACTTGTAAAGCAAGAGTATATGTTAACACTTGGTTAAATCCAATAGCACAATATAAATCGCTAAGATTTTTATAAGCAAAGGTGTAAATTACTTTATTTTGCTGTTTTATAAGAGCCGATATTAACTGCTTAGCCACGCCTCTACCACGATGCTTTGGAGCGACAAAAACAGTAGATAAAAACAAAAAATCTACTTTATTTTGTAGCCTACATGCTGCGACTATTTCATTATTATAGTAAGTAACCCAGAGCTTATCTTGTTTGTTTGCGCGCCCTCTTACATTGTATTGTTTGTAAAATTTATTAACGAGTGGGGTTTTTAGCTCATCGAGCACACCAACGCTATACATCACTTAACCTAAGCGCTAACTAAGCATTAATGCTAAATATTGCTCAAATTTTTGCTTGAGCACCATTTGTTCAGCCATCGGGCGGCTATGAATAGTGTTGTATACTTGCTCACGTGTTTTTTTATTTCGCTTAATTTGATACGCCCAAAAAGACGCTTCGTAATCAAGCTGAATTTGGTATTTCTCTTCTCGTGGTAACAGGCATAAATTAAAACTCACAATACTTCCTTATTCACATATGAAATTGATAAGCTCTCCCACTAAACTGGGCAAGCGGTAGTCGGCTTGCTATTATACGCGTCTTATTTTATTTATCTCTGTAGTTATTGGAACTGATAATGAACAGTCGTTTTAGTACCTTGTTATTATTGATAAATTTATTTTTCAGTGCGTCTTGTTTTAGCCACCAGTATAGATTGACTTTTAATCGCCCACAAAGCTCTCCACAAGCTGATTATGCATTAGAGTTATTAAAGTTAGCGTACGCCGATATTGGCTTTAAAATTCATATTATCGATTTTAGCCGAAAAAATGCATTACTAGCTGCAAATAATGGCGTATTAGATGGCCAATTAGGAAGGGATATAAGCGTTGAACAAAACTATAAAAATTTAGTTAGAGTTAATTACGAGCTATTTAAATTCGACTTAATACTTTATAAAACATGCTTGCCCAATAAGTTAGAACAACTCAATAGCATTGCTATTGTTGACGCTTACCCAGTACAAGAACGTTATTTAACAAACACTAAATTCTCCGGCTCTGTTATTAAAGTTAAAAGTATAAGTACTCAATTAAATTTACTCGCTCAACAAAAAGTTCAAGGTGCTTTAATGGTCGACTTTGCAGCGACTAATAGCGCCGCGTTTGAGTCAAAAAGCTGCTTTCAAAAAGAAGTATTAGCCTCTTATCCGCTTTACCATTACTTAAATAAAAATAACAAAAACCTGATAGGTAAACTTGAGAAATCGTTAACCAATTTAACTAATAACGGCACTGTATACGCACTAAAAGCCAAATACGGTTTACACTTTTAAAAATCGAACCCTTTTTGTTCTACTGCCGTGCTTTGAGCTGCCGCTTGCTGCTGTTTCTGTAAATATCGTTTATAGCGCTGCTGGCATAAACTAAGCACCTTCTTTTTTTGTGTATTATTGAGTGAGTTCCACATAAAGCGCTCGTCACGACTACGATAACACCCCTTACAATATCCTCTGTTATTTACTAGGCAAATGCTTTTGCAAGGGCTTGGAATATCAAATATTTCAATTTGTTGCATTGCTCTCCCCTAGTAATATGATTAACCGTATCAGTATAGCGTTATTTTTGCACAAAAAAAAAGCAGCCTTATCGTTGCTGCTTTTATCTATTTGATCTGACGTTAGCTTAAAACATTACCAAAATAACGACCCTTAATGCTCGCAGCTATTAGTATTTATTTCTGCCTTACGATGAAACGGCTTAGCGTACATAGCTAGTACTAACGGTTTCAGCTCTTGTGGAACCAATGCCAAGCGCTCCTCAAATTTAGCAGTATCTGGCAAATCAATAACCGCTTTTTTGCAGCCACCAGCAATATAATTTCCCGGATGCAGGTAAAATGAATCAACTATTTGCTTATCAATTGTTTTAGCAAGCTCCTCTGCACTATCGCACTGCTCTTCTATTGGCTGACCAAATGCTAAATGCACATGCCCTTTAGCTGCGCTAAAGCCTTCAACAATACTTGCTATGTCTTCTCCCGCTGATTTTACGTATTCGCCATGCTGCTGCTTATGATAAAGCTCTTTGGCTTTGGCAATAGCACACGGCTCATACTGATACGAAATAGACACTGGAACAATTTTAAGTTCTTTAATGTACTCGCCAAACTCTTTCTTTTGCTTACGGCCATTTAACTGCAGCATTTTTAAAAGTGCCGGATCTGTCTGATCAAAGCCATCTTTTGCACGCCCTTCTTTTTGCGCAATCCAAATAGAATTACCGCCAGATAAAGAGTCGTAAATATAAGATGAAAGCTGCGTTAGTGCTTTAAGCATTTCTTTTGGCGCTTTTGCTGAGCGTTTTACTATAAAGCTTTTGTTTAAGCGCATTAGTTCAGTGATGTAAGGTATTTGCAATAAATTATCACCAATAGCAATGCGTACTGTTTTCATTTTATGCTGGTATAAACCCCAATTAACTAACGCAGGGTCGAGTACAATGTCGCGGTGATTTGAAATAAATAAATAAGCTTGGTTTGGATCTAATTGATCTAATCCGGAAAAAGTGACCTTTGAAGTCGTACGCTTTACTAGTTTATCTAAATATTGCGCCACTTCATTTTGTACGTCTTCAATGGTGCTAACTTTGCCCCATTTTTTACGTAGCTGGCTTTTTACCAGTGGGCGCGCAATAAAAGGCATTGCCGATAAAAAACCCGGTAAATTATATTTTGCTATTACATCAATAAACGCATTATCGTTAATTAAACGTGTTAGTGAGGCGGTAACCTCGCTGTCATTGTATGGGCGTATATCTGCGTATTTATCTTCTAATTCACTCATTACTACATCTATAATGTTAAAAAACGGCACGCCAAGGCGCACCGTTTATGTCTAAGTTCGATTATAACTCAGGCGATCTAAAATACGAAATAACCAAAAAGCGATTATGATCTTATCCATTCTGAGTTTAAATAATAAATCTCTTAACCTAATTTAGCTAAGTAGCGTCTCTTATGACCCTGCGCTGACGCATAAGTGCAAAATTTCTGTTTAGTTGGCCAAAATACCATGTTATCAATGCGCTAGTGGGCAGACCACTATACTCAACATATAACCTTTTTTGACTTTTTAATAATAAAATGCGCCTAAACTAATAACGCGCTAATTACAGCGCAGTAATAAATATACACTAAACAAAACTTGTGCAAACGGCTCACACTCAACAATTCACTCATATTGGCAATATAAGTATTTTTTGTCCTAATGTAAGCCCAAAATACCGTCATTTTTAATCAAAAAATCTAAACTGCCTCTAGTTATTTGGTAGTAATGCCATTTTCAAAGGCTTCCTTTCATAGTACCTTAACTTCACATTTTCAGTTTCTATAAATCGCTAACACTTCACGATTGAAACTATTTAAGATCCACTAATTAAAGGCTCATAATGAACATTACTATTTTAGATAACGCCACATTAGCTAAAACGTCTTTAGCCTGTATTGAAGCACTCGGCAATTTAAAAACATATGAACTGACCAGTCCTGAGCAAGTTATTGAGCATTGCCAAGGTGCAGATGTACTTATTACCAATAAAGCCGTACTAAATCGCGAAACAATCAGCCAACTAAAACAACTTAAGCTTATATGCGTAAGTGCCACAGGCACAAATAATGTTGATTTAAACGCGGCAAAAGAGTTTGGTATTGCAGTGACTAATGTCGCTGGTTACTCTACACCTTCTGTTGTTCAACATACATTTTCGTTAGTGACTAACTTGCTAGGAAATACACACCGCTATCAAGCCGATTGCCAACAAGGCGCTTGGCAAAAAAGTGAAATGTTTTGTCGCCTTGATTACGGTTTTAATGACCTTCAAGATAAAACGTTTGCCATTATAGGTGGTGGAACACTGGGTAAAGGCGTAGCAAAAGTGGCAGAAGCTTTTGGAGCAAAAGTAATTATTGCTGAGCGCAAAGGCGTAAAATGTAGAGATGGCCGTACCCCATTTGAAGAAGTACTAAAAACAGCAGATATAATTAGTGTTCATTGCCCGCTTACTGACGAAACACGCGATTTAATAGCGCTTGATGAGCTAAAACTAATGAAGCCAAGCGCAATTATTATTAACACCGCGCGCGGTGGAATTATTAACGAAGCAGATTTAACCACAGCACTTGAGCAAAACTTAATCGCTGGCGCGGGTGTAGATGTTCTAACAAAAGAGCCTGCGGAGCTAACTAATCCGCTTGCTAATTACACTGGCAATAACTTGTTACTTACACCACACATTGCCTGGGCAAGTACTGAATCAATAGTACGACTAATCAATGAGGTCAGCCTAAATATTACTGCGTTCAATAACGGCGAATCGCGTAATCGCTTAGTATAAACACAATACAAAAAATAGTTAAAAAAGCTAAAATATGGCTGTTTTTACTAATTATGTTTGCAAATGATTAGTGAAACACAGCCACAAAAAACCTAAATAACTGAATTTAAATGACTTTTAAATTTGGCCTACTACTTGCCTTATATAATAAAAATACCAAAAACTCATTTAAGGAATACAACAATGAATAAATCTCTATTAGCAGCAGCCCTTATTGCACCATTTTTAACAGGCTGTGTTATTGCCGTATCTGATGGTGAAGCAGAGACTCATTGGTCAGGGAAAAACGCTTCAAGCTGGCAAGCACAACATAAAAATAATCGTGAAGCTATATCGGATCTAAAAATGGATAGCAGCTATCAATCCGTTTTAACGCAATTAAAAACGCCTAATTTCACAGAACTATTAAAAAAAGATGGCGATGTATACCAAGTGCTTTTTTATGCGACTCATAGTAAACATTCAGACTCTAAAACAACGAAAGATGAATGTACGCCACTTGTATTTAAAAACGATAAGTTGGTAGGTATTGGTGACACAGCTTTAGGTATGATTGCGCACTAAACAGCAAAAAGTCTAACCTCAAAAGTAATTAGAAACTAAAAACGCCAATATAAATATTGGCGTTTTGCATTTAAAAATATTATTTTTAACGCGCTATTATTCTATCTCTACCTTCATCTTTGGCCGCATACAAGCCTAAATCAGCCTCTTCGAGTAGTGTCTGTTCGGCATATACTTTTCCGCTTTCGGTTGTTGCTATACCAATACTAATTGTTATGTGATCTGCGTTTAATGAAGCTTTATGCTCTATATCTAAACTATTTACTGCGTTGCGCAATTTATTAGCAAATTCAATTGCTTCAGCTTTACCAATTCCTGGTAGCACTGCAGCAAATTCTTCACCACCATAACGCGCTATAAAATCACTTCCTCGCTCGCATTGAGCTGCAAGAACTTGCGCAATTTTTTTCAAACACTCATCGCCAGCACGGTGCCCATAGCAGTCGTTGTAACGTTTAAAGTGGTCAATATCCATAAGTAATACCGACAATGGCGTTCCACTGCGTTTGCTTCTGCGCCACTCACGAGATAAATTTTCATCTAGATAACGTCTGTTAGGAATTTCAGTTAACCCATCAATAGAGGCCAACATTTCAAGCAAGTCATTCTTTTGCTTGATAAGTAGCTGGTTGCGAACCCTAACTCTTACAATGGATGGACTAAATGGCTTAGTTATATAATCCATTGCACCTAGCTCAAGGCCTTTAGCCTCATCGTCATGGCTACGGTTTGCTGATATAAATATAATAGGCACAGATTGAGTTATAGGGTTTTCTTTAAGCTGCACTAAAACTTCATAGCCATCAATACCAGGCATAATTATATCTAGGATAATTAAATCAACTTGTGTGGTTTTTATAAATGTCAGCGCTTTTTCACCACTATCAACTAAGAATACGTCGTGCTCGTCGTTAAGTGTTTTTTCAAGTACCAATCTGTTTAGCGGATCATCATCCACTATCAACACTTTAGCTCTTTTCGACATCCGTCTCCCCTAAACCATTTATAAAAACAATTACTTGCTCTAATTGCATAATAAGCTCTTTAAGTGTTGCTTCAACTGGCTTGTTAGTTGTTTTAAGGTTTCGCTCGCATACTAACGCGCAATGCGATAATCGCCTAAAACCTAAATTACCAGCTACACCTTTAATGCTATGCACTAAGCGTACCAAATCATCTTTACTGGTGGTTTCTGCTATTTGCGCTAATTGAGCTTCGCACAAGGTAGCAAACTTACCGATCATAGTATTAAGTAATGTTTCATCAGAACTGAATTGAGCAAGTGCAAAAGAACGTTCAAAAAAGCTCGGTTTTGCTAAGTTTAAATCAGCTATTGCATCAATAAGCACTTTAGCAACTACAGGCTTAGTTAAATGTTTATTCATGCCGCATTGCAAAGAACGCTCAATATCAGCGGGTTCACAATGCGCGGTTAACGCAAAAATAGGTAACTGCTTTACGTCAAACTGTTGGCGAATCAACGTCGTTGCTTGGCAGCCATCTATGTGTGGCATCTGCACATCCATTAATATGAGATCCGGTTTTAATACTTGTAATAACTCCATGCCAATTGATGCGCTCAAAGCGGTGACTACGTTTATATTTGCTTGGCGAAGTACACAACTAATAACCTCTAAATTTAATTGGTTATCATCAATTGCTAATACAAGTAGACCTGATATATCGGCTTTTAATTCTGGAACATTGTGTAAAACAGTATTTAAATCTGCTTTAGGCTCAGCTAAGGAGCTTAAGCTAAATAACCTTTGCCCAAGTGCAGAGGCTTTTACATGCTTAGCAGCTAAATACTCACTGTTGGGAAGATTAAGCGTGTGCTGATGATTCACTATGATCACTGATACTTCTTTCGCTGATAGTGCGTTATTAATCACTTTAACTTTTAATAACGCCGGTAAATCATTTGCATCCACTATTATTTGTTTAGTGTTAGATAGCTTAATTGGGTATTTTAATACCTCATCTAAACTAATATTAGCCAATTCACTATACGCGTTAGCAACGTACTCAAGCTCTTTACTTTGCTCTGATAAAATAGCGAGCGCATTACTTGGTAGCATTTTATTTTGACTCGTATCAACCAATAAGCTAATGCTGAAATAAAATTCACAGCCATAACCTTTTTTGCTTTTAAGCGCTACCTCACCACCCATTAACGACACTGCATGTTTAACAATCGCTAAACCAAGACCCACACCTTGGTGTATCCGTGTAGATGACTCATCGCCTTGCGTAAACGCATCAAATAAGCGCCTCTGATCGGCCTCATCTATTCCCATACCTGTATCAATGACTTTAAAACAAATATGTTGCTGCTCTAAGCTATCGCCTTCAACAAGCTCCATTTTTAGTGTAATAGAGCCTGTTTCAGTGAACTTAACAGCATTTGTAAGTAAATTACCTAATATTTGCTGCAGACGAATACTGTCGCAAATTAAATCGGGCGCTATTAGCGGATCAATATCAATAATAAACTCTATGCCTTTACCTTCACAGAGTGGTGCTGTCAGGCTTTCACAGATATCAACAAGCTCAATTATACTAAAAGGCGATAATTTCAAATCTGTTTGAGCGCTTTCTATACGTGCAAAATCAAGCATTCTGTTTAGCATTAATAATAAACTTTGCGCTGCATTTTTAGCTTGGTCTGTATGTTGTAATTGCTTTTGTGTTAAACCTTGTTCAATAAGCATATCGAGCAGGCCTAATACTGCATTTAAGGGAGTACGAATTTCGTGACTTAAATTAGCAATAAAACGGCTTTTAGCTAATGTTGCACGCTCTGCATCGTGCTTTGCCTTAGTTAAAGCGCTCACATCCTGAATGTGAATAACGTAATAAGCAGGGTCTCGGTTTTCATCCCAAACAAGCGACATACTCAGTTGCAGCCAGTTAGTTAATTTTCCTTGAGAAAGAGTTAAGTGATGCACCTTTTTTTTATCATCAAGCAGTTGCGCTAAAGCCTCTTTAATTTGCAGCCATTGTGATTCATCAAACAATGTTTTTAATGGCTCACCCACTAAGGTGTGCTGAACAGAAAATTGCTTTCTAGTGGCTCTATTTACTTGCACTATCGTATGCTCTAGCGAAAGTAGCACTACGCAGTTAGCGGCAAATTCAATAGCACTTCTGAATTTAGATTCTGAGGCTTTTAGTGCATGCAACGTTTGCTGTTGCTCAGTGATATCTCGTCCAATTCCCATTGTGCCTAATAAGTGCTGATGCTCATTGTAAAAAGGCGCAATTGTTAACTGGTATGATTTTGTATCCGTGTCTATTCGCTGCTCTAACGTATTTCTATTTTGTAGTACTTGTTTTTCTAGCGTATTTATTTGTTGAGCGTTTTCACCAAAATTATCTACATGCATTCCAACGAGTGAAGTTTGGTCTTTGCCTATATAAGCTTCAAATGCCCTGTTACAACCTAAAAATGTGCCATCAATATTTTTAAAGTAAATAAGATCAGGCACGCTATTTAACATAGTATTTAATAGAGCTAAATGGCGCTCTTTTGCCTCGTAACTACGGTTAAGCTTTTCTGATTGACGCTGTACTTGCTCATCAAGGGCTTTGTTAGCGTTTTGAAGCGAGTCGACTAATTGCTCATTTTTACTCAACACACTTTTTACTTTAGAAAACCAAGGTTGCCAGCTTAATGGCACTTTATAATTTAGTTTGTTGTGCTGCGTATTATTACTTTCCAAAAAATGCATTAAATGCGTCATGGGTTTTACAAAAATTCGTTGGCTCAACCAAAAAAACACAGCAAACATCATGCTTAAAAACAACGTTAAAAATACAAATTCTAGCAATATTTCGTATTTAATTGAGCTTACAAATTGCGGTTTTCCTTCGTAATATGCAGCATGAATGGGCAAGTCGCCCATAGGTTGCATGAAAAAGTTACTGTCGCTGCTCAATACTGTTGTTGCTTGTGAGTGCTCTGCCAAGTTAGGCCAATAAGACTTAGGCTGCACCGCTTTCTCAATTAGATTTTTTGAACTAGCAATAATTTGATGCGACTGATTCATAAATACATATTCACCTTTACTCGGTGAAACTTTACTTAACCAACCGGAGATAGCCTGAACGTCGTAAATCAAAATAATATAATCACTGGAACCTATATCTCGTTGACGGCCAACTGCAAAATAGGATTTATCTTTAATTTTAACTAGTGGGCCTGAAGTGAGTTTATTGCGAGAAAACAGAGGTTTAAATTTACCATTTAATATTTCACTAAGCATTAAGCTTTGGCTTTTATTACGCCTACTCACATAAGCAAAACCATTTTCATCTACATACGCTACGGCCGATAACGACGGCATAAGGGCAAGCGTTGTATTAAAAGATGGTCCAAGTGAAAATACCTGACGCCACTTTAAAAGAGCTTTGGTAGATAGCGAAAATTCCCCATTACCAATAATTTCAGTGCCTTGCTCCTTAAAATGGCGATAATAATAACCACTGAACTGATTAATATTCTCTAGCAACGTTTGATTTATTTCAGTAGATGTAGGCCGCTGATATAAGCTAAACATAGAGTTGAGCAAATCATTTACCGAGTTCATGCCATGGTCAACTTGAGCAGATACATTAGCAAAGTCAGCTTCACGTTTTTCGACCGCCCGTTCAAGCTTTATGTTGTATAAATGCAGGCATAATAGAAAAGCGACAATTAACGGTACTAACAGCGCAATAAATAAAGAACGATAATAATATTTCAGTGGTAAAAACTTCAACGTATTGCCTGTTATATGGCTCGAAAATCAATCGTTAGACTATCGAGCCAATTTGCTAAGCGCAAGCTATAAATTCTCTTCCGCAAAAGAGGCCAAACGGCTTCGTACTACGCCATTTAAATTAATCGTTGCGCTGCCTTCAAAATCTTTAAAACGCTCAACAATATACGTCAGGCCGGATGTTACGGGGGTTAGGTAATTACTGTCTATTTGCGCTAAGTTACCACTACAAATCAGCTTTGTACCTTCTCCGCAGCGCGTAATAATCGTTTTAAGCTGAGAAGCGGTTAAATTTTGGCTTTCATCTAAAATTACCACCGCATTTTGGATGCTGCGCCCGCGCATAAAGTTTACCGACTTAAATTGTACATTGGCTTTTTCCATTATGTAGTTACGGCTAGAAATCGGGTTTTCATCACCTTTATGTAATACCTCAAGCGTATCGGTGATAGCCGCTAACCATGGCGCCATTTTCTCCTCTTCAGTGCCAGGTAAAAAGCCAATAGATTCTGCAATTTCTGGCGTGTTACGCGTCACAATAACCTTATCGTAAATACCTTTTTCAATGACCATTTCAAGTGCACTTGCAAGCGCTAGCAACGTTTTGCCACACCCTGCGGGTCCGGTTAAAATAACAAGCTCAATACTTGAATCTAGTAACGCATCAAGTGCCATACCTTGGTAAATATTTTTAGGCTTAACGCCCCATGCTTGTTGGTGCATTAGACGCTCAACGCCAATATCTTTTAACGTTATGTGCTCGTCATCGTACGATTTAACACGCGCCGCAAACTGATCCTCACCATCAAGTAAATATTCATTACAAAACACATCCGGTATTAAATTTTTAGGCACATGATGAATCGTATCCCGCCCGAGTTGCTCGGTATTACACTCACCTACATGCTGCCAAAAATTTCCTTCAATTTTTTTATAACCACTGGTTAGTAATGCAATATCGTCAATCAGTTGGTCAGTGCGGTAATCCTCAACATATTTTAGACCAGCCCCTTTAGCTTTAAGGCGCATGTTTATATCTTTTGTTACCAATACAATTTTTGAATCGCTGTGCTGTTTTTGTAAGTACACAGCGCAATTAATAATGCGATGGTCATTTTCATCCCCCGGTAAACCAGAAATGGAGTCTGCAAAAAGGTGATCATTTACAATAATAAGCGTGCCAGTTGAATTGGCATTTGCCTTTTTATTGCTAGGCAGCGCCACACCTTGCAGCATTTGCTCTGGGGTTGCGTCCTTTAATACCTCATCTAAGCCTCTAATAGCTACACGTGCATCGCGGCTTACGTCGTGTTTTCTGTCTTTAATGTGGTCGAGTTCTTCAAGTACCGTCATGGGGATGACAACGTTATGCTCTTGAAATGACAAATAAGCGAGGGGTTCGTGGAGTAGTACGTTGGTATCTAGCACATACATTTTACTTTCAAGGTTCGAAGCTTTTTCCATAGCACTTTCCTTACGTTTTATGATTTTTATGCTATACCAAAATAACTAAGTAAAACGGGCCTAAATTCAAACCTACAATACTTAATTGCTAAGGCATAATGTAAGTTTAGTCTATTTGTCATAAAAGTCCGTTTTATTACAAGCATGATATAGTTTTTATTTACCCAAAAAAGAGCCATAAGCGAGCGGTTTTAATAGTAATAATTAACACTTACAAAATTAATTAAAAGTGAGCCAAATAGCGCCTTGCAGTGGTGTTATGTAACAGGTAACATAGCCGCCTTTTTCTTCATAGACGAGACATACATGAATTTTTCCTTAGGTCAGCGTTGGATCAGTGATACAGAGTCAGATTTAGGATTAGGCACCGTAGTTGCCATTGAGGGCCGTCAGGTCAGCATTTTATTTCCTGCCAGTGGTGAAAACCGTGTTTATTCTACAGCAGAAGCACCTGTTACCCGTGTGGCATTTAATCCTGGCGATGTGATCAAAAGCGTTGAAGAATGGGAATTAGAAGTAGAGTCTATTGAAGTTCAAGGTGAATTACTTTGCTATGTAGGGTCACGTGTTGATACCGGCGAAGAAGCAAAGTTAAAAGAAACCTTTCTAGATCATTTTATTAAGTTTAATAAACCACAAGATCGTTTATTTGCAGGCCAAATAGATCGTTTTGATCGTTATACACTTCGCTACCAAACTTGGCAGCACCAGTTTGAACGCCAGCAATCACCTATTAAGGGCTTAATTGGCCAACGCGCTAACCTTATTCCGCATCAGCTTTATATTGCACAAGAAGTAGGTAAACGTTTTGCACCACGCGTTTTACTGTCTGATGAAGTAGGCCTAGGTAAAACCATTGAAGCAGGCATGATTTTACACCAACAAATAATTAGTGGCCGTGCAAGCCGCGTACTTATTGTTGTGCCTGAAAACCTACAGCACCAATGGTTAGTAGAAATGCTACGTCGCTTTAACTTACGTTTTTCTATTTTTGATGAAGAGCGTTGTGACGAAGCCTTTGCCGATTCACCAAACGTATTTGATACAGAGCAGCTAGTGCTTACAAGCCTTGAGTTTTTAACTAAGAAAAAACGCTGGTTTGAACAAGCAACACTTGCTGATTGGGACTTACTCGTTGTTGATGAAGCGCATCACTTAAGCATTAATAATGGAAAACCAAGTACTGAATATCAACGAATGGCTGAACTTAGCCAAGATATTCCGGGCCTTATTTTACTTACCGCTACACCTGATCAACTAGGTCATAGCAGTCACTTTGCGCGCTTACAACTACTCGACCCAGACCGTTTTTACGACTACGACGTATTTAAAGAAGAAGAAGCAAATTATAAAGACGTAGCAGAGGCTGCAAATCAGTTATTGCAAGAGCAAGCACTAGACGATACAGCTAAAGCGACACTTATCGAGCTATTAAAAGAAACCGACATTACCGATATTCTTGCAAAAGCACAGCAAGGTGATTTACCAGCGCGTAAAGAAATACTCAACATGCTGCTCGATCGTCACGGTACTGGCCGTATATTATTCAGAAACAGCCGTAGTGGCATTGATGGCTACCCTAGTCGTAAATTACACGCCTACCCAATGGCATTACCAAAGCAGTACAAAACGGCTATGTCGGTACTAGGTAATATGGGTGGTATTCAAAACGCTGAACTAAGTGCACATCGCGCTCTTTTTCCAGAAAAAATATTTCAAGAGTTTGAGGGCGAAAGTGCAAGCTGGGGGTTATTTGACCCACGTGTAGATTGGTTAATCGAAACACTTAAAACGCTTAAACACGAAAAAGTACTCCTTATTTGTGCCAAAGCCGAAACCGCCATTAGCCTTGAGCAAATACTACGTGAACGCGAAGCGATTAAAGCCTCGGTTTTCCACGAAGGTATGTCGATTATAGAGCGTGACCGCGCGGCTGCATTTTTTGCCGACGAATACGACAACGCACAAATACTATTGTGTTCAGAAATTGGCTCAGAAGGTCGTAACTTTCAGTTCTCGCATCATTTAGTGTTATTTGATTTACCACTAAATCCTGATTTACTAGAGCAACGTATTGGCCGACTTGACCGCATAGGTCAAACACAAGACGTGAATATTCACGTGCCATATTTTGAAAACACAGCTCAAGAAGTATTATTGCGTTGGTACAACGAAGGCCTAGATGCCTTTGAAACCACATCAACCACTGGTCAGTTATTGTATAAAGAGTTTCGCGAAGATTTACTTGAATACATTTCAGCGCATAACTGTGATGAAGACGAGCTAGATCCAATGCTAGAACAAGTAGCGCAACAAAATGCCGTGCTACGTAAAAAAATGGAAAGTGGACGAGACCGTTTATTAGAGCTGCATTCTTCTGGCCAAGGTGCTGCTGACTCTCTGGTTACTGACATTGAAAAACTCGACAATCAGTTTGAGCTTCCAAGTTACATGATCAACGTATTCGACACCTTCGGCGTAAGCCAAGAAGACAAAGGCGAAAACACGATTATATTAAAGCCAACAGAGCATATGCTAAACGCATCGTTCCCAAGCTTAAAAGAAGACGGTATGACAGTCACATTTGACCGTGATACTGCACTTTCGCAAGAAGATGTACATTTTATTAGTTGGGATCACCCAATGGTGCAAGGCACTATGGACATGATTTGTGACGACGACTTTGGTAGCGCATCGGTTGCACTGCTTAAAAACAAAAAATTACCACCGGGTACCTTTTTTGTTGAGTTGATATTTGTTGCCGAAGCAATGGCACCAAAAGTATTGCAAGTTGGTCGCTTTTTACCGCCAACACCTATTCGTATATTACTTGATAAAGCAGGTAATAACTTAGGTGAAAACGTAGCGTTTGATGGCTTTAACCAACAACTTTCAGCCGTGGGTCGCCAAACAGCAAGTAAACTTGCCGGCGCACTACAAAGCGCTATTCACCCAATGATCAGCAATGCAAAAGACATGGCGCAAGAAAAACTAGAAGTGATCCGTGAAGCCTCTTTAACTAAAATGCAAAGTACGCTAGGTGAAGAGCAATCTCGTTTAGAAGCCCTTAAACAAATTAACCCGAATATTCGCCAAGAGGAAATTACTTTCTTCGATAAGCAGCGCAGCGAGCTGACTACGCATATTGAAAAAGCGCAGTTACAACTTGATGCAATTCGCTTAATTGTAGTTTCGCACTAAGGTTTTTGAGTTTTAAGTTTATAGCTGTCAGACGTTAGTAAAAAATTGAAAATGGCAGCTTAATAAAGCGCGGTATTTATATCGCGCTTTTTTTATGCATTAGAAAACTGCATACAAGCTAGGAGCCTTTGTACAGGCTGTGAATGTTTTCCTTGAGCCTTTTCCTTTGCTCCCCTAAAATAGCGCCCTGCAAAATTACTGAGGTCGGCCGTGTTAGTTAATTACAATCCCCCAATGAGTCCGTATTTGACCATACTGTACCAAGATGACGACTTGCTCATTGTTAATAAGCCAAGTGAGTTATTAACGGTTCCGGGTAAAGATCCAAAACATGCCGATAGTTTAATTAACCGCGTTAATCGCGTTTTTCCAACAGCTAAAATAGTTCATCGTTTAGATATGGCGACCTCAGGTATATTGTGTTTGGCAATGAATAAGGCGGCGCATAGGCATTTAAGTATGCAGTTTCAAGAACGCGAAACCGCAAAACGTTACATTGCACGCGTCTACGGTCAGCTTGAACACCCTAACGGTTCAGTAGATTTACCGCTTATTTGCGACTGGCCTAATCGCCCTAAACAAATGGTTGACCATGAAAGAGGTAAACCTTCGCTTACACATTATAAAATACTTGATCGCGAAGCTAATGCTACCCGCGTAGAGCTCACTCCAATAACAGGGCGTTCGCATCAATTGCGTGTGCATATGTTAAGCCTTGGCCACCCTATTTTAGGTGATAGGTTATACGCACATAAAGATGCACTCGCTGCTGCTCCTCGCTTACAATTACACGCGCAAATGCTTACATTAAAGCACCCTGTTACTGAGCAAGTACTTACTTTTGAGGCTGACCCTGAGTTTTAATAAGCTCAATGACTAACTAAATTATTAAACTTTTAGTTAACTAGGCCGATACCTAACTAATGGCTTTTAGTTGGGTGTGTTATGGTTTTTTTGCAATTATTAAAAAAAAATTTGTGTTGCTTAGCATTTAGCTGCACAGTTTTTTTAGCTCTACCTGCAACTGCGGTTGAACATATTGCCCCACCTGCACTTTCCAGTATTGAAAACAGCGATATTGAAAGCCTACTCCCCAGTACTGAAATAAAACCAATTCTTGCTGGCGATACAGAGTTTTTAAGCCTTTATAGCGAATATATGAGCAGTAACTTTAGAGGAGTCGTTTTACTTATTCCGGATTGGCATTCTGTGCCAACTAATAATTCTGGTATGAATTTTCTTCGTAAAGAGCTAAACAATTTAGGTTATACAACCTACGCTATGACTGTGCCAGATATAGATTGGCAAGCAAAAAAAATGAAGCCTGCTACGCCTACTGACGCTGCAGAGAACCCAGCTGTAAAAGAATCAAAAGATAATGCAAATGAGCCTGCCAAGCAAAGCGAAGAGCCACACTATGTAAGTGCAACTGAGCTTATAAATAACGACGTGCTTGATGACTATAAAACTAATTTAATACTGCGCTATGAAGCGCTCTATCAAACAGCGATGGCTGAGCCTAATAATATTGTTGTCATTGCGCAAGGAGCGAGTGCAGGCATGTTACTTGAGTATTATGCAGATTTCCCAGAGTCTAAAATCAATGCATTTATTAGCCTAAGCAGCTACTTACCGAATGCTCAACGCAATGAAGAATTAAGCCAAGCAACATCGCTAGTAACCCCTGCGTTACTTGATATTTACTACACAAACGACAGTACTGACATTTTACTTAGCCTTAAAAACCGCAAGCGCTGGGTTAACAGAAACGCTAAGTTTGATTATCGTCAGCGCCAGCTTTTTGGTATGCGAAACGCCCCACAGCAGCATGCACGTTTAAGCAAAGAAATAGACGGTTTTTTACGCCGCCTTTTTTAAGTACTCGTAAGCGGCCTGTATGTCTTGGCTTTTTTTAACCGCAACTTCCATCATATGCTTTGGTAACCCTTGCGACACAAGTTTATCAGGATGATGCTGCGCCATTAATTTTCGATATGCGACTTTAATCTCTCGCGCAGTTGCATCGCTATTTAACCCTAGTAGCGCAAGTGCTTGTGAGCGGTTCATACTATTATTTGGCGGCACATGGTGCCCAGAACCTTCACGGTAGCTACTACTTTGACCTTGTTGCTGCTGTTTATAACGCTGCTGTTGCTGTCTAAAATTAAACTCAGCTTGGTAGCGTTTTAAAACAAATGCAAAGTGAGGTTTAGAAATACCTAGCTGCTTACTTACCTGCGCTAATAACTGCTTTTCTTGCTCAGCTAATACACCATCAGAAAATGCCATTTGAATTTGTATTTCTAAAAACAGCTGCAATAAATCGTGGCGAGTAGTAAAGCGCTCCTTAAAATCGCTTACGGTTTCTTTTAAAGAGAAATCACTTTCTTTACCAGCTTGAAATGCATGTTGGGCTTCGCGGCGCTCATCACCTTTTAAGCCCATTTCATCCATAAATAAATTAGCTGCTTTTATATGTACTTCGCTTACACGACCATTCGATTTTGCAATGTGCCCCATAACCGCAAAGCAACTTGAAAAAAACAACGCTTGGCGTTCATGCACATCGTCGCCTTTAAATAAGCTTGAAAAGCCACCCGCTTTATCAAAATCGTTTTTAAGACTTTTATCAAATAAATGGCCTAGGTATAAACCTAATATGGCACCAAAAATTTTGCCAAACATAAAGCCAAAACAAAAACCGAGAATTTTTCCCCACATTTATAATACTGCCTTTTTTAAATTAATATTTACTGCGCTTTTAAACGTTTGTTTAATTCATCCAAACGCGCTGGCGTGCCAATGTCATCCCATTGACCAATATAGAGCTCAGTAGAGACTAAATGTTCATTTAACTTTTCACGTAATATTGGCCCTAAAGGCCGAACTCCATGGGCTAACCCTTTAAAAAAGTCAGCGTGATATCGACTGATCCCTGAAAACGTATATTTTTGGCTCTCATCCGATAAATGACTTAATGTAAAGTCGCCATCAGGGTTATGCGCCGGGTTTTCTATTAGTACTATATGCGCTTCGCCTGATTGTAAATGTAGCTGCATAAGCGCACTTACATCGTAATCGGTGTATACATCGCCATTTATAACAATGAACGAATCACCTAGCAGCGGTAACGCCTGAATAATTCCACCGGCTGTTTCAAGGCCGCCCTCAACCTCTTGGCTGTAATTTATAGACACACCAAATTGGCTGCCATCTTTAAAATAATCTTTAATTTTATCACCTTGCCATGCGAGGTTTATTACAATGTCAGTAATACCCGCCGCCTTTAGATTATTTATATGGTGCTCAATAAGTGGTTTTTCAGCCACTTTTAACATGGGCTTTGGCATATTTTGCGTTAGCGGCATCATTCGCTTGCCGCGCCCTGCGGCTAAAATCATTGCTTTCATGTACGCTCCACAGCAAGTTGCTTTGTAACTTTTGGCACAATTGTATTCTTTATCCACTCACTTAAATCACTAAGCTCTGGGTAATGTGCGGCTACTTCAACAATGTAATCGAGTGTTGGTAGAATATTATCTAAATAACCTGTTTTTGAATCCCGTAAATATAGCCGACAAAATATGCCTGCGGCTTTTAAATGGCGCTGAATACCGGTTAAATCAAACCAATATTTAAATTCACTAAAAGAGGTATTTTTTATTAACCCTTGAGCGATAAATTCTTTATAAGCAAAATCAAGTAAGCTTGATAACTCACTTTCAGGTAGTTTGTAGTAGCAATCGCGCAATAGCGATACTAGGTCATAGCAAAGTGGGCCTTGTACGGCGTCTTGATAATCAATAATGGCCCATTGGCTGTTGCTATGCATAATATTACGACTGTGATAATCGCGGTGAACTGTCACGATTGGTTGTAAAAGCATAGCATTTGTAAGTAACTCGCAGCTTGAGTGCCACACAGCAACTTGCTCAGTAGTGAGTGATTCACTTATAAAATCACTCACTAACCATTGGCTAAATATGCCTAGCTCAAGTTGGATGAAATCTTTGCTATAAGCTTGCATGGCTGAAGCTGCAGGCGTTTTTGCCCACTGCGCACTTAAACTGATTAATGCTTGGTAATGCTCTATTTTATTTTTGTCATCGAGCATATCGGCTAAATGAGTAGACCCTAAATCACTTAATATAAAAAAGCCTTGTTGTTCGTCACTTGCAATTATGGAGGGAAGCAAAAAGCCTTGTTCAGTAAACACTTTATTTAACGAAATATACGGCTCGTTATTTACTTTTTTCGGATCTGAGTCCATCACTATTAACTGTTTATTATCGTGATTAAGACGGTAATAACGACGAAAGCTCGCATCTCCCGTAATGGCATTTAGAGTATGTGATTTGGCATTAAGCTGTACGTTTATAAATTGTTGTAAATTCTCAAAGCGTGTCATTTTATAGTGATATCTATTTTTATAGGTCAATTACTGTATTTGCCATTATTTTCCTTTATTATGTGTAGATTATATTTAATCACACAGCATTAAGGTTAATAAATGAGCAAAACCTGGGGCATATTGATGCTAAGCGTAGTTAGCGCACCATCGCTTGCCGAAACTGAACTTGCACACAACCTGTGTGGCATTTCAATGCAAACCAGAGCTTGGCAACCACTTGAAGGCCTTAACCTTGGTGAAGTTGACATTCAAGCTGATGATGTCGAGCTACTTGGCACTCAAAGCGCTGAATTTACCGGCAATGTTGATATTAACACCCTTAAGATGAGTTTGTCCGCACAAACTGCGCTGATAGACAAACAGCGTGGGTTACTAAATGCAACTGGGCCAATTACTTATCAAGATTATGTTAGTAAGGTAAACAGCACCGGCTTAAACGCCGATTTAAATAATTCAGAAGTGAGTTTATTAGGCGCCGATTACAGCCTGAGCGAACAACAAGGCAAAGGCGGCGCAGAAAAACTGACTGTTAATCAGTCTGGCTTATTGCTAATGAATGCAAGCTTTACTACTTGCCCTACTGATACACCAGTATGGGAAATAGAAGCCGACGAAATTAATCTCTCTCGCGAAGAAGGTTGGGGTGAAACCTACAATGCAGTTTTACGTATTTTAGATACACCCATTTTATATTTACCGTATTTTACATTCCCATTAGATGAGCGCCGTAAATCGGGACTGTTAACACCAACCATTTCAAGCTCTGATAAATACGGGGTTGAAGCCGTTACACCGTATTATTTAAATATTGCGCCTAATTTTGATGCCACCATCACACCGCGCTATATGTCTAATAAAGGTTTGCAATTACAAACTGAGTTTAGATACCTTACTGAGCAGCATGAAGGTTTAGTGGGTGTTGAATATTTAGATAGCGACGACTCAGAACCTGATTTAGAAGAACGCTACATATTTCATTGGCAGCAGCAAAGTTACTTAGGTGAAAACTGGCGTGCAAATGTTGATGTTACTAACGTAAGTGATGATAACTACATCACTGACTTAGGTTCAAATTATGCCAACAAAACGGACACTCAACTTTATCGTACAGGCTCACTAACTCATTTAGGTGAGACATGGCGTACCGATATAAAAGTACAAAATTTCGAAGTACTCGGTGATCACTTAGAGTCTTATACCGCTGTACCTCAAATTAACTTTACACAAATTGCACCGTGGCGTTTTGATAACTTTGACTTTACTTTATCAGGTGAAATTAGTCATTTTACTAATGACTCATCTGAAGTAGATATTGAAAGTGCAACACGTGTTCATATTGAGCCTAAAGCTCGCTATAACTACGCAACGCATGCGTGGTCTTTTTTATCTGAAGTGAGCTTGTTACAAACTAACTATAAGCAAAGTGGTAACTTAACCGGTACGCAATATAGCGATACCGTATCGCGCACAATCCCTAAAGTACGCCTTTACTCACAGCTTAATTTTGAGCGTGATGCATCTTACTTTTTTGAAGATGCAGTACAAACACTCGAGCCTCAAATTCAATATTTGTATACCCCAAATAAAGATCAGTCAGACATAGGCTTATTTGATACCACCAAATTACAAGACGATTATTACGGCTTATTCAGAGACGTGCGTTTTTCAGGTGTTGACCGAATAGCGGCAGCTAATCAATTTACGTTAGGTGCAACAACTCGCTTGTTTGATAAAAAACAAGAAGAAGTATTTAACTTTAGTGCTGGGCAAATCTTTTATTTAAGTGACGATGCAAAGCCTACAGAGCAAGGCTTAAACTCCGATACAAATTATAATGCACTGTTTGCAGCACAAACCATGTTACATTGGCATCGCCGCTGGTATCTTGCTGGGGGCATTCAGTACGATACAGATGGCAAGCAAATGGTACAGTCTAATGTCACGCTTGATTACAAAGGTGATAATAATCAGCTAGTACAATTGAACCATCGCTATGCAAATGATGTCTCAGGAAATACAATCGAGCAAGCAGGTGTATTTACAAGTGTTCCTATTAGTGACGAGTGGCAATTTATTGCGAGTTATCACCGAGACCTTGAAAATAATCGAAGCATCGAAGTATTGAGCGGATTTCAGTATGAATCATGCTGTTGGGCAATCCAAATTACTGGCCATCGCCAAATAGAAACTGATTTAAATCAGTTAATAGGGCAAGAACAAGCAACTTTTGATTCAGGTATTAGTTTGAATTTTGTATTAAAAGGACTTGGCAGTAAAAGCCGTTATGATGCACAAAAATTATTACAACAAGGTATTTTTGGCTATCGTAGACCGTATTTTCTTAATAACTAGTATCACAACAGTACTATTAGCAAGAGTAGTAAAAAGAATATGAATTTAAAAAAATTATTAACATCAGCAGTTTTAAGTATCAGTCTTTGTCAAAGTGCAATGGCTGCACCAGTAGAAATTGATAAAGTTATAGGCGTTGTAAACCAAGGCGTAATTTTAAAAAGCGAAGTAGACACCATAATTAATCGTGTTAAAAAGCAAGCAGCAGAGCAAGGCCAACAACTTCCAAAAGACGAAACGCTTCGTGTACAAGCTGTTGAACGTTTAGTAAACCAAGCGCTTATGATGCAAATGGCTGAGCGTATGGGCCTACAAATTTCAGACAGCCAACTGGATCAAACACTTGCCAATATGGCTAAAGAGCAAGGCGGTACTATTGCCGATTTGCGCCGTACTATTGAAGGTGCTGGTGAAAGCTTTCAAAGCTACCGTGAAGAAATTCGTAAAGAAATAACCACCCAACAAGTCACGCGTGCCAACGTTGATCGCCGTATTTATATCAGCGAGCAAGAAGTTGATAACCTTTTAAAAATTATGGAAACCCAAGGTCAAAATGCTGAAGAGTACGATATTGGCCATATTTTAATTGATATCCCTAACGATGCTACCGCTGAAGAGATTACTAGCGCTAAGACACGTGCAGATAAAGTTATTGAGCTATTAAACGACGGCCAAGAATTTAAACGTATTGCTATTTCATCATCAAGTGGTTCTCAAGCACTTGAAGGTGGTCAGCTTGGTTATATGGGTATTAATGAAATGCCATCGCTTTTTGCTGAAGCAGTAAAGGGTAAGAAAAAAGGCGCTATCGTTGGTCCTCTTCGCTCAGGCGCAGGTTTTCATATAATCAAAGTACAAGACGTACGTGGCCTGCAAGTAGTAGAAACTACAGAGGTTCGTTCTCGTCACATTCTTATTAAGCCATCTATTATTTTAAGCGAAGAAAAAGCACGCTCTATGCTTGCCGGTTTTGCAAAAGACTTACGAGCTGGTAAAGCTGATTTTGCTGAGCTTGCTAAAGAATACTCTGAAGATCCAGGCTCAGCACTTAAAGGTGGTGAATACGACTGGACTGATCCTACGACCTACGTACCCGCGTTTAAAGATACGTTACTTTCTCTTGAGCAAGATGAAATAAGCGAGCCGTTCAGAACGCAATTTGGTTGGCACATTGTTCAGCTACTAGGAAAACGCGTAGCTGATAAAACAGAACTTGCTAAACGTAACCGTGCTCACGGCATGTTATTTAACCGTAAATTTAAGGAAGAAAGTTTCAACTGGCAGCAAGAAATGCGCGAGCAAGCTCACGTTGAAATTTTCCCAACAGAACAATAAATATGACCTTACGAATTGCTATTACCCCGGGTGAACCTGCCGGTATTGGCCCAGATTTGCTACTCACGCTTGCTCAGCAAGCGTGGGACGCTCAACTAGTAGCTATTGCTGATGGCAAACTATTAAAAGAGCGTGCTGAGCATTTAGGCTTAACAATAAACTTAATTGAATTTGATGAAAACGCGCCAGCAATGGTCGCCTCTGCGGGCAGTTTATACATTCATCAAGTTGACTTAGGTGTGGATGTAGAGCTTGGTGTACTTGATGACGGTAACGGCCAATACGTACTAGATACCTTGCGCATAGCAAGCGAGAAAAACATGGACGGTAGCTTCGACGCTGTTGTTACAGGTCCTGTTCACAAAGGTATTATAAATAAAGCGGGTATTTCGTTCAGTGGCCACACTGAATATTTTGCACAGCAATCAAATACCGCCGATGTAGTAATGATGCTAGCAACTGAAGGCTTACGTGTTGCCCTTGTAACTACTCATATTCCACTTGCCTATGTATCTCGCGCTATTACACCAGAGCGTTTAACTAAAGTAGCGGGTATTTTAAATCACGACTTACAAACTAAGTTTGGTATAGAAAAACCACGTATTTTAGTGTGTGGTTTAAACCCACATGCAGGTGAGGACGGACATTTAGGTACTGAGGAAATAGAAACAATTTCCCCAACGCTTGAACTGCTTAATAGCCAAGGCATGAACTTAATTGGCCCACTGCCAGCTGACACCCTATTTCAAGATAAATACTTATCTGAAGCCGATGCTGTGCTTGCTATGTATCACGATCAGGGATTACCTGTGCTAAAATACAAGGGATTTGGTAAATCGGTAAATATTACCTTAGGCTTACCATTTATCCGCACCTCAGTTGACCACGGTACTGCGCTAGATTTAGCAGGCACTGGAACCGCTGACGTTGGCAGTTTTGAATTAGCGATCCGCGAAGCAATTAAGCTCGCCCAAGAAAAAGCACAGAATCAATGACCGATAAAGTACATTTAGGACACCGCGCCCGTAAACGTTTTGGACAAAACTTTTTATTTGATGAATCTATCATCGATAAAATAGTCACCGCAATAGATCCTAAACCAGAAGACAACTTAGTAGAAATAGGCCCAGGCCTTGGCGCTATTACTGAGCCTGTGGCTGATTTAAGCGGCCATTTAACGGTTGTTGAACTAGACAAAGATTTAGCACAACGTTTAATTGAGCACCCATTTTTAGCTCCTAAGTTAACGGTAAACCAAGGCGATGCAATGAAGTTTGACTTTGCAAGCTTGGTACGTGATGACAAAAAATTAAAAGTGTTTGGTAACTTACCTTACAATATTTCTACGCCTTTGCTATTTCATCTTTTTGAATTTGCTGATCATATTGAGCACATGCACTTTATGCTGCAAAAAGAAGTCGTTAAGCGCATGGTCGCAGGTCCTGGCAGTAAAACATTTGGCCGTTTAAGTGTTATGACCCAGTATTACTGTAATGCAATGCCTGTAGTAGAAGTGCCGCCAGAGTGCTTTAAACCTGCTCCAAAGGTTGATTCTGCAGTTATTCGCTTAATCCCTAAAAAGGCAGAACAACGCACAGCTAAAAGCGTGAAAATTTTAAACACAGTATGTTTAGAAGCGTTTAACCAGCGCCGCAAAACATTACGAAATAGCTTAGGCAACTTATTAACAGCCGATGAGCTTACAAGCATTGGTATAGATATTACTCTTCGTGCTGAAAGCCTATCGTTACAACAATTTATTGATATAGCTAACTGGATTTATGACAACAAGCAGTAATATAGGATCGCCTGTAAAGGTATCTGTAGAAACATTTTACGTAGAAGGCCAATCTCAACCTGAGCTTGAAAAATATGTATTTGCTTACTCAGTAACAATTAAAAATCATAGTCTTTGTAGTGCTAAGCTACTAAGTCGTTATTGGTTAATCACTGATGCTAATGGCAAAGAAGTCGAAGTTGAAGGTGAAGGTGTTGTAGGCGAAATGCCAGATATTGCCCCTGGTGAAAGTTATAAATACACCAGTGGTGCTATTTTAGATACGCCAGTGGGTACAATGCAGGGTCATTACACACTACGTAACGAGTTTGGCTCTGAGTTTCAGGCACCTATCAATGTGTTTCGTTTGGCCTGCCCTAACATTTTACATTAAGTGTATCGATGGCCGATTACGCAATAGGTGATTTACAAGGGTGTTTTAGTGAATTTAACACCCTTTTACAACGCGTTAATTTTAACCCAAGTCGAGATCACTTATATTTAGTTGGCGATGTTGTAGCCAGGGGACCAGACTCTCTTGCTTGCCTAGACTTCATTTATAAACACCAAGATAGTATGACCATCACTTTAGGTAATCACGACCTTCATATGGTTGCCTGCCACTACCTTAATAAACCAATTAACCCTAAAGACAAGTTAAGCCCGATATTTGAAAGCCCTTACCTTGGTCGCTACATTTCTTTTTTACAAACTCAGCCATTAGCAATAGCGCTAGAGCAACACGATTGTTTTATTTCTCATGCAGGATTAAACCCTGATTGGACAATAAATAACGCGTTAAAGTACGCCGAATTTGCAAAAACCTGTTATCAATCAAGTAATGCCAAACTATTTTTTGAGCGTATGTATCAGCCCCACCCGAGTAAACTTTTAAGCGAACTTGATGATTTTGAAAAGTTTAGATACATAGTTAATTACTTTACTCGTATGCGTTTTTTAACGGCTAATAATCAATTAGAGCTTAATGCAAAAGGCGCAATAACTGATAGCCGCGAACTGACCCCTTGGTTTAAACACCCAAATATAGTAAATACAAAGCACGATATTATTTTTGGCCATTGGGCTGCGCTTAAGGGTAAAACAGAAACCCCCTCTATTCATGCCTTAGATACTGGCTGTGTGTGGGGGGGAAGTATGACCCTAATGGAGTTAAGTAGTAAAAAGTTAATTGTAGAAAAATCCCACCTTTTGCCTAAATAAACTGAAATAAAATAATACATCTGTTAGATTTATAAATTGAAAGTTAAAATTAATTGAAGTAATTGATTTTAATTACTTAACTTATTGCTACAAACGCCGATAAGATTTAATTAAAGTATTTTTGAGTGGAAGACTTATGAACCTAACAGTAAGCCAACGTATTTGGGGTGGTTTTATATTTATTACCCTGTTATTACTAATAATTGGCGGTAACTCCTTAATAAAAATAGCAAACATCGATCGCTCTACTCAAAAAGTGAATCAACTATCACTTCCAGCATTAAATAAAAGCTCAGAGTTACAAGCTGAATTTATTTTAATGAGTAAAGCCGCTCAAGCTAGCTTTTACACTTCATCAGCTAAAGAATTAGAACCAATAAAAAGACAAGTTGATGAACAAAAACAGCTATTCAATACACTACATCGAGAACTGCAAGAAGTAGTTAAAAACGACACTACACTTAATCAAAGCAGCCAAAACGTAGAAAAAACTTACTTAAGCTTTTTAAGTACAGTAGAAAGCTTACTAACAGACAAAAGCAAACAGCTTGCACTTAATAAAGCTTTAATCGCGCAACTTGAGGATATTGAGTTAAGCGCTGAAGATGCTAACTCCGTCGTATTAGACATTATTGATATTGATGGGTTTGAGCAAAACAACCCCCGTGCTTATCAAGCTGCCAACAACCTAGAAAACAACTTTATGTCGGTCGTAAGTAACAGCACCGATATGCTAACTGTAAAAACACTCAGTACGCTCGATATTGTTAAAAATGAGCAAACTTATTACCTCGATGAAGTTACCCGCACACTTGCTCTTATTAAACCAGCAATAGAACAAACACATAGTGACTTGTACATAAGCCTTAAAGAGTATGTCGATACGTTAGAGAGCAACATAAAAGGTAACAACGGGTTAGCCGCTAATAAAAAGCGCTTAATTGATGCGATTACACTGACAGAATCAGAGCTTGCTCAATCAGAACAAGCAACCCAAATGGCACTTAACCAAATTGATGAGTTAGTAAAACAAGCCAGTGACGTTGCATTTCAATTGCAGCAAGGCGTGCGCAGCGATGTAGACTCAGCTAATTTATGGACATGGGTAGGTATGATTATTGCCACTTTAATTGCCATTGCTATTGCTATTATTACAGTGAGTCGTATTACTAAACCACTCGCTGAAGTTAACCGTATTTTAGATATTGTAGCCAGCGGCGATATGACCCAGCGTTTAGACGACAGTGCTAAAGATGAGTTTGGCGAACTATCTAAAAGCTGTAATACCTTAATAGACAGCCTACGTAGCTTAATTAAAGGCATTATTTCTCGCTCTACCCAACTTGCTGCTGCATCAGAGCAAACTTCTGCAATTACTGCAGAATCAAGCCAAGCAATTCGTAACCAGCAGGCACAAGTTGAACAAGCAGCTACGGCAACAACTGAAATGAGCAGCACTTCACAAACGGTAAGTGGCAGTGCTCAACAAGCGTTAAGCGAAATTAAAAATGCCGATAAAGAGGCGGAACGCGTTAAAGGCATTTCAAATCAAAATAAAGCAACTATTGAGCAGTTAGCACGCGAAGTAGATGACGCGTCGCAAGTTATAAATAAACTACACCAAGATAGTGCATCAATTGGTAGTATTTTAGATGTTATACGCGGTATTGCTGAGCAAACTAACTTACTGGCCCTCAATGCCGCTATTGAAGCTGCACGTGCGGGTGAATATGGCCGAGGCTTCGCGGTTGTAGCAGACGAAGTGCGTTCTTTAGCGAGTAAAACACAAGAATCTACTCAAGAGATACAATCGATGATTGAATCTTTACAGACAGGGGCTGAAGCCGCTGTAACAGCAATGGGGAAAGGTAAGCAACGAGCAGTATCGTGTGTTGAACAAACAGACCTCGCTAGTAGTGCGCTTGACTCAATTACATTTGCGGTTTCACAAGCGCACGATGTAAGTGAAGAAATATCAACTGCGGCACTAGAGCAACAACAAGTAGCACAAGAGATCAGCGAACGTTTAGAGTCAATTGTAGCGATTGCAGAACAAACAGCTGAAGGCGCAAGCCAAACAAACATTTCAAGCTCTGAAGTTGCAAAACTTGCTGAAGAACTACGTTTATCAGTAGACGAATTCAAAGTTTAATATCAATTGACTTAATTAAATGATCTATTTTGAGGCTGGAAAAGCGTGTTGATAGCTTGGCAAAACATTTGCTATTTAGTTGTTCTCGGCAATTGCTCCTGCATTACTATACCTTCTGCATCCCTGCAGCCGTAAATGAGAGTTTTTTAACGCAGGTAGCAGCACGTTTAGCCCCGCAAAATGATTAAGTATTATTGTGGATTGGTATAAAACGCTTTATACATAATAAAAACCCCGTTAGCACTATGTGCTAACGGGGTTTTTCTCTATAGCACTAAAAATGCAAAGATGATTACTTTTGGCAGTTTGAACAAAAAACGGTACTACGCTGCCCAAGCCTTATTTCTTCCAGCTCATTACCACATGTTAAACAGGGCTTTCCTTTTCGCCCATACACTAATAACTCTTGTGCAAAATAGCCTGGCTTACCATCACTTTGCGCAAAGTCTTTAAGGGTTGTGCCGCCTTGAGTTATGGCGGCAGCAAGCGTGTCTTTTATTATAGGGATAAGCGCTTGATAGCGTTTAAGGGAAACCTTCCCAGCTTCGCGCTTTGGATGTATCCCAGCTTTAAACAATGACTCGTTAGCGTAAATATTTCCTACTCCAACAACCACAGCGTTATCCATAATAAACTGTTTAACGGGTACTTTTTTATTGCGTGACTGCTCGTACACCCGCTTTGCAAAAAAATCATCAGTAAGAGGCTCAGGCCCAAGCTTAGAGAGCAACTTATGTACTTCACCAGGCTCTTGCCATAAGCAGCAACCAAATCGGCGTGGATCGTTTAAGCGCAGCGCCTTATTATTTCCAAACACAAATTCTACATGGTCGTGCTTTTTTAAAGGCTCGCTTTTATCTACAACCCGCAAATTGCCCGACATACCTAAATGTAAAATAGTGCTCCCAAGCTCACAGTGCAGTAATAAATACTTTGCACGGCGCTCAATACTAGTAACAGTTAACCCTTCTAGCTGGTAAACATCATCAGGGACTGGCCAGCGCATACTGGCATTATAAATATTGACCTTAGTTACAACCTGGTTTTTTATATGGGGGGTGATCCCCATACGGCTCACTTCTACCTCTGGTAATTCAGGCATTAATTAGACTCACTTTGTGAAAAATCAAAACTTGGAAACAACTGCTGTGCAGTACTTAAATCAAGAGCGAGTATTCGCTGGCTATTTTTTTCTAGCAAATAATATTGCCCTGCTCCTTTATATAGCAAGTAAACCCAAGGAAGACTCTCTCCCGCAAGCTCAAAGGTGGCAACATATAAAGGTGAATTAGGATTAAAAACTACTGACTCATTAACACCCATCAACTGCGCATTTTGCCAATAGTTAACTAAATCTTTAAGTTGCTGCTCAGTTGCCAGCCAAATAAGCGGGGCATCTTTTTGTAGTGGTGTTGTACGCCAGCTAGTACCTATACGTTCAATCTTTTGATCAACAAACTTAAGTGTTAATACAAAACTTTGCTTAGGAAGCACTGCTTGTAATGCTGGTTTATCCTCCCCTCCCAAAAATTGCTTATGCCAGCCATTTAAAAAGAAGATCATAATCAACATTGAAAAAATTATAACGTTGTTCCACCCTTTACGGCCCAGTCGCATATTTGTACACTCAGTAAATTCAAGATTTTAAAGTGTAACTAAAACTTAATTGCACTGTCTATATGTTAAAGGCCGCAGACTTTGTTAGAATATCGGCAAATTTAAAGGAGTTCCGTCAATGTCTATGTATGTAGTGGGCCATAAAATCCCAGATTCAGATTCTATTTGTGGTGCAATTGCACTGGCTTATTTAAAAAACCAAATTGATGAGCCGGCAATACCAACTCGTCTTGGTGAAGTTTCACCAGAAACTCAATTTATCCTTGATAAATTTGGCTTCGAAGCACCTGAGCTTAAATTAAGCTACGCGGGCGAAGATGTGTATATTGTGGATCACACAGAAAAAACACAAGCACCTGATGATATCGACCAAGCCCGTGTTGTTGGCGTGGTAGATCACCATAAATTAGGTGATTTAACATCATCTACTCCGCTTGAATGTTGGATCCGTCCTGTGGGCTGTTCAAACACGATTATTAAAATGATGTACGATTTTTACAGCGTAGAAATCCCTAAGGACATCGCAGGTATTATGATGTGTGCAATTTTAAGCGACACCGTAATATTTAAATCGCCTACATGTACCACTGCCGATATTAAATGTGTTGAAGCACTTGCTGAAATTGCGGGTGTTGAAGACTTTAAAGAACTAGGCATGGATATGTTCCGCGTTAAGTCTGCAGTAGAAGATACACCTGCACGTGACTTAGTTATGCGTGACTTTAAAGATTTCAACATGAACGGTAACCTAGTAGGTATTGGCCAACTAGAAGTAATCGACCTTGCTGTGTTTGACGATATTAAAGCTGACCTTGAAGCTGATATTGCAAAACTTAAAACTGAAGGTAATCGTCACTCTGTATTTTTACTGCTTACCGATATCATGAAAGAAGGCTCACAAATGCTCATTGTATCTGACGATGCAAACCTAGTTGAGCAGGCTTACGGCGTAAAACCAGAAAATGATAAAGTGTGGTTAGATGGTGTATTAAGCCGTAAAAAGCAAGTAGTACCACCACTACAAGATGCGTTTGCTAAAGCTTAATAGCTTAAATAAATAACGCTAAAAAGCCGATATTGCATATGCATTATCGGCTTCTTTGTTTTTAAAGCTGTGCAATCTAAGCGCCATGAGCAACTATTCTCTGTTAAATATAACTACAAATCCGCTGTACACATTGAGAAATATTACATGCCACCTACACAGCGCGACATTAAAACTATAATAATAATTGTATATCAGTAATAATCCCTATAATAATAGTATACAAATATGGGTCACTTGTTATGTTAAGCTTTTGGTACAAAAATATTCCACAGTACCCTAAAGATCACAAAAACTTTTGGCGCACTCGCTTAATTGCCCACTCTTTACTCATTACAACTAGCTATTTTTTAATATTAACTTTGCTTAATCTCTTTTATTTTGCAAGTTACGAACTCGCGCTTATTGATGCTTTTGGCCTATTTGTATCGCTGGGAATTTATATTTGGTTTAATAAAACTGCCAATGTAAATATAGCGGCTTGGGCAGTCACATTTATGGTTGTTAGCTTGATTTTAATGTTTGTGATTTCTGTTCGAGGCCATGCCTATTCTTTATTTTGGGCTACGCTTATTCCGCCATTCACATTCTTTTTAGTGGGCAGAAATTGGGGGAGTATATTTAGTGCAGTCGCTTTTGGTGTTTGTGTATACCTGGTTTACTTACAACAGCAGCAAACCATAACAATTGGCTTAGGCTCTTTATTTAACCTTATTGAAGTAAGCCTTGCACATATTTTAATTTTTAGGTTTTATGAAAAAACCCGCTTTTCAGCATACCAACATTTAGCAACGCGTAATATAGAAGTGCAACACTTAGCTGAAACAGACAAATTAACAGGGCTGTATAATAGACAAAAATTTGATTCTGAATTATTGCGGTTAATTGCTAAAGATGAAGATGTACAAAGCACAAATTATCTACTGATATGCGATATAGATCACTTTAAAAAAGTTAATGACACATACGGACACCTAGTCGGTGATCGTGTACTTAGCGAGTTTGCTAATATACTAAAAGATAAGCTACCACCTAACACATTAATAGCTAGGTGGGGTGGTGAAGAGTTTACTGTTATTTTAACAGGCGAGTCACTTGCTGATGTAACAACACAGGCTAATCAATTAAAAAAGTATATTAAGGAAAACCCTGTAGCAAACATTCCAATAACAATTAGTATTGGCGTAACCCACATTAAGTTTGGCAGCACCGTACTTAGTACTTTAGAACAAGCCGATAAAGCACTTTACACGGCTAAAAAGAATGGCCGAAACTTAGTGTATATAAGCGATAATAATAAAATTAGCGCTTACCAAGACTCTATAAAACAACCAAATAAAAGCAATGTTAATGCTTAAGCATATTGCCCTGCAGCAAATCCACAGCTCCACGCATATTGAAAGTTGTAGCCCCCAAGCCAGCCCGTAACATCGGTTACTTCACCTATAAAATATAAGCCTTTCGCTTTTTTAGCTTCAAAGGTTTTAGAGCTAAGCTCGTCGGTATCAACGCCGCCCAAAGTTACCTCAGCCGTACGATAACCCTCTGTGCCATTAGGTTTAATTTGCCATGCGTGAATATAATTTACCAGCTCATCTATTTGAGTATGGGTAAGCTGATTAATATTACAATCAGGAATGGCTTTGCTGTCGTGTAGTATTTCTATAAAGCGTTTGGGTAAAATAGTCGCCAAGCTATTTTTTAATGACTTTTGAGGTTGTGTTTCTCGCCAATCAGCCAGTTGCTGTTTTAAATCGAGCTCAGGAAGTAAGTTTATGGTTACTGCCTGCCCTGCTCGCCAAAATGAGCTTATTTGCAATATGGCAGGCCCCGACAAACCACGGTGAGTAAATAAGATATTTTCTTTAAATATAGTGCCATCTTCGCTGGAAACTTCACACGATATACTAATGCCTGATAGCCCTTCAAAGCGCTCTTTATCGTATTGATGCAAAGTAAATGGCACAAGCGCCGCCATGGTAGGTAGTACTTTTAGGCCAAACTGATCTGCAATTTTGTAGCCTATGGGTGAAGCGCCAAGCTTGGGCATTGTTAAACCGCCCGATGCAATAACTAACGACTCGCATGTTAAGGTTTCTTGCTCTGTGGTTACGCTATAGCCAGAGTCAGTTTTAGTAACACTTAACACTTCGCTACGTAATTTAATATTAACACCCGCCCACTCGCACTCGGTTAATAGTATATCGACAATATCCTGCGCGCTGTTATCGCAAAAAAGCTGGCCTAAGGTTTTGTGGTGATAAGCTAAGCCATGACGGTCCACCAGCTCAATAAAATCATGTTGTGTGTAGCGGCTTAAGCACGATTTAACAAAATGAGAATTGCCGCATAAGTAGTTCTCTGGGCTGGCATTTTCGTTAGTAAAATTACAACGCCCCCCACCACTTATTAAAATTTTACGACCTGGCTTTTTCCCCATATCAAGTACTGTAACGCTTCGGCCCCGGTAGCCTGCTTGCGCAGCACACATTAACCCTGCAGCCCCAGCGCCTATTACAATTACATCTACTTGATTCATTACTTTGCCCTGCTAAAAAATTTGTTCGATTATAGCAAAGTTTCGTTAAACACCTTGAATAGAATTTATTATTGGAAATATAGCAACAAATGTAATCATAGTTAATTATGCCTTTTCAATAAAACGGCGAAAAATCAATACTAAATGCGTATTTTGTTATTTAATCACAAATACTATCAGACGGAAAAAGCGCGAATAACCTAAGTTATAACCAAATGAAATAGGTACATAAGTAATTAGTATTTTAAATAGGTTAACAGATCATTTACCTTTGTTTCTGTTTCGCAATCATTGATTACGAATTTACTAATAACAACTAGGGATAATTATGACAACAAGTAATAACTTTAAAAAATGTGCTATTGCACTTACGGTAAGTACGCTGTTTGCTGCTACCTCAAGCATGGCTCAACCTGTCTCAACCTCAATGGCAGAAACATCAGCAAAACTACAGACCCAAGCTGGTCTTGAAACTCAGTTCATTATTAAATACAAAGACAATAATAACGAGATGGCGAGTATTTCTAGTGCAAATGCAAGCCCTTCTAATATGAAAAAACGTGCGCAAAGCTTTGTAAAAACTTTCGCATCTAAAAAAGGGAAAGTAAAAGCAGAGTATATTCGTGCTATGGCACTTAACAACCATCACGTTATGCGTGCAGATAAAAAACTAAGCGCTGAAGAAGCACAAGAGTTTATGCAAGAAATGGTGGCTTCTGGCAATGTTGAATACATTGAAGTGGATCAAATGTTAAAGCCGTTTGCAACTCCTAACGACCCTCGCTATGGCGACCAATGGCACTACTACGAGCAAGCAGGTGGTTTAAATTTACCGACGGCTTGGGATACAGCAACAGGAGCTGGCGTAGTAGTTGCAGTACTTGATACTGGCTACCGACCGCATGCAGACTTAAACGCTAACATTTTACCTGGTTACGATATGATCTCTAACCTGTCGGTAGCAAATGATGGCGGCGGTCGTGATAGTGATGCGCGCGATCCTGGTGATGCAGTTGCGGCAAACGAATGTGGCAATAACGCAGCGCAAGGCTCTAGCTGGCATGGAACTCACGTTGCAGGTACCGTTGCTGCTGTTACTAACAATGGCGAAGGTGTAGCCGGTGTTGCTTACGATGCCAAAGTAGTCCCGGTACGTGTGCTTGGTAAGTGTGGTGGTTTAACATCAGATATTGCTGATGGTATTATTTGGGCATCGGGTGGAAGTGTCTCTGGTGTTCCGGCAAACTCAAACCCAGCTGATGTAATCAACATGAGCTTAGGTGGTAGCGGCTCATGTAGTTCTACTACTCAAAATGCGATTAATACAGCACGTAGTAATGGTACTGTGGTCGTTATTGCTGCAGGTAATGATAACGATAATTCAGCAAACTACAATCCTGGCAACTGTAGCGGTGTAGTAAACGTGGCATCGGTTGGTCGTAACGGCGGACGTGCATACTACTCAAACTACGGTAGTAATATTGATGTTGCCGCACCAGGTGGCGCGCAAAACTTTGCAAACGACTCTGAAGGTGTTCTATCGACTTACAACTCAGGCTCTTCTACACCGTCAAGCGATAGCTATGCTTTCTCTCAGGGCACATCAATGGCAGCCCCTCATGTTGCCGGTGTAGCTGCACTCATAAAACAGGCCAAGCCAAGTGCCACCCCTGATGAAATAGAAAATATTTTAAAATCAACTACTCGCTCATTCTCAGCAACATGTACTAGTTGTGGTACGGGCATTGTTGATGCCGCAGCAGCAGTTGCTGCAGCAAGTGGCGATACGACTCCTCCTACTGGCGGCGATAATGAACTTGTTAGCGGTGAGGCTAAGACAGGCTTGAGTGGCTCAGCAAGCTCAGAAACATTTTACACAATGACCGTTCCAAGTGGCGCAACTAACGTCACGTTCACTATGAATGGTGGCACAGGCGATGCTGATTTATATGTACGTGCTGGTAGTCAGCCAACCACTACTAGTTATGATTGTCGTCCATATGAAGGCGGTAATAGCGAAGAGTGTTCAATCGATAGCCCTGCAGCAGGTACATACCATGTGATGCTTCGTGGCTACTCGGCATACTCAGGCGTAAGTTTAGTCGGTAATATTACGGGTGGTTCTACTGGTGGCGGTTCAAGCTCGCCTGAAGCTGGTGGCGGTACAATAAGCGACGTTAGTGCGACTGCTGGTAACTGGAAACATTACACGTTAGATGTACCAGCAGGTATGAGTACGTTTACTGTAACAACTTCTGGCGGAAGCGGTGATGCCGATTTATTTGTTAAATACGGCAGCCAGCCTACAGACTCTAGCTACGATTGCCGTCCGTATAAAAATGGAAATGCTGAAACATGTACGTTTAGCAATCCACAAGCGGGTACTTGGCATTTAAGTGTTAAAGCTTACAGCACCTTCTCTGGCTTGACGCTTAGCGGACAATATCAACCATAGTATTCCCTTTCCTTGGGAGAAAAGGCCGAGCTAACTAGCTCGGCCTTTTTGTTTGTGCTCAAATTATAGAAACAAAAAACCCAGCATAAGCTGGGTTTTTACATTCTGAAAGAAAACTAAAATTACTTGATTTTAGCTTCTTTGAAAATCACATGTTTACGAGCCTTAGGATCGAACTTTTTGATTTCCATTTTTTCAGGCATGTTACGCTTGTTTTTGTCGGTAGTGTAGAAGAAACCAGTACCAGCAGTTGAAACTAAACGGATTTTATCGCGCATAATTCAATACCTTAAACTTTTTCGCCGCGAGCACGGATTTCTGTAAGAACCGCGTCGATGCCTTTTTTATCGATAATACGCATACCTTTAGTAGTAGTGCGTAATGTTACAAAACGTTTTTCACTTTCAACCCAAAAACGGTGTGTTTGTAGGTTAGGTAGGAAACGACGTCTAGTCGCGTTTCTCGCGTGTGAACGGTGATTACCAACCGCTGGACGCTTACCTGTAACTTGACATACTTTAGACATGTCTATATATCTCCAATAACTTCGCTCGAGCTTAATTTAACCTAAGGCCATGTATTTGTGCCCTAGATAAATCGAAGGGCGCTCTTTATACAGCTTTTACAGGCAAAGATCAAATACTGATCTATCCAACCAGCTCATATGTAAATTTGATAGCGGCTAATTATAAAGATCGAATGCCCTTAGGGAAAGTAAAAACTGCATTTAAATTAAACTATTTTGCTAAAACCCCCCAAACCGCTCATTTTTAACACACTTCTTCATCAAGCAACATTAAATAAGACCTCTTTGCGCAAACGAAACACAGGTTTCACCGCCAACAATGATGTGATCAAGCACACTTATGTCGACCAATTGCAGTGCTTGTTGCAATTTATTCGTAATAAGTTTGTCAGCTTGGCTTGGCTCTGCAATTCCACTTGGGTGATTATGGGCAAAAATAACTGCGGCTGCATTATTTTTAAGTGCCGCTTTAACGACTTCTCTTGGGTAAACACTGGCCGAATTAATTGTTCCATAAAAAAGCACCTCATCTTTGAGTAGCCTATTTTGACTATCGAGATATAGCACCATAAAAACTTCCTGCTGCAAACCGCGCATTTGAATTGTGAGGTAGTCGTATACTGAGTCTGGAGAATTAAATACAGCACCTCGCTGACAGCGCTCCTGCATATAACGTTGACTTAGTTCAAGCACCGCTTGTAATTGTACATATTTAGCAGTACCAAGACCTTTTTGAGCACAAAACTCCTCTTGGCTGGCATTAAATAAATTATGTAACGTCTGATTTTCATTAAGCAGGTGTTGAGCCAACTCAATTACATTCATTCCTGGTAACCCTGTGCGTAAAAAGATAGCCAGTAACTCGGCATCACTTAGCGCTTTAGCTCCTTTTGCAATAAGTTTTTCGCGTGGGCGCAGTGAATTTGGTAGCGATGTTAATTGCATTATTCATCCTTGAGGAGCCAAAGTGTCTTTTAACTGTAATGCAAATTTTAAAATTAGCTCGATTATTTCAAATTAAAAACTTAGCTGTACGGGTCAAGATTTGTTATTTTAGCCACAACATTAAATAAGACTGATGAACAACCATGATTAACTTAACAAACAAAAAAATTGTACTTGGCATTAGCGGTGGTATTGCAGCTTACAAATGTGCAGAGCTCGTTAGGCGCTTAAAAGACGCAGGTTGTGAAGTAAAAGTAGTCATGAGCGAATCAGCTAAACATTTTATAACGCCACTGACCATGCAAGCAGTAAGTGGCGAAATCGTGTCTGATTCATTACTTGACCCATCAGCAGAGGCTGCAATGGGGCATATTGAATTTGCAAAGTGGGCAGACCTTATTTTGGTCGCACCTGCGACAAGCAACATTATTGCTAAAATGGCGGCTGGTATTGCAGATGACTTACTCACCACACTACTACTTGCCACCCCTGCAAAAGTAGCCGTCGCACCTGCAATGAACCAACAAATGTACGCACACCCAGCTACACAAGCAAATTTAGCCACCTTAAAAGCCCGTAACGTGCTTATTTGGGGGCCAGGTAAAGGTGAACAAGCATGTGGCGATGTAGGCGCAGGGCGCATGCTAGAGCCTCACGAATTAGTTGCACTTTGTACAGCTAAAGAACAGCCACAAATACTCGCAGGTAAAACAATAACAATTACTGCAGGCCCAACAAGAGAGCCTCTTGATCCAGTGCGTTTTATATCAAACCACAGTTCAGGAAAAATGGGCTACGCTCTTGCACAAGCCGCATTAGAGCTTGGTGCTAAGGTTAATTTAATTTCAGGCCCGGTAACTATTAAAGCCCCTACCGGCGCTAATTTAATAAACATAGAAAGTGCTGAGCAACTTTTAAATGAGTCATTAACCTATGCCGTACATTCTGATGCTTTTATTGGCTGCGCCGCCGTAGCTGATTACAGAGCAGCGAATGTCGCTACTCAAAAAATGAAAAAACAGGGCGATGAGCTCACCCTTACACTTATTAAAAACCCCGATGTTATTGCTGCAGTTGCAAGCTTAGAGCAAGGCCGCCCTTACACTGTAGGCTTTGCAGCCGAAACTCAAAATGTAGAGAGCTACGCAAAGGGTAAACTTAAAAATAAAAACTTAGATATGATTTGCGCGAATGACGTATCAAAAAGTGGCTTGGGATTTAACTCTGATCATAATGCTTTAACATTATACTGGCACAATGAAAGCGTAGAATTACCAGCAACGAGTAAAACGCAAATCGCACATCAAGTGATCGAACAGCTCGCTAAACATCTATAAAAATGCTGGAAACAAACTGAATAAAACATTAACATAAGCGACTCATTTGAACAAAAAATGACTGGCCCCAGCTAAGAATAACTAATAAAAAAGGAAGGTTCATGCCTGCGACAAAAAGAAGTAATCGCAAAGAGCAGATACTGCAAGCACTCGCACAAATGTTAGAAACCAGCCCAGGACAACGAATTACCACAGCAAAGCTCGCTGCTGAAGTAGGCGTTTCTGAAGCAGCGCTTTACCGACACTTCCCTAGTAAAGCACGTATGTTTGAAGGCCTAATTGAGTTTATTGAAGACACACTTTTGTCGCGCATTAACCTTATTTTAGAAAACGAAAAAGAAAGCCAGACACGTATTTACAATATTTTATTATTACTCCTCACTTTTGCTGAAAAAAATCCGGGCATTACTCGCATATTAACCGGCGATGCATTACAAGGGGAACAAGAGCGCCTGCGTGAACGTGTACAAGGTTTGTTTGAAAAACTAGAAACTCAGTTTAAACAAGTACTACGCGAGCGAAAACTGCGCGAAGGCAAAACCTTTCAAAGCGATGAGCTAACACTTGCTAACTTTTTGCTTGCGTACGTTGAGGGCAAAATGAATCAATTTGTACGAAGCGACTTTAAAGCAAAGCCAAGTGTACAATTTGAAAAACAATGGCCCGAATTACAAAAAATCTGGCTTTAGTTTTACTAAATTAAACACAAAAAAACGACCTACGGGTCGTTTTGTCGTATGGAGCTGCCATTTATCTGATCCGCTCGAATTGTGAGCCAAACTCGTTACAATGAAATAATGTCACAATACGAGAACCTATAATGAAAAAAAAGCTCACTTTACTAAGTTCAGCACTTGTTGCTAGCTTAGCCAGCACTGGTATTTACGCAAAAGAGTCACTGCAATTTAAAGATGTATTTGATTTTAAATCGGCTAAAAACACGCAGCTATCTGACGATGGCCGTATACTTACTTTTAGTGCAACGCCATATAGAGGTAATGCTACCGGCGAAGTTTATTCACTTCAAAATAATAAACTTATTGCACAAGTAGAACGCGGCACAAAGCCCTACATCAACAAGACCGCAAATTGGGTAGCCTTTACTCAAATACCTACACTCCTTGAAAAAGAAACCACAAAGAAAAAAGAAACGCTAAAAAATAACTTAATACTCGTTAATACTCAAACAGCTGAGCAGCAAAGTTTTAATGATGTAAAAGATTATAAATTATCTGATGACGGCACTTGGCTTGCCTATCGGCTAAATAAAAAAGACGATGAGCCAAAGGTAGAGCAAAGCGATAATGAAGATAAAGATAAAAGTGCTATAACGCCTGATAAAAAAGATAAGACCTATCCGCTCGTTATTGTTAATTTGGCCGATAAACGCAGCCACACTATAGATAACGTATTTAGCTACGCCATTAACTCTATGGGTAATCAACTACTCGTTAGCCAAAGCTACAGCGACGGTAATGATAACCAAGTTGCACTTGTTGAGTTAAATAACTTTACTATTAGCGCACTAATTGATGAGCCCGGTGTTATTGCTAATACCATAGCGTGGCACCCTACAAAAAATATTGCTGCATTTACATTGGGCAATTATGTAAATGATGATACTCGCCGTCGAACTTATAGCTTGCAGCTATATAAAAATGAGCAGCTATCAACAATAGATTCACCAAATAAAGAGTGGGTTATTGGTAAAACGGCATCGCTAGTGTGGTCAGAAAACGGCGAACGCTTATATTTTGAAAACCACCCTAAGCTTGCAGTTAAAGTAAAAGATAAAGAATACACAGATGAAGCCTCACTTTACGACTTTGCCACAATTCGTGAGCATAAAGGGCTGAATGTTTGGCATAACAACGATGCACAAATAAAGCCACGCGAAGAGCAACAGTGGAATGCAGTTAATAAAAACCGCCATTACAGTGCGGTATATCATGTTAACTCGCAAAAAGTTGTGCAGCTTAGTAACGAAACAATGCCAGAGCTTGCACTTAATTCTGAGCGAAGTGAATCGCTACTGGGCTCATCTAATATTCCTTACTTAGAAAAAATAATGTACGGAGGCTTCTTTGCTGATTACTTTGCTGTAAATATAAGTACAGGTAAACAAACACCAATTATTAGTAACTCTCCTTTTAGGCCAAGCCTTGCACCTAGCGGTGAATTTGCAGCTTACTTTAGTGATAGCCAAATACAGCTAAAAGATTTAAAAAATAATAAAGTAACCGCGCTTACCAAAGCCATTCAGGCAACTTTTGCTGACGATAAACACGACTACCCTTCTACACAACCTGGGTATGGTTTTGCCGGTTGGATGAACGACAGCAGTAAAGTGCTCGCCTATAGCAAATATGATATTTGGGCATTTGATGTAAACACTCAACAGGCTGAGCGTTTAACCAATGGCAAGCAAAGTAATACTCAATACCGAGTTATTAAACTTGATAAAAACCAAGTCGGCTTTGAACAAAACGATACATTACTCGTATCCGCTATCAATTTACAAACAAAGCAAAGTGAAGTTGCTAAACTCAATTTAAGCTCAAATACAATTACCAACGTTCTTAATGGCCAAAAGCGCTTTGATATTGTAAAAAAAGCAAAACATGCTGATAAATATCTATTTACTGAGCAAAGCTACCGCCAATACCCTGATTACTACCAAACTGATTTTAGCTTTTCAGCGCCTAAAAAGGTGACTAACTTAAACCCACAAACAGCTGATTTTGCATGGGGCGAAAAGCCAGAGCTAATAAGCTATAAAGGCTTTGATGGCGAAGACTTACAAGGGGTATTAATCAAACCTGCAGGCTATAAAAAAGGTGATAAAGTACCGGTTGTTGTGTACTTTTACCGCTATATGAGCCAGCGCATGTATGATTTTCCTAAAATGGAGCTAAACCATCGTCCAAACTTCCCTATGTTTACCTCAAACGGTTACGCTGTATTTTTACCTGATATTCGCTTTGAAATAGGCCACCCGGGTAAATCGTCAACGCAGACCATGATTAACGCCACCCAAAAATTAATAGACCTAGGCATTGCCGATCCAGACAAAATAGGCCTGCAAGGGCATTCGTGGGCGGGTTATCAAAGTGCATTTATGATCACTCAAACAGATATGTTTAAAGCGGTTGTATCCGGTGCGCCAGTATCAAATATGACCAGTGCTTACAGTGGCATACGTTTAAAGTCGGGCCTTGCTCGTCAATTTCAATATGAAACAGGGCAAAGCCGTATAGGTAAAAACTTATTTGAAGCACCCGAGCTATACATAGAAAACTCACCAGTATTTTTTGCTGATAAAGTAAATACCCCTATTTTAATTATGTTTGGCGATAAAGACGATGCAGTGCCGTGGCACGAAGGCGTACAGTACTACTTAGCACTAAGAAGAGCAGGTAAAGACGCTACCTTTTTACAATACGAAGGCGAACCACATCACCTGAAAAAACTTCCTAATCAGGTCGATTTTTCAATACGTATGATGCAGTACTTTGATCATTACTTAAAAGGCAAACCAGCTGCAAAGTGGATGAAAGAAGGCGAACCATTCATTGAAGAGTAAATAATAGCAATCTGCAATAAGACTTAATCAATTTGAGAGATTTAATCTATCGCTAACTACGTTAAAAATTTCTCATTTACGACTGCATGGATGCAGAAGGTAGAGCAATGCAGGAGCAATTGCCGAGAACAACTAAATAACGAAATTTTTGCCTTGTTACCGACACGATTTTCTTACCTAAAATAGATCACTTAATTAAGTTGATTGGTAAAAAACACACTAAAAAGCCGATATTGCATGAGCAATATCGGCTTTTAATATTTTGGCAATAAAAAACCGCGTACTAAACGCGGCTTTTAAAATAGTTTATTAAAGTCCTGCGCGGTCTTTAATTACAGCAATAAGAGGTGAACCAGCATGATTGCCTTCAGCCCACGAAATATCAGCACCATCAGAAAGCGAGCTCTTAGATAGGTTTTTAACTATATATTCGCCGGCATGAACTGCATTACTAGCTACTGCATGGCGAAGTAAGTTATTACCATTACACTGTATTGCATCATAAATATTACGGATTTTTACGCGAGAGCTTTTAAGCTTACTGCGTAATCGGTTCTTATCATCAGCAGCAATGTACTCACAAATAGATACCGCTAATTGATCTTCAGCCTTTACTGGTGCTGTATACGAAAACGAACTTACAGCTACAACAGCAGTAAGAACAGCTAGCTTTGGTAATTTAAACATGACAAACCCTTTATGGTACTTTTTTCTTATATAGACTGTTTAATATTGTACCAACACACTAAAATTTACGCAATAATGTTAACGTTTTTTGTATAAAGTTACGAATTTATAACTAGATTTATTCTTCTCATCTGGAAGGTTTTGAATCTCTTCTTCAACATTCCAGTTAGCCACTTTATTATAATCAGGAAACTGAGTATCCCCTTTTACATCTAAGTCTATAAAGGTTAAATACAAGCGTTCAGCTTTTTCTAAAAACTGCTGATAAATATTTCCGCCGCCAATAATCATTACTTCTTCAACGTCACTAACTAGGTTCAATGCAGCCTCTGGCGTAGTTACTGTTTCAATATCTGGTGCACTGTAGTCATTATTACGGGTAATAATAATATTACGACGACCTGGTAAAGGACGCCCAATTGACTCAAATGTTTTGCGCCCCATGATCACAGGTTTACCTGTTGTCACTTTTTTAAAATGCTGTAAATCCGCTGGCAAATGCCATGGCATTTTATTGTCGAGGCCAATTACACGATTGTTTGCCATTGCAGCGATCATAGAAATTATCATATTAAATACCTAGTACTTTATTCTTAAACAAAGAAAAAGGAGCATAAGCTCCTTTTTAGTAAATTCAGTTTTATTAACGCTCGTAGACAACTTCTACGTCGTAATCATCCTCATCCCAGTCATCCCAATCATCATCGTCGCCTTTACCTTTGGTGGCTTTTTCATGATAGGTATCCCACTTAAATTCAACTTCTTCATCTTCAACCTGTACAAATTTCTCTTTAGGCATACTATCTAGAAGCGTCATGATGTCGTGAATTAATGGTTGAGTATGTAGCTTATTAATTGCTGAAATATTATAAATATTTTCAGTTTCACCTAGCTCTTCTGCAATAGCTGTACACAACGCTTTTGCTTCGTCTTCTGGTAGCAAGTCAATCTTATTAAATACTAACCAGCGCGGCTTCTCAGCAAGTTTAGGGCTGTATTGGTGCAATTCGTTAATAATGGCAAATGCATTATCTACAGGGTTAGAACCATCTACCGGCATTACATCAATAATATGCAATAACACACGACAACGCTCTAAATGCTTTAAGAAACGAATCCCTAAGCCAGCACCATCAGATGCCCCCTCAATTAACCCAGGTATATCAGCTATAACAAATGATTTATTTGCTTCTGGGCGCACAACACCTAAATTAGGAATAAGCGTCGTAAATGGATAATCAGCTACTTTAGGGCGCGCTGCCGATACACTACGAATAAACGTAGATTTACCCGCATTTGGCAAGCCAAGTAAGCCTACATCAGCTAATAGTAGTAACTCTAATTTTAAGTTACGTACTTCACCCGGTGTACCTAATGTTTTTTGACGAGGTGCTCGGTTAGTACTTGATTTAAAACGTGCATTCCCCAAGCCGTGGAAACCACCTTTTGCAACCAAAATTCTTTGACCATGTTGAGTTAAATCACCTAGCCCCTCTTGTGTATCAACATCCATGATACGTGTACCAACAGGTACCATAACAAATAAATCATCGGCTTTTTTACCTGTACAGTTGCGGCTTCGACCGTTAGTACCACGTTCAGCTCTGTGAAAGCGTTCAAACTGATAATCAATTAGGGTATTCAAGTTTTCATCAGCTTGTAGATAAACACTACCACCGTCTCCACCGTCACCACCATCAGGTCCACCATCGGGTACATATTTTTCACGACGGAAAGACACAATGCCGCTGCCACCGTCTCCAGCTTCTGCACGGATTTCTACTTCATCTACAAACTTCATGATTACTCACTTTAGGGATTGGCTTGTTTAATAACTCTATTATATACCCAAGCCAACGCAAATGCAGGCTTGGGTATATATTTGACTGGACTACAAAACAAAAAACCCCGCAAAGGCGGGGTTTTTAACTACCTTACTGATTACTCAGCTACGATAGTTACGTATTTACGGTTTAAAGGACCTTTTTGTTCAAATTGAACTTTACCATCTGCTTTTGCGAAGATAGTGTGGTCTTTACCGATACCTACGTTTGCGCCAGGGTGGAAACGAGTTCCACGTTGACGAACAATGATGCTACCCGCTAGAACTGATTCGCCACCAAAACGCTTAACACCTAGGCGTTTGCTTTCTGAATCGCGACCGTTACGAGTACTACCAGCTGCTTTTTTATGTGCCATTTCTAAGTACCTCTAATTAAGCGCTAATGCCAGTGATTTTAACTTCAGTGAACCATTGACGATGGCCCATTTGCTTACGAGAATGCTTACGGCGTCTAAATTTAACAACCTTAATCTTCTCACCGCGACCATGTGAAACAACCTCAGCTGTTACTTTACCACCGTTTACGAACGGTACACCGATCTCGATTTTCTCACCATCAGCAACTAAAAGTACTGAATCAAATTCTACTGCCGCACCAGTTTCAACGTCTAATTTTTCAAGACGAATCGTTTGACCTTCAGTCACACGATGCTGTTTACCACCACTTTGGAAAACCGCGTACATAATTAACTCCGTCTGTGCGCCCTCAAATCGACGCAACTAAAATATTCTTCGATAGGGCGCGAAGTTTACGCTAACGCGAAATAACTAGCAAGCCTATTTTGTAATTAAAATGAATAAAAAGTAGCTGCATTGAGAGCAATTCAATATTTCCCCCATTTTATATTAATTAGGCCTTTTGCCAAGCGCTTTTTAGCCCTTGTTTAAAATTATTTTTAGTAGGCAAACAACCCGCCAACAGTACAATAACTAGTCGTAACTGATACTGCGACCTGGTTATCAATTAAACAGTTATCTTCGCTAATTCAGTCTTAATTAAGTACTTTAATAGTGTTTTTTCAATCAATCGTCACAAAATATCGAGCTAGTGCGTTTTTTGTTGTACAATCTGCGCCGTTCACACATAAAAATTGGCTCGGAGATCAATGGATATAAAAGCTATCCAGGCGTTAATCGAAAGCGATATGAATGACGTCAATCAACTTATACATGCGCAAATGCGCTCAGATGTGGCGTTAGTTAACCAACTTGGTTTATACATTGTAAACAGCGGCGGTAAGCGCGTGCGTCCGATGCTGGCTATATTAGCTGCCAGAGCGTTAGGCTATCAGGGCAAAGATCATATTACGCTTGCAACAATTGTTGAGTTTATTCATACCGCAACGCTGTTACACGATGACGTTGTAGATGAGTCTAACTTACGCCGTGGCACACCTACAGCAAACGCTGAATTTGGCAATGCTGCCAGCGTACTTGTGGGTGACTTTATTTACACTCGCTCTTTTCAGCTAATGGTTGGGCTTGGTAAAATGCAAGTTATGCAAGTCCTCGCGGATGCAACTAACATTATTGCTGAGGGCGAAGTACTGCAATTAATGAACTGCAACGACCCCGACACCACTGAAGCTAGCTACATGCAGGTTATTTATTCTAAAACAGCTAAGTTATTTGAAGCGGCTACAGGCCTAGCTGCAATTATTACCGAGCAGGATAAATCAACACTTGAAGCACTTAATTTATACGGTATGCATTTAGGTACCGCTTTTCAGCTTGTTGATGACGTACTTGATTACAATGCAGATGCTGATCAATTAGGTAAAAATATAGGTGATGATTTAGCCGAAGGTAAGCCAACTTTGCCACTTATATATGCAATGCAGCATGGCAATGCACATCAAACACAGTTAATTCGTGATGCTATTGAACACAGTAATGGTATGGAGCATTTAGAGGAAATTTTATCTACGCTCAAACAAACTAATGCGCTTGAGTTTACAATGCAAAAAGCAGAGCTTGAAGCCGATAAAGCGATTGCTTGTTTGGACTTTTTACCTGAATCTGAATATAAACAAGCATTAGTTAGCTTAGCCCGCATTGCCGTTGACCGCGATCATTAATCTTAGCTAACCTCTTAATATAGATTAAGAGTAAATAAACCTCGAGCTACAAAAAAGCCTGCAAATGCAGGCTTTTTTAATACTCAATTTGCTATTACGCCATGAAATCAACACCTTCTTTGATGTCTTTTTTCAGTGTTTCAAGCATATCGTTTTTAGCTTTTTCTTCAAATGCGCTTAGCTCGCCGTAAGAAAGAATTTCTTCTACGCCGTTTTTACCTAAACGTACTGGGTGAGCAAAGTACTCTGCATCGCCATTTTCAACAGCAACATATGCGTAATCTACAACGTCTTCACCTTGTAGGCCTTTAACTAAAGACATACAAAAACGTGCAGCAGCAGCACCCATAGATAATGTAGCAGAACCACCACCCGCTTTAGCATTTACAACCTCAGTACCTGCGTTTTGGATACGTGGAGTAAGTGCAGCAACTTCTTCATCTGTAAAGCTTACGCCTTCAACTTGAGAAAGTAGAGGAAGAATAGTTGTGCCTGAGTGACCGCCAATTACTGGTACTTTAACAGTTGCTACGTCTACGCCTTTAAGTTCAGCAACAAATGCTTCTGAACGAATCACGTCAAGTGTAGTAATACCAAATACACGTTTAGCGTCGTAAGTACCTGCTTTTTTAAATACTTCAGCAACAATTGGCACAGTGCCGTTTACTGGGTTTGTAATAATACCTACAAACGCTTTAGGACAGCTTGCAACAATGCCTTCAGCTAATGTTTTGATGATGCCGGCATTTACGTTGAATAAATCCGCACGATCCATACCTGGTTTACGTGGCATACCCGCTGGGATAAGTACGATATCAGAACCTTCAAGCGCTTTATTTAAATCGTCTGCGCCAAAGCCTGCAACTTTTACATCTGTTGGGATGTGAGAAAGATCAACAGCAACACCTGGTACTACTGGTGCAACATCGTAAAGTGATAATTCAGAACCAGCTGGTAAGCCTGTTTTTAATAATAAAGACAACGCTTGACCGATACCGCCTGCAGCACCTAATACAGCAACTTTCATTGGAATTCTCCGTAATTTGAGGTAGGAAATATTTGTGGCTCTTAAGATAATGAAATTAGCGACTAAAAACAAATTTATCCTGCTTATTTCAGGTATATTTTCGACCATAGTTGTAAACATTGCTCGTTTATCGCATCAAACTGGCAAGTTAACTAAACAACTGCTGCATAATTATTCATTTTTGTGTAGAATTTGCATTATAAATAACAAAAATGAATAAAGACTATGCAACCACAAGATAAACAAGAAGCGTTGGTTAAAGCGTTTAAATCCCTTTTAAAAGAAGAAAATTTTGGCTCTCAAGGCGAAATAGTCGATGCTCTAAAAGAACAAGGCTTTGACAACATAAGCCAAAGTAAAGTGTCGCGTATGTTAGGCAAGTTTGGCGCTGTACGCACACGTAACGCAAAGCAAGAAATGGTTTACTGCTTACCGGCCGAAATGGGTGTACCAACAGCTAAAAGCCCGCTGCGTCAGCTAGTAATTGATATTATGCATAATGAAATGATGATTATCATCACCACGAGTCCTGGGGCTGCACAATTAATTGCACGTTTGCTGGACTCATTAGGTAAAGCAGATGGTGTTTTAGGCACAATTGCAGGTGATGACACCATATTTATTGCGCCAGCAAAAATATCAGAAATAGACATTACGCTCGAGCGCGTCCGTATTTTATTTGATACGGTTTAAAGCTGCTTTAAAAACCCAATTGAGGGTGCAAAAAATGCAGAGCCCATATCGGCTTGAGTAAAATCGAGCCAATGGTCATAGCACTCTCCTTTCCCTAAACGACTCATAAGTACCTTTTCAAACGCACTACCCGATGCAGAGCAAGTGATACTTAGCATTCCTTGCTCATATACGTCGCCATACGGCATACTTTGGTTAAGTAATAGTGCATGACCATTTTCATCTTTTAATTCACTTCGCGTTGCATGGCTAGTGCTAATAGCGGGCTCAATGAGTGTATTATCTAAACGTGTACGCCCCATAATTTGCTCTTGCTCGCTCAGCGATAAATGCTGCCACACAGTTAAATCGTGCTTAAAACGCTGCACATGAATATAGCTGCCCTGATCTTCAAAGCTATTAGGTTTGTTAACCAGCGCCGTTGCACGCTTTTGCCTACCATGTGGTGTATCGCCTCCATAAATAAAACCGTTAAAGTCACGGCCATCTAAAAAGCGAAAGTTGCGAATTTGCTCCACTAACTCAACATCAGGGGCAAATAGTTTTAAAATTTGTAGTGCAAATAAATGGTTAACGTCTTCTCGGTCTGAGCGTATTTGAATAAATAAGTCACATGGCTGGGCACTCATAACAAAATCGCTATGGTTTATATTAGGAAAACTTTGTAGTTCGCTAGGGATATATTCAGGCAAAATATGCGGCCAATACTGGGCGCCAATAGCCACCATGCACGAAAGCATAGACTCCGAAAACTGATCGCTAAACTCCTCCTCAATAGCGCTAACTCGTTTGAGCTTTGCACGCAACGATTCGTCCTGAGCGTCAAATACATTAAAAAATAGGTGCAAACCATGTAAGTTTGCTTCAGCACAAATCCCAGACTGCGCTTGCGCCATTGTTATTCCTTAGCTTTTTATATAACACAGCGAATAACACATTGATTATGATTCGAAAAAATTCACCGTGTGGGGTTTTATTTTTATAATAACCTGTTCATTTTTCTCAAATGACTGGCCATATTGTGCAGCAACTTCAATCTCTTGTTCTGCAATTACAACACTATAAACATAAGCAGAGCCAATAAATCGACGACTTAAAATAATAATAGTTTGGCTGTTTTCATCGCAATTTTTACACACTAACTCTATTTGATGAGGGCGAATATACAATTGCCCATTTTTAGCTTTATGCGTATGCGCAACTTGCGATTTAACGACACCAAACGCCGTATTATATTCAGTTGCTGTTAATGCTTGTGCGTCTAAGTATATGCCCTGACCCAGAAACTCTGCAACCTCCTTCGACTTTGGCATAGCAAAAAGCGCTTCTGGTGAGCCCTGTTGAGCAATTTTACCTCGATGCATAATGGCAAGCGTGTCTGAAAAAGCAAAGGCCTCTTCCTTTGAGTGCGTAACGAATACAGCTGACACTTGCTGCGTTTTAATAATGCGACGGATATCAGCAATTAGCTCAAAACGCACTTGTGTATCAATATTAGAAAAAGGCTCATCGAGCAATAATAAACTCGGTTTATAAGCCAGTGCCCGCGCTATAGCTACACGTTGCTGCTGCCCACCAGAGAGCTGATGTGGAAAACGTTTTGCACAACCGGTTAAGTGCACCAACTTAAGCATTTCTTCAACACGCGCGTGCTTTTGCTCTTTATTTGTTTTGTTTAGCCCAAACGCAATATTATCGGCCACTGTAAGGTGCGGAAACAACGCATAATCTTGAAACATCATTCCTATATTACGATGCTCTGGTGAGACAAACGACTTCTCGTCGCTTACAAGCTTACCATCTATAAATATACTACCTTGATTAGTCTCAATTAACCCTGCAATTGCTTTTAATGTTGTTGTTTTGCCACAACCACTGGCGCCAAGTAAGCATACTATTTCGTCCTTACCCACCGTTAGATCTAAATTATGCAGCACTTGCGTAGCACTGTAGTGATAGCTCACGCCTTGTAAAATTAAACTACTCATTTAACTGCGCTGCTCCATAGAACGGTTAATAAAATACAAAGGTATAAACCCAACAATAACAATAAATAATGCAGATATAGACGCAAGTTCTAATTGCTCATCACTCACGTACTGAAAAACATGTGTCGCTAAACTTTCAAAGTTAAAAGGTCGCAATAATAAAGCTGCTGGCAGTTCTTTCATGCATTCAATAAACACTAATAACGCAGCGGTCAGTAACCCTCTTCGTAGCAAAGGTAAATGCACTAAACGCAGTGTTTGCCCTAAGCTTTTACCCATAGATTGGCTGGCCATATCAAGCGAGGGGCTGATCCGTACAAAGCTTGACTCTATTGCACCATGAGCAATGGCATAAAAACGCACAACATAAGCGAGTATGATGGTTATAATACTGCCTGTAAGTAATAGCCCTATATCTAAGTTATAGGGCTCTAGCGCTGTATTAATAGCGTTTTCTAGTAAAGTAAGCGGCAGTAACACCGCAATTGCAAGCACAGTACCGGGTAGCGCATAACCTGTGCTTGCTAACCGACCTGGTATTAAAGGATATGTTTGTTTTGCTACGCGTTGATAAAACACCACAAAGATACTCAATATAATAGTTGCAACACTCACTATTGCAGCCACTTTTAAGCTTTGCCACGCGTAGCTAAAAAATTCGGCATTCCATGCCTTATCAAAGTATGTAATTGCATAACTTAAAAGCACAGCAATAGGAATAATAAACGCAAGGATTAAAATAGCACTACAAAATAATGTAGCTAACCATGCTGACTTACCTTTTAAAATATATAACGACTCACTATTAACACTTGATTGGCGCTCAAACACAGCTTGTTTGCGGCGACTAAAGCGCTCGGCCATTAATGCTAAAAATAGAAGTAGCAGCATGACACCCGATATTTTCGCAGCTGCTGTTAATGAGTAATAACCAAACCACGTATCGTAAACGGCAGTCGTTAATGTACTTACGGCAAAATAGCTAACGGTTGCAAAGTCAGCCATAGTTTCCATACTAATTAGTGCAAGCGCCGCGACTATAGCCCCGCGCGAAAGCACTAAACTCACCCTAAAAAAGCTTTGCCAAGAAGATAATCCCATTAATTGACTCGCTTGCACTAACTTAAATGACTGTTCACGAAGAGCCGTTTTAAAGATTAAAAACAAGTATGGATAAAGCACTAAAGCAATCATAACTATTGCCCCAGGCAAAGTACGTATATCAAAAAACCAATAATCGTTAGGAGATTGCCAGCTAAACCACTCTCTAAGGGCTATTTGAACGGGGCCTGCGTAATCAAGTAAGTCGGTATAAACATAAGCAATTATGTAGGTTGGCATGGCAAGAGGCAGCATAAGTGCCCATTCAAATTGCTTTTTACCAGGAAAGTGACAATACGCAGTGAGCCAACCAAGCGGCAGAGCAATAGCGCAGCTAAGTACACACACACCAAAAACAAGTAGTACCGTATTTAAAATATAATCCCACAGCACTGTATCCCAAAGGTGGGAAAATACCTCAGAGTCGCCTTGTAAGGATTCAAATAATAGGAAAAACAATGGGGCAGACAGCATTAAGCCTGTTGCCCACGCAAATAGCTGCCATTTCGACAGCTTAAATTTAGCATTCATTAAAGGTCGAATTTCACCTCATCAATTAGCTTAAGTGCTAACGGGCGATATTTACTAATTTCATCAAGAGGTAAACTATCTTCTTTGAAGCTTCCCCAAGAGGCAACCAAGCTTGATAATTCAACACCTAGTTTAACTGGGTACTCCATATTAACCGAGGCATACATATTTTGTGCTTTAGTGTCGGTCATATATTCTATAAGTTTTAGAGCATTATCCGGATTTTTAGCATACTTAGTAATAACCGCGCCCGACACATTTATATGCGAACCGCGATTGGTTTGATTTGGGAAATTAATATTAACAGACTCAGCCCATACTTTTTGTGCATCATCTTCTAACATTTTACCCAAGTAGTAGCTGTTACCCAGCGCTAAATTACACAGGCCTTCTTTAACCGCTTTTACTTGCGCGCGATCGTTACCTTGTGGTTTACGCGCTAAGTTAGCCTTAACAGCTTCTAACCAAGTTTTTGTATTTGCTTCCCCATGGTGTGCAATCATCGAAGCCACTAAACCCAAATTATACGGATGCTTACCAGAGCGTGTACAAATTTGTCCTTGGTATTTAGGATCTGCTAAATCTTCATAGCTCAGCTCAGGTAATGCCCCAAGTCGCTCTTTAGATGAATATACATTACGCACGCGCTTAGTAAGGGCAACCCACTGGCCGTCGCCATCGCGAAATGCAGCTGGGACATTAGTATCGATACGATCGCTTTTAATGGTTTGCGTTAACTTTAGGTCTTCGAGTTGTATAAGCGCACTAAAATTAGATGTTAATACTAAATCGGCTTTACTGTGCTTTCCTTCGCGCTTCACACGCTCAATTAGCCCTTTTTTAGCAAAAACAACGTTGGTTTTAATACCTGTTTGTTTTGTAAAATCGTTTAAAATTGGCTGGATTAAAAATGGCTGACGAAAAGAGTAAATATTAACCACATCGCTTGCCAAGGCTGGCATAGACGTAATTAACCCCAAACACAGTGCTAAAGCTTTCTTCATTACTTCACCTAAATAGCAATTATTATCAAAGAATTCTACCGCGACCAGCTAAAAAGTGCACACTTTAAATAAATGTAAATATTTAAATAACGCCCAAAAAGGAAATTGCGCGTAAGACATATCTCACGGATATGGCAGCTAATGAGTAAAAAACGTCATAAAAAAACAGAAACTCAAGATTAACATTATGTTTTAAATGGAATTTTCAAACTTTACGATTATGTGAAAGGGAGTTTAATGTAGTTTATATCCTACTTTACTTAGAGTTAGCCATTATAATTACTACATCAACCAAGCAGTGATGCTTATCGAGTAAAAGGAAATGGACTACTTACTCGAACAACCAATGATTAGGTTAATACGGACAACACGGAAATTAGGACAGGCTCAGGATGAGTATCGCAATGGATTGTTGCACAAAGGATAGTATCAGGATGGTACGAAAAGGAAGCAACTGAGGATTAAGTTGTTTAACAGGATGTAGGAATAAATGGACAGGCCTTTTTAGGTAACACAACGGATTGATTAACATATGGAAGCACAAGTATGTGCAGATAAGGACTGGTAATAGTTTTTACCATACAGGATGTTTAAGGATTTTAAGGAAATAGGCCCGGATAGCCTAAATTACATAGAACTAGAAAGTAATATAGTAATAAACATGGATTAGTGAATATTGGAGTTGATTAAGTTCAATTGCAGGATGCAGAAAATTAGAAGATTCCGCAAGCGCGCCTAGAGATAGAGCGCGCTTTTCTTTGCCCAAAATTCAGTAATTGTACCAATTCGCTTAATTAAGTGAGCTATTTTGAGGCTGGAAAAACGTGTTGATAGCGAAGCAAAAAATTCGCTATTTAGTTGTTCTCGGCAATTGCTCCTGCATTGCTTTACCTTCTGCATCCATGCAGCCGTAAATGAGAATTTTTTAATGCAGGTAGCGACACGTTTAGCCTCGCAAATTGATTAAGTATTATTGCACATTGGTATTATACTACTGGCCTACCTTTGTTACGCTTGCCTAATAAATATGCATCACGAAACTTAATAAAGTGATTTTCTAATTTGTTAGAGGCTTCAGTCTCTCCCGCAAGAGCAAGCACCATAATGCCAACCTCAGCAGTACCAAGTTGATGCGCATGAGGCGCTACACGTAAGCGATAATCAGATAGTTTATCAGCAGTAACAGACAATACAGGCAAGTTATCTAGATAAGGACTTTTGCGGATCATTTTTTTAGCTTCACGCCATGTACCATCTAAAAAAATAAATAGCGGCTTTTTGCCTTGCACAGTATTAACCTCTGTAACCGCTCTGCCCTGCTCAACATCTTCAGCAGGAAAAACAACCATAGGTTGATATTGCGGATCATTAATTAAAGCTAAAAGCGCAGGAGCGGGATCTGTTCTATCCCATCTAAATGCGTGGTTATCTGGTATTATCTCAGCAATTAAACGCCCAGTATTTGAAGGCTTAAAGCTTTCATTATGATACATCAATAAACACACAGCAGCGTCGCACTCTGCTTGCTCTGCATCATTACAAATACAGTAATGCTTGGCTATTAAACATTGCTCACAACGGTTCATTTTACCGCCGCGGGCATTAAACTCACGACGTGATTCGCTAATTTGCTGAGCACGCAATGCCAGTACGGAGTTTTTAAAAGAGTTGGCCACAGTGATTAATTACCTTAAACTTGATCGGCGCGTATTGTAGCGCATTGCAAAGTGTAAACCCACGTCCGCAAAATAAAAAACCCAGCTAAGGCTGGGTTTTTATAAAACTAAATTAAAAAGTTAAATTACTTTTTCTTTTTAACTGCTTTTTTGTTTGGTAAATCAGTGATCGAACCTTCAAAAATTTCAGCTGCAAGGCCAATAGACTCGTTCAATGTTGGGTGAGCATGAATAGTAAGTGCTAAATCTTCACCGTCTGCGCCCATTTCAACTGCTAAGCCGATTTCGCCAAGCATTTCGCCTGCGTTAATACCCACCATAGCACCACCGATTACACGGCCACTGTCTTTATCAAAGATAAGCTTAGTAGAACCTTCAGTACGAGCAGATGCAATTGCGCGACCTGATGCTGCCCACGGGAATACCGCAGTTTCAATGCTTAAGCCTTGCTCTTTTGCTTCTTTCTCAGTAACACCTACCCACGCGATTTCTGGGTCAGTGTAAGCAATTGAAGGAATACATTTAGGATCGAAGAAATGCTTCTGACCAGAAATAACTTCAGCAGCAACATGACCTTCATGAACCGCTTTATGCGCAAGCATAGGTTGGCCAACTAAGTCACCAATTGCAAAAATATGGTCTACGTTTGTTTTAAGTTGCTTATCAACATTAATAAAGCCACGTTCATCAACATTAACACCTGCTTTGTCAGCATCAAGCAAGTTACCGTTAGGCGTACGGCCTACTGCAACAAGTACTTTGTCGTAACGTACTGGTTCAGCTGGTGCGTTTTTGCCTTCAAAAGTAACGTATAAGCCATCATCTTTCGCTTCAACGCCAACAACTTTAGTTGAAAGCATAACATTGAATTTTTTGCTTACGTATTTTTGGTAAATCTTGATGATATCTTTATCAGCAGCCGGAACTAACTGATCTGCAAACTCAACAACATCAATGTCAGAACCCAATGCGCGGTATACAGTACCCATTTCAAGACCGATGATACCACCACCTAAAACAAGTAGTTTCTCTGGAATGTCTTTAAGCTCTAATGCACCCGTTGAATCAATTACACGCTCATCTTCTGGGATGAACGGTAAGCTTACAGGTTTAGAACCCGCAGCAATAATCGCGTTATCAAATGTAATAGTTGTTGTGCCGTCAGCACCTTCAACGTCTAAAGTGTTGCTGCCAGTAAACTTGCCGTAACCTGGTACAACTTTAACTTTACGCATCTTAGCCATGCCGTCTAAGCCACCAGTAAGCTGGCCAACAACCGACTCTTTCCAAGAGCGAATTTTGTCTAAATCAATTTGCGGAGCGCCAAAAGTAACACCGTGAGATGACATTTCTGCAGCGTCATCAATCACTTTAGCCACGTGTAAAAGTGCTTTTGAAGGAATACAACCAACATTAAGACATACGCCGCCTAATGTTTCACGCGATTCTACCAATGTAACTTCTAAGCCCAAGTCAGCAGCACGGAAAGCCGCAGAGTAACCACCAGGACCACCGCCTAGTACAACAACTTGAGTTTTTAATTCGTTGCTCATGCTATTACCTTAATTGTTTGAACGGGACACTGCCCTAAAATTTAACTGCCATGTTTCTGCATGGGCAGAAAATCAGAGCAATTCACAAATAGTGCAAAGATTGTATCATTGCATATAGTAAAAATCCCAGCTAAAAACAACTGGCTGGGATTTGATTTTGTTCATATTGTAGCGATTACATCACTAATTGACGAATATCACTCATGTAGCTAGCAAGCGTTGCTGTAAAGCGTGCTGCTAGGGCACCGTCAATCACACGGTGATCGTACGACATAGACAGCGGAACCATTAGTTTTGGTTCAAAGTCTTTACCATTCCATTTAGGTTTCATTTCAGATTTAGATACACCTAAAATAGCAACCTCTGGTGCATTAACAATCGGCGTAAATGCCGTACCGCCAATACCGCCTAAGCTTGAAATAGTAAAACAGCCACCTTGCATATCAGACGACGTTAATTTACCTTCACGCGCCTTTTTAGAAATATCCATTAGCTCGCGAGATAGTTCCATAATGCCTTTTTTGTCCACATCTTTAAATACAGGAACAACTAAGCCATTAGGTGTATCTACCGCAACACCAATGTTAATGTATTTCTTAAGAATCAAGCTTTCGCCATCCTCAGACAGTGACGAGTTAAATGTTGGGAATTCAGCAAGTACTTTTGCCGCTGCTTTCATCACAAACACAAGTGGTGTGATTTTAACACCCAGCTTTTTCTTCTCGCTAAGTACATTTTGCTCTTTACGGAATACTTCAAGGCTTGTGATATCAGCTTCGTCAAACTGTGTAACATGTGGGATTTGTACCCAGTTACGGTGTAAGTTTTTACCTGATAGCTTTTGAATGCGTGATAGTTTTTTCTCTTCAATTTCGCCAAATTTAGCAAAATCTACTTTTGGCCAAGGAATTAAACCAAGTTCACCACCGCCCGCATTACCTTTACCAGCTGGTAATTGGCCTGACTCAACTTGCTTAACTAAGTTTTTAACGTAGTTTTGCACGTCTTCTTTAACTACGCGGTTTTTACGACCCGAGCCTTTAACGTTTGCTAAGTTAATACCAAACTCACGCGCTAAACGGCGAACAACAGGTGATGCATGTGCATACGCGCTGTTATTTTCAAAGCTTTCATTGCTTGCTTTCTCAGCTTTAGGAGCTGGCGCAGACTCTGCTTTTGCAGGTGCGGCAGCTGGCTTTTGCTCAGCAGGTGCTGAAGCCTGTACAGGAGCACTACCCGCCACTTCAAATACAAACACAAGTGAGCCAGTTTTAACTTTGTCGCCAGTGGTTACTTTAATCTCTTTAACAGTGCCTGCAAACGGCGCTGGTACTTCCATTGCCGCTTTGTCGCCTTCAACGTTTAAGATAGATTGCTCTTCTTCAACTGTATCGCCAACAGCAACCATAATTTCAGTTACTTCAACTTCATCATCGCCAATATCAGGCACGTTTACTTCTTTTGTGCTTGGCTGTGTGCTTTGAGCAGCTTCTGCTGGTGCAGATTCTTGCTTAGGTGCATCTGATGCAGGAGCACTTGAACCGGCAACTTCAAAAACAAACACTAAAGAGCCTGTTTTTACTTTGTCGCCTTCGGTTACTTTAATTTCTTTTACAGTACCGGCAAAAGGTGCTGGTACTTCCATAGATGCTTTATCGCCTTCAACACTTAAAATTGACTGCTCTTCATCTACGCTGTCACCAACGGCAACCATGATTTCTGTTACTTCAACTTCGTCGTCACCAATATCTGGTACGGTTACTTCTTTAGTTGAAGAACCTGAAGCTTCTGCTGGTGCAGATGCTTCAGTTTTAGCTGGCGCTTCTGGCTCACTTTGTGAACCTGACTCTTCGCCTTCAAAAATCATGATTAACGAACCGGTAGTAACCGTGTCGCCTTCATTTACTTTAATTTCTTTGACTGTACCTGCTTGCGCAGCAGGTACTTCCATTGATGCTTTGTCGCCTTCAACGGTTAGTAGCGATTGGTCAACATCTACTTTGTCGCCAACGCTTACTAGGATCTCGGTTACTTCTACGTCATCGCCACCGATATCTGGTACTTTAATTTCAATACTCATTGCAAACCTCTTATGCGTACAGTGGATTTAGTTTGTTTGTGTCAATGTCGAACTTTTTAATTGCTTCAACAACCACTGACTTTTCAACATCACCGCGTTTAGCAAGTTCAGATAACGTAGCAACAACCACGTAGCTTGCATTAACTTCAAAGTGACGACGTAAGTTTTCACGGCTATCAGAACGTCCGTAACCATCTGTACCAAGCACTTTATAGTTGCTGCTTGGAATAAATGAACGCGCTTGCTCTGCGTAGTTTTTCATGTAGTCGGTAGCGGCAACAGTTACTGAATCGTTTAATACGCTCGTAATGTACGGTGTTTTTTGATCGCTTTCAGGATTAAGCATGTTAAAACGCTCAACGTCTTGGCCATCACGTGTAAGCTCATTGAATGAGGTTACTGAGTAAACATCTGAGGCAATGCCGTAATCTTCACTTAAAATGGCTGCCGCTTTACGTACTTCAGTCATGATAGTACCTGAGCTTAATAGCTGTACGTTGGCTTTTTTACCTTCGTAACTTTCAAGCTTGTAAATACCTTTACGAATACCTTCTTCAGCGCCTTCTGGCATAGCTGGCTGATGGTAGTTTTCGTTCATAAGCGTTAGGTAGTAGTAAATATTTTCTTGGTTTTCACCGTACATACGACGAATACCATCTTGAATAATTACCGCTACTTCAAATGCGTACGTTGGGTCGTAAGAAATACAGTTAGGAACCGTATTTGCAAGAATGTGGCTGTGACCATCTTCGTGCTGTAAACCTTCACCATTTAGCGTAGTACGACCTGCCGTTGCACCTAATAAGAAACCACGTGCTTGTTGATCCCCTGCCATCCATGCCATGTCGCCAACACGTTGGAAACCAAACATAGAGTAGTAAATGTAGAATGGGATCATAGGTAAATCGTTTGTGCTGTAAGATGTTGCAGCAGCTACCCATGACGACATTGCACCTAGCTCGTTAATACCTTCTTGAAGTACTTGGCCTGATGTTGCTTCTTTGTAGTAAGAAACAATATCACGATCTTGAGGGGTGTAGTTTTGGCCATGTGGATTGTAAATACCGATTTGACGGAATAAACCTTCCATACCAAATGTACGTGCTTCATCGGCAATAATTGGCACAATGTTTTTACCAATGCCTTTGTCTTTTAGTAACACATTAAGTGCACGTACAAAGCCCATAGTGGTAGAAATATCACGTTTTTGTTCTTCAAGTAGCGGTTTGAATGCGTCTACTTCTGGTAGCTTAAGCTCTTCAGTAAATTTAGGAATACGAGTAGGTGTGTAACCTTTAAGTGCATCACGGCGCGCGTGTAAGTACTTGTATTCTTCAGAGCCTTCTTCAAGTGTTAAGTATGGAAGATCTTTAATTTGCTCTTCAGATACTAAATCTTGTAGGCCTAAACGATCACGTAAGTGTTCAACATGGCTCATGTCCATTTTCTTCACTTGGTGCGCGATGTTTTTACCTTCAGCTGCTTCACCCATGCCGTAACCTTTTACAGTTTTAGCAAGAATTACAGTAGGACGGTCGTTTGTTTGCTCAGCCTTTTTAAATGCAGCATAAAGTTTAGATGGCTCATGACCACCACGCTTAAGCGCAAAAATTTCGTCATCCGTCATATCTGCAACAAGTGCAGCTGTTTCTGGGTAACGACCAAAGAAGTGCTCACGTACGTACGCGCCATCTTTTGCTTTATATGTTTGGTAATCACCATCAATTGTTTCGTTCATCAATTGTAGTAATTTACCTGTTGTATCTTTAGCAAGCAGGATATCCCAACCACTGCCCCATACAACTTTAATGACGTTCCAACCAGCGCCTTTAAATAAGCCTTCTAGTTCTTGAATAATTTTACCGTTACCCATAACTGGGCCATCTAAACGCTGTAAGTTACAGTTAATTAGGTAACAAAGGTTGTCTAGTTTTTCACGTGCAGCAAATGAGATTGCGCCACGTGATTCTGGCTCATCCATTTCACCATCACCTAAGAACGCATATACACGTTGGTTTTTAGTGTCTTTTAAGCCACGGCCATCTAAGTATTTTAAAAAGCGTGCTTGGTAAATAGATGCAATTGGACCTAAGCCCATAGATACCGTTGGGAACTGCCAAAATTCAGGCATTAATTTAGGATGAGGGTATGATGGTAAACCTTTGCCATCGACTTCTTGGCGGAAGTTATCAAGCTGGTCTGCACTTAAGCGCCCTTCAACAAATGCACGCGCATAAATACCCGGAGAAATATGACCTTGGTAGTAAACTAAGTCACCGCCGTCTACGTCATTTGGCGCTTTAAAAAAGTGGTTAAAACACACTTCGTAAAAAGCAGCTGATGATTGGTAAGACGCCATATGGCCGCCTAAGTCGAGATCTTTTTTCGATGCACGCAATACAATCATGATTGCATTCCAACGAATAATCGAACGAATTCGACGCTCAAGGTTTACATCCCCTGGGTAAGCCGGTTCTTGATCTACTGGAATAGTATTAACGTAGTTAGTTGTTGTGCCAGTTGGCATATCAACGCCGTCTAAACGGGCTTGCTCTAACACTTGCTCAAGTAAAAACTGAGCTCGTTCAACACCTTCTTCGCGCACAACTGATTCAAGAGCTTGTAACCACTCTTGTGTTTCTAGCGCGTCTACGTCAATTTTATTGACTTCAGACATATGGAGGTTTCCTTATGTTTAAAATACGAATGTTGTTAATTTAATACCACGTATACTTAATTTTGTGTGTTCTAAGTACAGCGTATTAGCTTAATTTTGTTTTGTGCGTCTTAAACTACGTTCAATTCGCGAATGTTCTTTACCCGCTTCAAGTAATGCTTCTTCAATAAATGCTAAATGGGCATTACTTGCTAAACGGGCTTGTTCTGGGTTGCCATCAATTACGGCATCCATTAATAAACGCCTGTGCTGTGCTAACTGATTGCTTATATCTGGTTTTTTTAATAAAACCGTTAAATTTTGCAATACATTTTGCTCAAGAAGCGCTTGCATGCCTCGCACTAAGTGAAGTAAAACCACGTTATGTGAGGCTTCGGCAACACTAAAGTGAAATGCATTAATTGCTTTGGCTTTTAGCTGTAAATCGTTATTCACTTGAGCAATTTTATCAAAGCTTTGTTTAACTTTGGTAAAATCAGTACTAGTACCACGAAGCGCAGCGTAATAAGCCGCGATCCCTTCAAGCGCATGACGAAATTCAAGTAAATCAAATTGTGATTCAGGATGCTTACTGATCAAATCGAATAGCGGATCGGTAAGGCCTTCTTCAAGCTGATTTTTTACAAATGTGCCCCCGCCTTGCCTACGTGTTACCAACCCTTTAGCTTCTAACTTTTGGATTGCTTCACGCAATGAAGGACGAGAAACCTCAAACTGTTTGGCTAATTCACGCTCTGGCGGCAGTTTTTCACCTGGCGCTAAAGAGCCTTCAAGAATCATGTTCTCGAGTTGCTGTAAAATAACATCAGATAATTTTGCTGCTTTAATCTTTAAAGACATTAATCAACGTCCACGTTGTATAAATACTAAAAAGCCTGATTTTTAAGGCCTAGAGCTTGACCACTTGCCCAAAAGGTAAATTGGTCATACCAAAAATTTTCAATACGGTATCAAAAAGGTAAATAGCTGTCAATTTACTGGTTATTTGAGCAATCAGCGTAGCGTAACGCATTTTGAACGAAGTTCAAATAATACGCTAGTTAGGTAAATTAACCTAAACGTTAACAAGATGAAAACAAATGGTCTGACCAGAGTGATTTAGAATAATAGCTCTAGTTGAATTAGTTGAAAAAATTAATAGCCAAAGAGTTTGCACGCACAAAAAACGCCCTACAATATATAGAGCGTTAATGAGTAAATAGAAATAAGTGAAAGTTTAAGCTTAAGAAAGCCCGCCAAATAAAGTAAGCAGCGCAATTAATACTAAATAAAATAAAACATTGCGTTTGACTAACTTAATCATACAGGTTGCCTCATAAGTGCAGCCGTAATAACGTTTTTCCACTTGCTCGGCGGCAAGTGCAGTACATGTAACTACTTTTCGGTTTGATGATTTAAAATCAAGCGCGTAATGCATCCAGCAACTTGTTCCCTTATTAAAGTTGCCTATTACTAAATAACCAAAACTTGCAACGCGCGCAGGTAACCAATCTAGCCAAAATAGGAGTTGATGAATAAGCTTAAAGCGCTTAGCAAACGCTACTTTATGGTTTTCTGCTACTAAGTCAGCAAAGGTACGCACTGTTGCATAAAGTACGGCCCCAGGTGCGCCAAGCACAACAAACCAAAAAATAACAGCACAGTAAAATCTAAAGTTTACCCACGCCAAGGTTTGCCCAAAGGTTTCGCCGCCTTCTTCACCCTTTAGATGCTTTTGACCCATTTGTAATGCATATAAAGAGGCCGCAGTTTGATCATCACGCGTTAACGCATTTAAATACGATTTATATAAAGCCCGCTGCTTAGCACACCCAAAACAAACTAAAAGCACAACAATGTTTACTACTAGCTGCCAAAGTACAAAATCAGAGAACGTATAAACGACTGCAATGGCTATAACAGGTAAAAAAAGCCAGATTAAAAAACCTATAGCGCTACTAAATAAGCCTTTATTCGCCAGTAATTTAGTAGAGCGATTTAAATAACCATCAGCGTAGTAGCTTATTTGCCAATAATGTGAGCGAGCCCCCAAACGCTCAAGAATTAGTGCAATTATTATAGAAACCAAAATCATGATAGCGACTCACTTAAATAACTTGTTCTAACCTACTAATATAAGCAGGCCAATTAAAACTATCACCAGGGTCTGTTTTTCGACCTGGTGCTATATCGCAATGCCCAACAATACGCTGCGTATTAATTAAAGGGTAACGCTTTAAAATAGCATTGGTGACATTATGTAAACTAGCATATTGAGCTTGAGTATAAGGTGTGGTGTCGGTGCCCTCAAGCTCAATACCTATACTAAAATTATTACATGCAACTTGCCCAGCAAATTCAGATTGCCCAGCATGCCAAGCCCGCTTATTAAAAGGCACATATTGAATAACCTCTCCTGTGCGCTTAATAAAGCAGTGAGCCGATACACGCAGCCCCTCTAAATCACAAAAACTTGGGTGCGCTTTACAGTCAACTGCCCCCATAAATAACGCATCAACGTAAGGCGTTCCAAACTGACCTGCTGGCAATGAAATATTATGAATCACTAATAACGATATGTCAGCCTCATCGGGGCGTTCATCAAAATGCGAACAAGGGCGCTGTAGCACATTTTCAATCATCCCATTTAAATCTATTTGCATAACATAAATACCAAGATGTACATATTATTGATGCTAAAGGATTTATAAAAAGAATGATAGCCATTAGCCTGATGCAAAACTGTTTTTAACTCTTTGCCTGTGTTTATGCTGGGTTAAAGCTTAGCGCCCTTCTTAATAGAGTCACCTTTTAAGAGTCTAAACCCTAAAGCACTTCTCATAGGTATACAAACATAGTAAAATTTGCTTAATTAATTAACACTTATGAGCCTTCATATGTCTATTTCGCACACGCTTATTACCCAACTTGTCACTCTCGCTTTAGATGAAGATCTAAATTATCAAACTGCGCAAGATGGCGATATAACCGCGCAGCTTATCCCGCAAAACGAACAAGCCAATGCCAAAGTAATTACTCGTGAAGATTGCGTTTTTTGTGGTAAAGACATCATCCTTGAAGTTTTTAAGCAAGTAGACCCAAGCGTTGAGATAAACGTACTTATGAATGATGGCGACTTTGTATCGGCAAATAGTACTTTATTTACTGCCAAGGGGTCGGCTCGTGCAATATTAACAGCCGAACGTACCGCGCTTAACTTTGTGCAAACCTTATCAGGCACAGCCACAACTACCGCGCATTATGTAAAAGAGCTAAGCGGTACAACTACACAATTACTCGATACCCGCAAAACAATACCCGGCCTAAGAACACTTCAAAAATACGCAGTTAAATGCGGCGGCGGTGCAAACCACCGTATAGGCTTGTTTGATGCGTTTTTAATTAAAGAAAACCATATAGCAGCATGCGGCGGAATTAATAAAGCAGTAGCTCAAGCTAAACAAAATCACCCAAATAAACCAGTTGAAGTAGAGGTAGAGTCTCTGCCAGAGCTTAAACAAGCGATTGAAGCTGGCGCCAATATAATTATGCTCGACAACTTTAGCGTAGAACAAATTAAACAAGCTGTTGTTTTAACCAATAAGCGCGCTAAATTAGAAGTTTCAGGCAATATGACCCTAGAAACACTCAAAACTTACTCGCAAGCGGGAGTTGATTTTATATCAAGCGGCGCATTAACAAAAAACTTACAATCAATCGATTTATCAATGCGTTTTGAGTAATTTCGAGAATATGTAAAAAATTAAGATTTCTAATCTATTGACAAGATAAGTAAAAAAACATTAAGCAATCCAAAAGGCTTAATATGTAACACTTTGTTAAATAAAATAGCTTTTGATAAAAAGTAACGTGCTAATTACCAAAATAAAATGATACACTAATTTTGTTGTAGTATTTTATTTTAAAAAACAACCATAAATAACTAGTTGCATAAGCTAACTTAAGCTTTTAAAAAGAATTAAAGCTTAAGCATTAAAACTGCTTGTTTTATGTCTATACTGTTTGTTGCAGTATTTAGCACCTCTTATGTAATGTTTAAATTATTAGTGCTAAACAGAGTGAATTCGGACCTAGCTTTTGTGTTTCATACCCTAGAGCTAAAGTGCAATAAAAACTTATTTTAAGTAAAACTGTAAAGTAAATCCGATAAATTAAGTTTGGTTGTTTTGACCACTTACGTGATTTAACTTGCAAAAACCTACCCCTTAGGAGAGGAAACATGAAAACAATGACTCAAAAACAACAGGGTTTCACCCTAATCGAACTAATGATTGTTGTAGCAATTATCGGTATTCTTGCGGCAGTAGCGCTACCTGCGTATCAAGATTATACGGTTAAAGCTAGAGTTTCAGAGTGTGTAAACCTTGCTAGTTCAGCAAAAACCACTGTAGCAATGAATGCATCCGAAGGTGCTGATTTTAATTCGGGTTTCAATGCCAATACAGCAACCGAAAATTGTGGAGTTGTTGGTGTTGCAGCTGACACTGGTGTTATTACAGTAACTTCAACGACTAAAGCTGGTGCAGTTGCTTTAACGATGACACCAAAATCAGGTACATCGTCATTAACTAAAGGAACACCTCCAGCAGGTGAAATTAACTGGACTTGTTCGATCGATTCTGCAACAAAAAATAAGTACGTACCTAGTTCATGCCATAACTTAACTAATTAAGTCTCTCAAACATAGAATAAAATGAAGGTAGCTATTTGGCTGCCTTTTTTATTACAAAAGCTTTTATAGGATTAGCTTATGGCAAAACAACCAGAAAAAAAAGGACTTGATATCTTTGAGTGGATCGGTGTAAATGTCCGAGGTAAACGCCTTGAGGGCGAAATGACTGGTACTAGTATTGCTTTAGTTAAGGCTCAACTTCGAAAGCAAGGCATTACTCCCTCTAAAGTAAAACGCAAAGCTAAACCCTTATTTGGTGTACACACAAAAAAAATAACCCCTAAAGATATAGCACTAGTCACTCGTCAAATTGCAACCATGCTCACAGCAGGTGTTCCATTAATACAATCAATTGAAATGATTGCTAGTGGCTCAAATAACAAAAGTGTCAGTAAGTTAATGAATGCAATTGGTGGTGATGTAAAAGCAGGGCAGACTCTTTCCTCAGCACTAAGAAAATACCCTCGATACTTTGATGATTTATATTGTGATTTAGTCGAGTCAGGTGAACAATCAGGGGCACTTGATAAAATATTTGACCGTGTTGCCCTATATAAAGAAAAATCTGAAGCGCTTAAATCTAAAATCAAAAAAGCCATGTTTTACCCTATCGCAGTTTTAGTTGTAGCGCTTATAGTTACCTCAATACTTTTAATCTTTGTAGTGCCACAGTTTCAAGATATATTTGCGGGCTTTGGCGCTGAGCTTCCCGCATTTACCTTATTTGTAATTGGTATATCTAACTTTATGCAAGCGTATTGGTGGATGATACTAATCGCTATTGTTGCATTTGGTTATGCATTTAAAGAAGCCAAGCTTAGAAGTTTAAAACTTAGAGATGCGACCGACCGAATCATATTAAAAATGCCAGTAATTGGTATGATTTTAAACAAAGCCGCTGTTGCGCGTTATGCCCGCACACTGTCGACTACTTTTGCTGCTGGTGTACCACTTGTTGATGCACTAAACTCTGCAGCAGGCGCCTCAGGTAATGCTGTTTACCGTTATGCTATTTTAGATATTAAAGCAGAAGTAAGCTCTGGTAATCAAATGAACTGGGCAATGCGCAGCTCTAAAATATTTCCTGATATGGTTATTCAAATGGTGGCTATTGGTGAGGAATCAGGTTCACTAGATGGCATGCTGGCCAAAGTAGCAACGATATATGAACAAGAAGTAGATGATGCAGTGGATGGCCTTTCAAGTTTATTAGAGCCGCTAATTATGGCTGTACTAGGCGTACTCGTTGGTGGCTTAATTGTGGCGATGTACTTGCCTATTTTTCAACTTGGTTCTGTTATTTAATTCCTCCAAGTAAAATAAGCGCAGCGAGGCAGTTAGAGTAGCAAACTGTATAGCACCTATTTGTATCGCGTTTTCTTAGCTGCATCATTAAAAAAGAATTTCTAGTTTTAGGTAAATAAATGCAAAATATTATTGAAGTTATGCAAAGCCAATTGTGGTTTTACTTAACCACCGTTGGCTTAATCAGTTTATGTGTAGGCAGTTTTTTAAATGTGGTTATTTATCGCTTACCACTTATGATGCAACGAGAATGGCAAAGCGAGTGCAGACTACTTTTAGAAGATGAACTAACAGCTAATAAACCTAAGCAAACCCAAACCTACGAGCCTTTTAACTTAGTAAAACCTAACTCTACCTGCCCAAAATGCAAAATGGCTATTAAGCCTTGGCAGAATATACCCATTATTAGTTGGCTTTTGCTAAAAGGTAAATGTGCGAACTGTAGTAACTCAATTTCTGTTCGTTACCCTGCTGTTGAGGCAATTACAGCCATACTAAGCCTAATTATTGCTTATAGCTTTGGTGCTACAGAGCAAGCCCTTTTATATATTTTTATAACCTGGATTTTAGTCGCGCTAACTTTTATTGATATTGACCACATGCTGCTCCCCGATCAGCTCACTCTTCCACTTGTTTGGCTGGCACTTATTGCCGCTGTTGCCGGAATTACAATTACGCCAAGTGATGCAATTATGGGTGCCGCTTTTGGTTATCTAAGCTTATGGAGTGTATTTTGGTTATTTAAGCTATTAACCGGTAAAGAAGGTATGGGTTATGGGGACTTTAAATTACTAGCCGTATTTGGCGCACTTCTTGGTTGGCAATCACTTTTAACCATTATACTGCTTTCAAGCGTAGTAGGCGCCATTATTGGCATTGCTCTTTTGAGTATTCAAGGTAAAGACAAAGCAACGCCCATTCCATTTGGCCCTTATTTAGCCATAGCTGGTTGGATTACACTATTGTGGGGCAGTCAAATTCAAAATATGTATTTTAATTTAATTGGCTATTGATATGGGTGAGCAAACAACTAAAATAAATAACTGGGTGCTAGGCTTAACCGGCGGTATTGGCTGCGGCAAAACAGCCGTTAGCAATATGTTTGAAGAATTAGCGATTACTGTTGTTGATGCCGATATTATTGCGCGTGAAGTAGTAGCCCCCAATAGTACCGGCCTAAATGCGATTATTGCGCACTTTGGTAAAAATATTTTACTACCCAATGGCACATTAAATAGAGCAGCACTACGCACTAAAATATTTACAAATAATGCTGATAAAGAATGGCTAAACGCACTGCTTCACCCACTTATTCGTAAAAAAATATTGGCCGATTTAAATAATGCAACAAGCCCTTATGTTGTATTAGTAGCCCCTTTATTATTTGAAAATAACCTTGATAGATATTGCAACCATACATTACTTATTGATGTACCGACCTCTGTACAAATAGAGCGTACGGCAAAACGCGATAATACAACAATTGAGCAAGTAAAAAGTATTATTGCAGCACAAATGTCTCGTGAAGATAAACAGCAAAAAGCAGATGACATTCTAAATAATGACCGCGATTTAAAGCTCGTTCATGCAGAACTTGTTGTTCTTCATACAAATTACCTACACTATGCTTTAAACAGTAAAACTAAATCCCATTAATAGTGTCATAACTCATATAAACTTACATTTTAGTTAGTAAAATCGCAGCAAAGAACGAAAGATAATGTAATCCCCTTCTTGTTTCTGATAAATTGCTTACTATTGAAGGAATAAAGCAGGTGCGCAATGAATATTAACTCACCGTTATTGAGAAAATTTATTACCCTTGGCCGTATTGATGCCGACACAGTTAAAGCAAAACAAAACGAATTTGCCTCAACAGCTGAGCTTATTTCTAAATGTGGAAAAATTGACAGCTTAGACTTAGCAGAACAATGTATTGATTTGTTTCGCGTACCCTATTTTGATTTAAAAGACTTTGATCCTGCATCTATTCCAGCAGATCTTGTAAAAGAAAAGCTCATCCGCAAACATCATATTTTACCGCTTGTTCAAAAAGGTCGAAAAGTTTACATTGCCGCCTCAGACCCTACCGACTATGGCGCTTTTGAAAACTTTGAATTTAGTACGGGTTTATCGTGTGAAGTGGTCGTGGTTGATTACGTTCAACTCGATAATAAAATAGAGCACTTATTAGATGCTACTGGTAGCTTAAATTTAAGTGATGATGAGTTTAAAGAGTTTGCCGATTTAGATACAGAGGGCCCAAAAGAAACCGCCCCTAAAGATGATGATAAAGACGATGCCCCAATCATTGTTTATATCAATAAAATTTTAATGGACGCCATTAAAAAAGGCGCCTCGGATTTGCACTTTGAACCGTACGAGCACAAATACCGCATTCGCTTTCGTATAGACGGAATTTTGCATGAAGTAGCCAGCCCACCGAATACGCTTTCTACTAAGCTTTCTGCACGTATTAAAGTAATGTCGAGGCTCGATATAGCTGAAAAACGTAAACCGCAAGATGGCCGTATTAAATTAAAAATTACTGAACGCAAAAGTATCGATTTTCGTGTAAGCACGATGCCGACCCTTTGGGGTGAAAAAATAGTAATGCGTATATTAGATTCATCAAGCGCTATGCTAGGCATTGATGTACTCGGCTATGAAGAAGAGCAGAAAAAGCTCTACATGGATGCCCTCGCTCAGCCACAAGGCATGATCTTAGTTACCGGCCCTACCGGCTCTGGTAAAACGGTATCACTTTATACAGGCTTAAATATTTTAAATCAGCCAGAGCGAAATATTAGTACCGCAGAAGATCCGGTAGAAATAAACCTTGAAGGGGTTAACCAAGTACAAATAAACCCTAAAGCCGAGATGACTTTTGCAAACGCCCTGCGTGCATTTTTACGTCAAGATCCAGATGTAGTAATGGTAGGTGAAATACGTGACCTTGAAACCGCTGAAATATCAATTAAGGCTGCGCAAACGGGTCACTTAGTGTTATCTACATTGCATACAAACTCTGCACCCGAAACCATTACTCGTTTATTAAATATGGGCGTGCCAGCTTACAACGTAGCAAGCTCTATTAGCTTAATTATAGCCCAGCGATTAGCACGTAGGTTATGCCCTAAGTGTAAAACGCCAGAGCAACTACCTAGCGAAGAGCTGTCTCGCCAAGGTTTTACTGCTGAGCAAATTGAAGATATGACACTCTACGCTCCTAAAGGTTGTGATAGTTGTACCGATGGTTATAAAGGCCGCGTAGGTATTTACGAAGTAATGCAAATTACCCCAGAAATAGCACAAATTATCATGCGTGGTGGTAACTCACTAGAAATAGCAGAGGTATCTCTTAAAGCTGGGTTTAATAATTTACGCCTGTCGGGTTTACGAAAAGCCGCTGATGGTTTAACGTCTCTGGCTGAAATAAATCGCGTAACTAATATGTAAGTGTATAGCTCTAATGATTCCCTTTAGCGCTATAAGCAAAAAATTTAGAGAGTAAAGTATGCCAACTATTGTTAACTGTCCTACGTGTAAAAACAAAGTTGAATGGTCTGAGCAAAGCCCACACCGCCCTTTTTGTTCAAAGCGCTGCCAGCTTATTGATTTAGGTGAATGGTCGTTTGAGAATAACAGAATTTCTGCACCAACCACTTCGGCTGAGCAATTTAGTCAAGACATGATTGAAGATATTGAAGCCATGATGGCCAAAAATGAAGACGAATTTTTTAAATAAGCTTAAGTGATTATACTAATAGAAAAAGCCAGCATTAAGCTGGCTTTTTAGTATTTAATCTATAATTAAACGATTAGTCTTTTTGCTTACGCTGCTTTTTTTTGCCCATGCGTTTTTGCATTTTTTTGAACTTCTCTTGTTGCTCTGCATTAAGTACTTGCAGTACTTGGTGCTGAGTTTTAAGTTTTATTAACCCAAACTCTACGCCTTTTTCATGACGTTCATTTAATATTTCTTTTGCTGCATTTTCATCAAATGTTGCAGCCGAAAGTAATGCATCCATTTTTGCTTTATGCGCTTCACGCTCGGCTTTACGTGCTTCTTTATCATCGCCTTTTAACGCTTTCATTTGCGTTTTTTGCGCTTCAAAAATAGTTTTAAGCTTCGTTTGCTGCTCATCTGTTAAATTCAATTTATCGGCTGCGCGCTCAGAAAGTAAAAAACGAGCTTGAGAGTGACCTTGCTTTTTATGCATATCACCTTTAGCTAATACGCTACCAGCGCCAAGAGTGGCTGTTGCTAGGCCGCAAATAAGTACTAATTTTGAAAGTGTATTTACTTTAGTCATAATCATCACCTTAATATTGGATGGATTTAATTTGGTTGTGACTGCTAAGCCAGTGAGTTAACTATACATAACTCAACGCAAAGTAACGCAAAGCAGTGTAAAGGTTGTGTAAAGATTCACTTTTGCACAATTTAAGACGTAAAATAACAATATAGAGAATTGCCTAAGGGTTTGAAATGAAACTATTAATGATTGATGACGACACTGGCCTTTGTGAGCTTTTAAGTGAGTACTTAACTGCACAAGGCTTTGAAATTCAAAGCGTACACGACGGTGCTCAGGGTCTAAAGTTAGCGCAAACAAACGACTACGCACTTATATTGTTAGATGTAATGCTACCTACGCTTGATGGTTTTGAAGTACTTAAACAACTTAGACAAACAAAACTCACACCGGTCATAATGCTTACCGCTAAAGGTGAGGACTTCGACCGTATTTTTGGCTTAGAGCTTGGCGCCGACGATTATATACCTAAACCTTTTAATCACCGTGAGCTGCTAGCCCGCGTTAAAGCAATAACTCGCCGTATAGAGCACATTAATAGCTTAAGCGCACCTACTACTAATAATAAGCTGCTTGTTAATGGGATTACAGTAAACCTTGCTGCGCGCGAAGCTTCAATTAATAACTCCACACTTACGCTTACGGGCACTGAGTACGAAATTTTAGCTTTGCTATGTAAAAATGCGGGCGAAGTGGTGAGTAAAGAGCAAATAAGTGAGGAAGTTTTAGGTAGGCGCTTAGCCTCATTTGATCGCTCTATAGATATGCATGTAAGTAATATACGTAAAAAAATAGCAGAGCATATACAAGCCGAGCGAATTAAGACCATGCGAGGTACGGGCTATGTCTTTATTCAAGGCGAATAATAGTATGTACTTTAGTGGGCTCAAGCACCCTAAACATTACTTATTTTTTAAAATATTTTTTTGGTTTTGGCTAACCATTATTGGCACGGTAGCGGCACTTGTATTTTTAAGTAACATAACCGCTATTAATGCAGTAACCAACGAGCCCTTATCTGGCCCGATGAAAAAGAACCTTATATACACGGCCAAAAATATAGAACGCTCTGTAATAAAGCACAAACGTAGTTTAGACGATGTTTTAGTGCATCCAAGACTCACAAAGCGAAAGCTTTTATATTTAAGTGCCGCACAAGGCGAGGATGCTCATAGCAACAAAGAAGTCCCCGATAATATTGACCTGAGTTTATTAAACTTTACTCAAAATATGTCTCCGCAAATAATTTTCACAGAAAAATACCAAGCTTTTGGGCCAGTAAATATAAATATTCCACAAGGAAGCTTTTATCTATACGAAATAGATATAAATCATCAACCGCCGCTATTATTACGTTTTAAACTAATGCCTAATTGGATAAAAATATTTATCGCAATTGCTGCATCACTTGTGTTGAGCTTTGTATTTAGCCGTAACTTAATTGCTCCTATTAACAGCCTCAAAAAAGCAGCTATTAAGTTATCTGCTGGCGACTTAACAGCCAGAGCCGATATTCCAGCAAGTCGAAACGATGAGCTAGGAATACTTGGGCGCGATTTTAACAGTATGGCTAATCAGTTGGAGCTACTGATTAGCTCACAAAAGCGTTTACTTGCGGATATATCGCATGAACTTCGCTCACCTCTAACACGCCTAAAAATGGCTACAGGGCTTGCACAAATGCAAGCTAACGAACCTAGCCAATCATATTTATTACGTATAGAAAAAGAAGCAAACCAACTTGATAAAATGATAGCCGATGTATTACAGGTCTCTCGTTTAGAGGCTAAAAGCCAAGCGCTTTCGCTGCAAAAGCAGTCTTTACAAGTTATTGTCGATCACGTAATTAATGATGCTCAATTTGAAGCTAAACAAAATAATAAACAGCTAAAAGTTACGGGTAGTGTGGCTGTAAATATTAATTGCGATGAGGCACTAATAGCCAGCGCGCTTGAAAACTTACTTCGTAATGCAATTAAATATGCTCAACACACCATTAGCATAACTCTAAAGCATTCAAATGCCATTTATATAGAAATATGTGACGATGGGTCAGGTGTACCTAATGAGCAGCTAAGTAAGCTTTGTGAACCGTTTTTTAGACAATCAGATGCTCGCGACCGCGTAAGTGGGGGGACTGGCTTAGGGCTTGCTATTGCTAAAAATGCCATTACCGCGCATGGCGGAAATTTAGTCTTATCGAATAAAGAACAAGGTGGCTTGTGTGCTAATATAACCTTGCCATTAATCAAAGAGTAAAGCATGTTTTATAGTTCAGAAGCCCAGCTTGAGAGTAATCAAGAGGCCATTAATGTTTTTTATACTTCACATTTAACTAAAAGCTACTTAGATACACCTGCAGGAAAGCTATTTTACGCATACGCAATCCCTGACAATGCTGCAACTGCTGTAGTAATTAGTACGGGCCGTGTTGAAGGCCTAGAAAAGTATAAAGAACTGATATGGGAGCTGTATTGTAATAATTTTGCAGTGTTTATTATGGATCATCAAGGTCAAGGGCGCTCTTACAGGCATCTTAAAAATAAGCATAAAGGCTTTGTAAAACATTATAATAACTACAGCAGTGATCTTAATAACTTTGATCAGCAAATAGTTTCAAAGCATTGGCAAGGTAAAAAAATCATGCTGGCTCATTCAATGGGTAGTGCGATAGCAATTGATTATTTAGCAAAGTTTGAAAACAGCTATAAAGGCGTGTTTTTGTCTGCGCCTATGTTTGATATTTTTACAAAAGACGTACCAAAAATACCAACGCAATTTATTGTTAAGTTAGCCACTTTGCTTGGCCTACACTCTTTTTATGCTTTTGGACAAGGCAACTATAATCCAATTCCATTTGCTGAAAACGTACTTACTAGCAGCGAAGAGCGTTACACCTACTTTAGGCAAACCTATAAATTAGAACCTAACATACAATTAGGTGGCGTTACGTTTGGCTGGCTCGCAGCTACGATAGCGTTTTTAAAGTCTATTGATAATCTAAACGTATCAATCCCTTTGTTTATAGCAAGTGCGGCTAGCGATACAGTGGTTAACAACAAAGCGCAGTACAGCTTTGCAAAAAGACACGCTCATGCAACAATTGAGAGTTTTGAAGATGCAAAACACGAGCTACTATTTGAGCGTGACGAAATTCGAAAGCCGCTATTAACTAACTTTTATCAGTTTTGTAAGTCTGTTACTTCTTGAACAGTGCTAGGATTTACTAAAACAGAAAGTGGATCGAGGTGGATGAGTATATCTACCTCTGATTCAAAACGAGCACTTATCATGGCCTCTACTTCATCAGCCACATTATGGGCACGTATTAAACTTAAGTTATCATCCAGCTCTAAATGCATTTGGATGAACTTAATTTTCCCGCCTTGGCGAGTTCGAATACCGTGTACACCATGCACATCGGCATGGTCTTTAGCTATATCGAATATGCTTTGCTTTTCATCATCTGGCAGCTCTTTATCCATTAAATGATCGGCACTATCACGCGCTATATCCCAACTGTTATAAAGTAAGTAGCCCGCCACCCCAATTGCAAAAAGGGGATCGGCATAAAGTACGCCATAATAAGCTAATAAAATAGCCAATAGCACGGCAGCATTTAATATTAAATCGCCTTTGTAATGTACTGAATCGGCTTTTATAGCAATAGAGTCGGTGTACTTAACTACTTTATTTTGTACAAATACAATTACCAGCGTACACACAATTGCAAAAATACTTACCCATACGCCCAATAAAGAATGCGTTAACTGTATTGGATTAAATAAGCGTTCAATACCATGAAATGCAAGTAAACAACCTGATCCTGCAATAAATGCTGCCTGCCCTAATCCTGCAAGTGCCTCAGCTTTACCATGCCCAAAACGGTGATCGTCATCGGCTGGTCGCAGTGCATAACCTAATACCAAAAAACTCATGGCTGTGGCTGTTATATCCATTAACGAATCAGTCAATGAGCCAAGCATTGAAGCAGAGCCTGACGCAAGCCATGCCCATGTTTTTGCACCAATCATTAAACTCACCATAACCATGGTGACAATGCTTGAAGTTTTAACCCAAAATTCGTAGCTGCGGTTATGCACGTATATATCCGTTAATCACTGTATTCAATGCACTGAGTATATCATTTTTTTAAAAGGTTTCGTGTATACTGCTGCGCTCTACCGATTACTAAAAAGGCTCATTATGCTGGATATTGTTTTATACCAACCTGAAATACCACCTAATACAGGTAATATTATTCGCCTATGTGCAAATACAGGCTATGCACTGCATTTAATTGAGCCTTTAGGGTTTGAGTGGGACGACAAACGCGTTAAACGTGCGGGCCTTGATTACCACGAATTTAGCCACGTACAACGTCATGCATCATTTGAAGCCTACCTAGAAAAGTGCAAGCCAAAAAAAGTGTATGCATGTACAACTAAAGGTAGCCAGTTTCATCATGAGGCAAGTTACGAAGCGGGAGATTGTTTAGTATTTGGCCCTGAAACTCGTGGCCTGCCTGATGAAATGATTCAAGCATTGCCAAACGATCAACGCGTACGCATTCCTATGCAGCCAAACAGTCGCAGCATGAACTTATCTAACGCGGTCGCCGTATTTGTGTATGAATCTTGGCGCCAGCTTGGCTTTCCTAACGCCCAATAAAAACCTTGTACCAAACAACCAAAAACCGACATAACGTCGGTTTTTTAGTTTTAGTATACTTTGTATAGATTTATTCAGAACGCTGCTCTCGCCCTAAAAGAGCCATAGCGGCTTCTTTCATGTCTTTATTTTCATAAAGTACTTTATAAATTTGCTCAGTGATTGGCATTTCCACGCCAGCACGCTGCGCTAATAAATACACTTCTTTGGTATTTCTAAAGCCTTCGACTACTTGGCCAATAGACTCAATTGCAGCCTCTACACTTTCACCTTTGCCAAGTGCTAAACCAAATCGACGGTTACGTGATTGATTATCTGTACAGGTTAAAATTAAATCGCCAAGGCCTGCCATTCCCATAAAGGTTTCTGGCTTTGCACCTAGAGCGCAGCCTAAGCGAGTTAACTCTGCAAGCCCACGCGTAATAAGTGCAGTTCGCGCATTAGCACCAAAGCCCACACCATCCGAAATACCGGCACCAATAGCAATTACATTTTTAACCGCACCACCTAGCTGTATCCCAATGAAGTCATCATTGTTATACACACGGAATGAGCGACCACAATGCAATAAATCAGCTAATTGCTGAGCAAACTCAGGCGACGTAGACGAAACAGAAATAGCGGTAGGTAAACCCATTGCCATTTCTTTAGCAAATGTAGGGCCTGAAAGTACGGCTAGCGCAACTTCGTCACCTAATTCTTGTAAAGCCACTTCTTGCAATAAGCGCCCTGTATTTGGCTCAAGGCCTTTAGTTGCCCATGCAATTTCAGTCCCCGCTTGTAATGCAGGTTTAATTTGTTGAAGTGTATCGCCAAATGCATGGCTTGGAACCACAACAAGTACAATTTTGCTGCTAGCAACGGCTTGTTGTAAGTCGGCTTCAAGAGAAAGAGTGTCTGGAAAAGGAGCATCAGGTAAGTAACGTTGATTTTTCCGCTCAGCTGCAAGCGTGGCAACGTCGTCGCTATTTCTACCCCAAAGAGTCACATTATGACCATTTCGGGCTAAGCAAATAGCAAGGGCGGTGCCGTAAGACCCCGCCCCTAATACAGTAACAGCTGTAGTTGCTGTACTCATAGGTTATGCGTCTGCTGTAACCTGGTCTGTTTGCGCAGTACGTTGTTGCATGTATTGTGCAAACAATGCGTCAAAATTAACTGGCGCAAGATTAAGCTGTGGGAAAGTACCACGGTTAACTAGGTTTGATACCGCTTCACGAGCATAAGGGAATAACACGTTAGGACAAAATGCACCTAGCATGTGTGCAAGTTGCACTTCTTCAACCTCAGCAATAGTAAAAATACCTGCTTGCTGAATTTCACATAAAAACGCAGTTTCTTCGCCAATAGATGCTGTTACAGTTAGTGCTAAAACAACTTCAAACACGCCTTCATCTAACTTGTTAGAGCGAGTGTCTAAGTCTAGCTTAACCTCAGGCGCCCATTCTTTTTGAAAAATAGCCGGTGAGTTTGGCGTCTCAAACGATACATCTTTAGTGTAAATGCGTTGAATAGTAAATTGTGCGCCGGCTTCTGCAGCTGCTGCGTTTTGAGTTTCTTCGTTCATTGTTTTTCCTAACTTGTTCGTTATTATAATTTAAGTTTAAGCGTTTAGCTTAGCGTCAAGTTTACCTTGCGCTTCTATTGCCATCATGTCGTCGCAGCCACCGATATGTTCATCATTAATAAAAATTTGCGGTACTGTGCTTGCACCACCTGCTTTGGCGATCATTTCATCGCGAAGTTCAGGCTGTACACCAATATCAATATTTGTATATTCCACGCCTTTGCTATTTAAAAGCGAAAGAGCGCGCTGACAAAATGGACAATACGCTTTGGTGTATAAAACAACATTACTCATAATAAATCCTCTATCGGTCTAGCTAAAATGATTAGCGACCTGTTGTAGTTGGCAGGCTCGCTGATTGCCACGCACCCATACCGCTTGCCAATACATAAACCTCTTCAAAACCAGCTTTATGCATCGCAGTTGCAGTACCTTGGGCAGTCATACCTGTGGTACATACCAATATAATGGGTTTGCTCTTGTACTTTTCAAGACTTGAAAAGTCAGATTGTTTCGCTTTTTCAGGGCTCAAGTGCACAGAATTAGCAATATGACCTGCCGAAAACTCTTTTTGAGCGCGAATATCAACAACTTTACCGTCTTCACGATTAATTAAAAGCGTAAGCTGTTGAGGGTTAATTTGACGGATTGCTGAAAATTTACTTTTAATCAAACCGCTTACAATAAGAAAAACAAGACCAACCCAAGCAAGGCTTAAAACGGGATGATTTGTAATAAATTCAATATATTGATCCATTCTACTTCCACTATGAAATTATGTTCTAAACCTAATTTTTTAGGTGTTTTGCTTTTTAGCCCCGCAAGTATACCCAAACCAAGTTAAAATGCGAGTTTGACACAGTTTAAAAAACGATAAAGCCCCCCATATTAAATAGTAGATAAAAATTTAATATCTTGTTTTCAGTGCTGATCCTATCGCTAAAACACGGTATGCTAAAACTAACCAGATAACCCTTTCGCTACTCAGTACCCATCAACAGGTGCTAATTTTCAGGAGCTATTATGACAGAGCATAAAAAACCACTGGTATTAATGATTTTAGACGGCTGGGGATACCGCGAAGATGAACAAAGTAACGCTATTCTTGCAGCAAACACACCGGTATTAGACGAATTATGGGCAACTCGTCCACACACATTAATATCAGCTTCGGGTTTAGATGTTGGTCTTCCTGACGGGCAAATGGGTAATTCAGAAGTGGGCCACGTTAATTTAGGCGCAGGAAGAATCGTTTATCAAGACTTCACTCGTATTACTAAAGCAATTAACGATGGTGTGTTTGACTCAACACCCGCATTAGTTGAAAACATAGATAAAGCAGTAAACGCTGGTAAAGCGGTCCATATTATGGGCCTATTGAGCCCAGGTGGCGTTCATAGCCATGAAGATCATATTGTTGCCAGCATTAAACTTGCAGCAAAACGCGGCGCGAAAGAAGTTTACTTCCACGGCTTTTTAGATGGTCGTGATACACCACCGCGCAGCGCTAAAGCATCAATTGAACGTATTGAAGCATTGTTTAGCGAACTTAAATGCGGCCGCTTAGCCTCACTTGTAGGGCGTTATTATGCAATGGACAGAGACAACCGCTGGAACCGAGTAGAAAAAGCATATGACGTAATGACTCTCGCGCAAGGCGATTTTAATTTTGATAACGGCGTAGATGCACTTAATGCCGCATACGAGCGCGACGAAAACGATGAGTTTGTAGCCGCTACAACAATTACTCCAGCAGGTACCAAGCCTGCGGCGATTAACGATGGCGATACTGTTATTTTTGCTAACTTTAGAGCCGACAGAGCCCGTGAAATAACGCGTGCATTTGTTGAGCCTGAGTTTGACGGTTTCGCCAAGAAAAAATCTCCAAAACTTAGCGCTTTTGTAATGATGACAGAATACGCAGCCGATATTGATGCACCTGTTGCTTTTGGCTCGTCAGCACTTATAAATGTATTTGGTGAATGGCTAGAAAAAAATGACAAAACGCAGCTACGTATTTCTGAAACAGAAAAATACGCGCACGTTACGTTTTTCTTTAGTGGTGGTCGCGAAGATGAATTTAAAGGCGAAACACGTGAGCTAATTCCTTCACCACAGGTAGCAACTTACGATCTACAACCTGAAATGAATTCAGAAATGCTTACAGATAAGCTAGTAGAAGCAATTAAAAGTGGAAAATACGACGCTATTATTTGTAACTATCCTAATGGCGACATGGTAGGTCACTCTGGTGTGTTTGAAGCTGCTGTTAAAGCCTGTGAAGCCGTAGATACCTGTATCGGTCGAGTTGTTGATGCATTAGAAGAGTTTGGTGGTGAAGCATTAATTACTGCCGATCATGGTAACGCTGAGCAAATGGCTAACCTTAAAACAGGCCAAGCCCATACAGCTCATACTAGCGAGCCAGTTCCATTTATTTACGTAGGCCGCGACGCTGAGCCTATGCAAGGTAAAGCATTAAGCGATGTAGCACCAACAATGCTTCACTTAATGGGCATGGAGCAGCCTGACGAAATGACTGGCACACCTATTATGATGTTGAAATAGCACATGAATAGACGTATTAACCGGTTAATACAGTGCGGATTAATACTTACTTCATTAGTAACTGCTTATGCAGTTGCTAATGAAGAGCGTACTAAAAAAGACTTATCAGAAGTACAAAATGCACTTCAGCAAAGCCAAGCTGACTATAACGCGCAAAGAAAAAAAATAGCCTCATTACAAAAAAAACTCAAAAGCCATGAACTTGATATAGCTAAAAATGCAAAAGCACTCAACATGGCTGAACAATCTGTAACAGAAACCAAAACACAGCAAAAGCAGTTACAAAATAAAGCTGATGAACTCGACAAACAACATGCAAAATTTCAAAAGGTATTAGCCGCACAATTAAAAAGTGCTTATATGGCCGGTGGCGATGACTACTCTAAAATGTTGCTAAACCAAGAAGACACCGCTAAATTTGAGCGTACACTTAGTTATTATAATTATTTGAATAAAGCCCGTATTGAACAAATTGAAGAGCTAAAGCAGCTTCAACAGCAAATAGCACAAAACCAACAAGAGCTTGTTAAAACACAACAAAAATTAGAGCTTTTATATGAAGAACAAAAAAGACGTCAAACCGCATTAGTAAATGCTCAAAGCGAGCGACAAACCAATCTAAAAAACCTACAAGCACAGCTCACAGGTACAAAAAACTCAATTAGCTATTTAAAAGAGAACCAGCAGACGCTGATCACTACGATTGAAGAGTTAGAGCAAGAAAAAAATCAAAAAATAGAGCTTATCGGGCTTAACAAAAGTAAAGGTAAGTTACCTTGGCCAAGTAAGGGTAAACTAGAGCATACATTTGGTCAGCGAAAACATGGCGGCATTGATTGGAAAGGCGTGCTAATTGGCGCTAAAGAAGGCACAAACGTAAACAGTATTCAAAATGGCCAAGTGGTATTTGCTGATTGGTTAAAAGGTTTTGGCTGGGTGATTGTAGTTGACCATGGCGAAGGATTTATGAGTCTATACGGCCATGCTCAAACGCTATTACGCGATGTTGGCGATATGGTACGCGAAGGCGAAACATTAGCATTAGTGGGCCAAAGCGGCGGACAGGCAAGTTCTGGTCTATACTTTGAAATACGCCACAAAGGACGCGCAGTAAATCCTGTAAAATGGTGCAGACGCATTTAATTGAATAAACCGCTGCACCGCATTAGGAGCAGCTGATGACAACCAAAAAAAACGCATCAAATACAGCGATTAAAAGAAACACAGGCTTTTTAAAAGGCCTGTGTTTGATCATATTACTTACCTTATTAGCTTTTAACACACGCTTATATGCAAGCTCTATAAAAGAGCTTAAAAGCCAACAAATAGATGAAATCCTCTTTAATATACACGCCTACTACGTAGATGATTTAGCGCTACAAAATAGCGACCATATCAACTATAACAACAAACAATTTGAACGTTTGTATTCAAAACTCGACCCCTACTCTAAATATTTAGATGAGCATGAACTTACATCATTATTTGACAATACAAATGGCCGCTACACCGGTATTGGTATTGAAGTTAAAAGTGTTAATGAAATAATGACTATTGTTGACGTAGTCGATAACTCGCCAGCCAAAATAGCGGGAGTATTACCGGGCGATAAAGTAATAAGCGTAAATAATAACAGAGCACATAACCGTACGATCGACGAAGTGGCAACGTTAATACGCGAAAGTGAATTCGCAAATATAGACCTAACTATAAAGCGCAATAACACAAAAGAGTTAATTACCTTTCATGTCACACGCCGTGAAATAAATCTAGAAAGCGCAACTAGCGAGCTTTTAAACTCTGGCACTGGCTATTTAGCTATTAATAACTTTTCTAATCATACTTTACATGAGGTGGCCTTGCAGGTTGCGGCTTTACAACGTCACTTTGGCTCCCCACTTAAAGGCTTAGTAATTGATTTGCGTGATAACCCTGGTGGTACATTAAAAAGTGCGGTTGCAGTATCTGACCTGTTTTTACAAAGTGGAACTATTGTTACTACAAAAGGACGCTTTTACGATGCTAACCAAGCCTTTTACGCTAAACGAGGTGATATTTTAAAAGGCGCCCCTATTGTTGTACTTATTAATGAAAACTCAGCCTCAGCTGCCGAAATACTCGCGGCTGCACTTAAAGACAACAAAAGAGCTACTATTGTGGGCAGCCAGTCATTTGGTAAAGGTTCTGTGCAATCGTTAATCCCTTTAGGCAATGGCAACACAGCACTTAAACTCACCACAGCTAAATACTATACACCCCTTGGTTATTCTATTGATGGAATAGGAATAACACCAGATGTGGTGATTAATCAAACAGGTCTTTCACAAACTAATAAAGCCGTTATAATAAAAAATGAGCAAACTAATAGTAATGCGCAATTACTCACGGGTAACTTAGCCGATCTACAATTAGTTAAAGCAAAACAATTACTCAGTATGCAATAAACTACTTTATTTAAAGCAACCTATTGAGATTTAAAAAGATAATAAAAACCATAAACGTGAAAATAATAAAATGGCTAATACTGTTTATTTGCTTAGCCTGCACAAGCGTCAGCGCCAAGCAAATAGCAATAGTGATAGATGACATAGGTTATCATCAACGGGACTTAGAATTCCTTTCCTTACCTGGGCAATTGACGTATTCAATTTTGCCTCACACACCTTATTCTCAAATTTTTGCAACGCTTGCGAGTCAGTCAAATAAAGAACTGCTGTTACACGTTCCTATGCAAGCACTTAACGGCAAAGAGCTTGGCCCAGGCGCATTAACTCTAAATATGAATAAAGAACAATTACAACAAACTTTAGGAACTGCACTAGCCAGCTTGCCACAAGTTAAAGGCGTTAATAATCACATGGGTTCAGCACTTACACAAAAAAGCCAAGCCATGAAGTGGACCATGGAAGTGCTTAAAAAGCGTCACTTATACTTTTTAGATAGTCGCACCACTGATTTAAGCCAAGCACAAAATGCTGCAAACTTTTTAGGTGTAGAGAATATTGGCCGTCACGTATTTTTAGACAACATAACAACGCCCGAGCAATTGCAATTTAGGCTCGATGAATTAAAGCACAAAGCTACAAAACACAAATTTGCAATTGCAATTGCCCACCCCTACCCAGAAACTATTAATTTTTTACGCCAGGCGTTGCCACAGTTAACAGAGCAAGGGTTTGAACTTGTGCCCGTGTCGCAATTAGTAGAAAAAAAATATATACAGTTAGCGCAAGCTGAGAGCAAAGGAATAAGTGCTCGATAATAAGCACTTTAAAAAAGCCACCTGTATGTCAGCCAAAAAGAACTAATTTATAGAATAACTTAGCGCCTCTGGTAATAGTATTGACTTTATATACTATAAGTTTACCCACTTAAAAATATATATATTCGCTGTTATTTGTCATCAAACAGCTTCTAATTGAAAATTGATAGCTATAAAGCAAAAAGCCCCGCATTTTCAAGCAGGGCTTTGTCAATTTCATTCTTTAGAGCTATTAGCTCATAGCGCTTTGCAGCTTTTTCATTGCTGTTTTCTCTAGCTGGCGAACACGCTCAGCCGATACGCTATATTTTTCAGCAAGCTCTTGTAATGTTGCTTTGTCATCAGACAACCAACGAGCACTTACAATGTCTTGCGAACGCTCATCCAGCGTTTTAAGTGCGCTAAATAAACGAGTATGAGACTGTTCTTGCCACTGCTGTTGTTCGATATCGTCAGCTAAGTCAGCAGAACCATCCGTTAAATATTGTACTGGAGAGTAAGTACTTGTAGGCGCGTCATCATTGTCATCGCCTGTTAAATCAAAGCCCATGTCTTGGCCGCTCATGCGCGATTCCATTTCACGTACTTCTTTTTCGCTCACACCTAGCTCACTAGCAACAGTGCTAACCTCGGCTTGATTGAACCAGCCTAAACGCTTTTTGTTTTTACGTAGATTGAAAAACAATTTGCGTTGCGCCTTTGTTGTAGCAACTTTAACTATACGCCAGTTTTTTAGAACAAACTCATGGATTTCGGCTTTAATCCAATGCACAGCAAACGACACTAAACGTACACCTACTGAAGGGTCAAATCGTTTAACTGCCTTCATAAGGCCTATATTACCTTCTTGAATAAGGTCAGCTTGTGGTAAGCCGTATCCCGAGTAGCTTTTAGCTATATGTGCTACAAAGCGTAAGTGCGACATAATGAGTTGTTTTGCAGCGCTAAGATCGCCTTCTTCCTGAAGCTTTTTAGCAAGCTCTTGCTCTTGCTCCACTTTAAGCATAGGAATAGTGCTTACCGCTTGAAGGTAACCATCCATGCTTGCGCTTTGTTGTCCGACTGTAAGTGCCATTGCGTATAAATCTTTACTCATTTTTCACCTCGGTGATAAACATTTGAAACCATCTTAGCACTCTTTACTTAAGAGTGCTAACCCCAATTTAAAACTTTTTTAAAGTATAAATCAAGTAGTTTTTTGGTATGTATTTAGTCTACTACAAGCGACTGAATAAGTGATGAATTAAGGGTTTGCAAGCAATTCGCTCCGTCGCAACACGCTATTTACAACTCATTACTTTAAGGGAGGATAGTATATAAATATGACAGTTTTAATAAACCGAAAGCGTATCCAACTTGATACTCTACGTGTATCAAGTTGAATTGGTTCATTTATACTTTGTCGGGTTCTATTTCTTTAATATACCGATTTACAGATAGGTACGAGCCAATAAAGCCTAAGCTAGTGGCAAGTAATACTAAAAAGCCAAGCTCGCTAAGCGATAAGCCAATAAGTGAAAAGCTTGTTTGATATACGCCTGCAACGCTACTCACAGCACTCGAAAGCCACCACATCATTAATCCAACACATATAAAAGCAAATAAACCGCCTATTACGCCGTACCATATACCAGTCCACAAAAATGGGGCATGTATAAATGTATTGGTAGCCCCTACAAGTTTCATTACTTGAATTTCTTCTTTTTTGTCCATAATAGACAAGCGGATAGTGTTGCCAATAATGAGAGTCACTGAGGTAAGTAATAATAGTGCGATAGTTATTACACTTTCTTTGAGTAAATCAAGCAGTGCATTTAAACGCTCTAACCATGCTATATCAAGCTTTCCAAAGTCAACTTCACGTTCACTCTCAAGCTTTGTCAAAAGTACCTTAGCAGCATTTGGTTGCCTATTACGTTTTGTTGGCGTAACCAGTACTACATCTGGTAACGGGTTCTTGTCTAAGTATTCTAAAGCCTGCCCAAAGCCAGAAACATCTTTAAACTCAGTAAGAGCTTGTTGTTTTGAAATAAACTCTATACTTTCAACCTCTGGGTATAACGCCAAACGCTTCACCAAAGTTTGTGTTTCTTGCTCACTCATACTCTCTTTTACAAACAAAGAGATTTCACTGGCTTCTTCAAAGCCACTACTTACTTGCTGTACGTTTTTAACAACTAAATAAAGTGTAGCAGGTAAAGTTAGGCTCAGCCCAAGTACAGCAATAGTCATCATTGAAGCAAGCGGTGTACGCCACATTTCACCTAAGCTATGAACACCTTGGCGAAAAATATTAATTATGAAAAAATAACCACCCGCTAATATCGATTTCTGTTGCTTATCGTTACTATTTTGACGACCTTTAAAAAGTAAACTCATAATGTTCCCTCAGCAAGCGGATCTTCAAGCATACGTCCATCTTTTAAAGTTAGGCTTCGATACTTCATACGCGACACTAAACCAAGATCATGTGTAGCAATAAGCACAGTTGTACCGTGCTTATTAAAGTCTTCGAACAACTTTAATATTTCCATTGAAAGTTCAGGATCAAGATTACCAGTAGGTTCATCAGCTAATAATATTGGCGGGGAGTTTACAATAGCTCTGGCAATACCTACTCGCTGCTGTTCACCACCAGAGAGCATAGAAGGATGACATTTTATTTTATCTATCAGGCCCACTTTATCAAGCGCGCCATGTACTCGTTTAGCTATTTGCTTATGATGTGTACCCTCAATAATTAGAGGTAATGCTACATTATCAAAAACGGTATAGCGCTCTAATAAACGGTGGTTTTGAAAAATAATACCAATATCACGACGAGCATAAGGAATTTGACGCGAGTTAACTTTATTCAAATCAACCCCATTAATAAACACGTTACCCGCAGATGGGCGCTCCATTAAACTAATTAGCTTAAGTAGCGTACTTTTACCGGCGCCACTGTGGCCCGTTAAAAAAGCGAGTTCGCCAGGCTTAATGTGAAAATTAACCTTTTCAAGTGCACGGTGCCCACCAGGGTAAGTTTTACTTACTTGCTGAAAATTTATCATCTTTTTATTATGCCAACGCCATTAGCTTGTTAACAGCGTTAGTAATCCTCGCAATTAAAAAGGGAGCTAGCTCCCTCTTTTGGTAAATTAAACGTCGTCCTCATCTTGGCTAAATAATGCATCAATAAAGTCATCGCTTTTAAAAGCGCGTAAATCATCAATACCTTCACCAACACCAATGTAACGAATTGGAATATTAAACTTATCGGCAACCGCAAAAATAACACCGCCTTTTGCAGTACCATCAAGTTTTGAAAGTGTAATACCAGTTAAACCAACACATTGATTAAATAAGTTTACTTGGCTAATAGCGTTTTGACCTGTACCAGCATCAATAGTAAGCATTACTTCGTGAGGTGCATCTGGGTCAATTTTTTTCATTACACGGGCTATTTTTTCAAGCTCTTGCATTAAATTATCTTTATTTTGCAAGCGCCCAGCTGTATCGGCAATTAATACATCAACATTACGCGCTTTCGCGGCTTGAAATGCATCAAATACTACCGACGCGCTATCTGCACCTGTGTGCTGTGCAATAACCGGAATACTGTTACGTTCACCCCAAACCTGTAACTGTTCTACAGCTGCGGCCCTAAACGTATCTCCTGCGGCAAGCATGACCGATTTACCTTCATTTTGAAATTGCTTAGCTAGCTTACCAATCGTGGTTGTTTTACCAACTCCGTTCACACCTACCATTAAAATAACAAACGGCTTTTTATCTTTATTGATCACTAAAGGCTGCTCAGCAGTTTTTAGCATCGCTGCCATTTCTTGCTTCATTAGCTCATATAAGGCATCACCATCTTTAAGCTGCTTTCGATCAGCTGCATCAGTTAAACTATCGATTAACTTCATGGTGGTATCAACACCTAAATCGGCGGTAAGTAGCTGTGTTTCAAGATCTTCAAATAACTCGTCATCAATTTTTTTACCACTAAAGATTGAAGCAAAGCCAGAGCCTATATTTACACGAGTTTTTAATAAGCCTTTTTTAAGACGAGAGAAAAACCCTTCTTTTTTTGGTTTTTCTGCTTGTTTTTCTTCATTTTTTGCAAGCTCAGCAGTAAGACGCTCTTGCTCTAAACGCTCATTTTCAGCCTCTTCAGCTGCAAGTCGTTCTTGCTCTAAACGTTCATTCTCAGCTTTTTCAGCAGCAATGCGCTCTTGCTCTAAACGCTCATTCTCGGCTTCTTCAGCTGCAAGTCGTTCTTGCTCTAACCGCTCATTCTCAGCTTTTTCAGCTGCAATGCGCTCTTGCTCTAAACGCTCATTTTCAGCCTCTTCAGCTACAAGTCGTTCTTGCTCTAAACGCTCATTCTCGGCTTCTTCAGCTGCAAGTCGTTCTTGTTCTAAACGCTCATTCTCGGCTTTTTCAGCTGCAAGTCGTTCTTGTTCTAAACGCTCATTCTCGGCTTCTTCAGCGGCAAGTCGTTCTTTCTCTAAACGTTCACTCTTAACTTTTTCAGCCGCAATACGCTCTTGCTCTAAGCGTTCATTCTCAACTTTTTCAGCGGCTATACGTTCTTGCTCTAAACGCATTTGAGCTTCTTGCTCAGCTAGGCGCTGCTCTCGTTCTTGTCGTTGTATCTCAGCATCAGCCTGCTCTTTTGCAAGCAATTGTGCATTTGCTTTATCTATTGCAAGCTTTTCTGCATTTGCAGCTTCTTGCTCTTGGAGACGAACTCGTTCTAATCGCTCCGACTCTGCTTTTTCTGCAGCAATGCGCTCCTGCTCTAAGCGCATTTGTGTTTCTTGCTCAGCTAGCCGTTTAGCTTGTTCTTGCTTTTGCGCTGCTGCATCAGCATCTTGCTTTGCTAATAATTCGGCATTAGCTTGCTCTATAGCTCGTTTTTCGGCTTGTTCTGCTTCATATAGGCGTTCTTGCTCAAGCTTTTGTGCTTGCTCTTGTGCTAGCTTTTCTTGAGCTAAACGTTCAGCTTCAGCCTGCTCACTAGCTATACGCTCCTGCTCTAAACGCTCAGTCTCTGCTTCTGCTTGTAAACGCTCAGCCTCAACCTGCTCTGCTGCTATACGTTCTTGCTCAGCTTTTTCGGCTTGCTCTTGTGCTAGCTTTTCTTGAGCTAAACGTTCAGCTTCAGCCTGCTCACTAGCTATACGCTCCTGCTCTAAACGCTCAGTCTCTGCTTCTGCTTGTAAACGCTCAGCCTCAGCCTGCTCTGCTGCTATACGTTCTTGCTCAGCTTTTTCGGCTTGCTCTTGCGCTAATGCTTGTTGTTTATCAGCTTCTGCTTTTTGCTCTGCTTCTTTTTTATCTGACTTGCCAAAACCGAGCCACGACATGAATTTACTTTTTTTTGCCATACTTGCTAATAACCACTTATAAAAATCTGATAAACTAAAATTTGAAATAGCTTGGCGATGCCTAGCAATCGATGCTAGTAAAACAACCATTCAAAACGTAAGTGCTCCATAGTAACACTTTTCATACGGTTGAAAAATGAAGCTACACGTAATCTGCAGCAATATTATCTGAGCTAGATACCATATACCATTTTTTAGTGAGCTAAATGAGAAATAAAACAACACAAAATAAAGCTAGTAGCAAATCCGGCGATGGTTTTATTAGAGTTATAAGCGGCCAATTTAGGGGACGTAAATTACCAGTCAAAAATGTAGAAGGTTTACGCCCTACCACCGATAGAATTAAAGAAACGGTGTTTAACTGGTTAATGCAAGATACCCGCGACGCTAATGTACTTGATTGTTTTGCAGGTTCTGGCGGGCTCGGTTTTGAAGCGCTCTCACGTTTTGCAAAAAGCACCATATTCATTGAACTAGATAAGTTTGCGGCTAAACAATTAGAACAAAACATCAGCACCTTAAAGCTTGAAAATGCACAGGTAAAACACACTAATTCTTTGAGTTATTTAGAACAAAAAAATACAAATGAGGCATTTAATTTAGTATTTGTTGACCCGCCGTTTCGCAAAGATTTAGCACAAACAACATGCGATTTATTAGAAAAAAACCAATGGCTAAGCAGCGAAGCTCTCATTTATGTAGAAGTAGAAACCGAGTTAAGTACGTTTCAACAACCCAATAACTGGCTGTTAATAAAAGAAAAAAAGGCGGGGCAAGTGTTCTGCAGGCTATATCAACGTCAATCAAATTAATACTGTTTTAGATAATGCGTTTCTGTTAATATTATCCTTTACATGTGGTGTTGCTTCGGATTACAATACCGCACCATTTTTGAACCACTTGATCAATGTTTGATCAACTTGAGCAACGCTCATAATTTAGGTAGGTGAATTTTTAATGCCAGTAATTAAAGTAAGAGAGAACGAACCGTTTGACGTAGCACTTCGTCGCTTCAAGCGTTCATGTGAAAAAGCAGGTATCCTTTCAGAAGTTCGTCGTCGCGAGCACTATGAAAAGCCAACAGCTGAGCGTAAGCGTAAAAAAGCTGCTGCAGTTAAACGTCACATGAAAAAACTTTCTCGTGATAACGCACGTCGCGTTAAATTATACTAATATATTAGGTCTTGTATAAATGAGCCTTTTAATAACGCTAAAAGATGCGCAAAAAGATGCGATGCGAGCTAAAGACAAACAACGTCTTAACCCTATTCGTATGGTACTTGCTGCTATCAAGCAACGTGAAATTGACGAGCAAATTACACTAGACGACGCGGGTATTACCTCAGTTATAGTGAAGCTTGTTAAACAACGTCGTGACTCTTACACTCAGTACAAAGATGCTGGGCGTGATGATTTAGCTGATATTGAAGCCAATGAAATAGTAGCACTTGAAACTTTTTTACCTCAACAATTGAGTGAAGAAGAAATAATTGCTCTCATTGATGCGGCTATTGCTGATACTAACGCAGCAGGTATGCAAGACATGGGTAAAGTAATGGGTATAATCAAAAGCAAAGCTGAAGGTCGCGCCGATATGGGCAAAATCTCTGGTTTAATTAAGCAACGATTAACTGCCTAACATACGCCCACATACATTAAAGTATGATTGAAGCAAACCGAGCCTAGCGCTCGGTTTCTTTGTTTTTAGCTTTAATTAACCTAACAACAAGCTAATTAGATACGCTTACATGTTTCAATTTAACTATTGAAATTTATGTGTACTGCCCTATTTATTTACAGTATGTTTTGGTAAGTTAAATAGGCTTTATTTGGCACTAAACGTACATTTCGTTTTCGTTATTCTTCTTATTATCTCAGGACTTTATTTTACTAATGGCTGGAAAGATCCCACGTAATTTTATAGACGATTTACTTGCCAGAACCGACATTGTCGAACTCATCGACTCTAAAGTTGGCCTTAAAAAAGCCGGTAAAGATTATCAAGCCTGCTGCCCATTTCATAACGAAAAATCGCCCTCATTTACCGTATCGCAAGACAAGCAGTTTTATCATTGTTTTGGCTGTGGTGCGAATGGCAATGCAATATCGTTTGTTATGGAGTACGACAAACTAGAGTTTGTTGATGCCATTGAAGAACTTGCCAGCTTATTAAACTTAGATGTACCACGAGAACAAGGTAACAGCTCAGCTCCGGAGCGCACAGCAGCCCAAAAACGCTCAGACTACGATTTAATGCTGCACACTGCGCGATTTTATCAGCACCAATTAAAGCACCATAGTAACTCAGCAGCTGTAATTGAGTATGTTAAAGGCCGTGGTTTAAGCGGCGAAACTGTTAAAAAGTTTATGATTGGTTACGCCCCAAGTGAATGGGATGGATTATGTTTACAGCTTGGCCGTAACAAAGAACAAAAAGAGCAATTAGTAGAACTAAAACTGGCCTCTGAAAAAACGCCTGGTAGACAGTTTGATTTTTTCCGCGACCGGTTAATGTTCCCTATACGCGATAAACGTGGACGCGTTATTGCCTTTGGCGGACGTGTAATGCAGGCAGACCAAGGTCCAAAATACCTAAACTCTCCTGAAACTCGAATATTTCATAAAGGCTTTGAGCTATATGGGCTATATGAAGCAAAGCAAGCTCATAAAAAACTCGACCATGTAATGATTGTAGAAGGTTATATGGACGTCGTTGCGCTTGCGGAACAAGGAATTGAATACGCTGTTGCCGCACTAGGGACCGCAACCACAAGCGAGCATATGCACACTTTGTTTAGAACCACAGACAAGGTAATTTGTTGTTACGATGGCGACAGAGCTGGCCGTGATGCTGCATGGCGAGCGCTTGAAAACGCACTCCCTTATTTAAACGACGGTAAAGCATTACAGTTTGCATTTTTACCTGACGGTGAAGACCCTGATTCCCTCGTACAAAAAGAAGGAAAAGAGCAATTTGAACAACGCCTTAGTCAAGCAGATGACTTTACCAAGGTACTATTTAACAAACTTAGCCAAGAAGTTGATTTAACACTCGACTCCGGTAAAGCTAAACTACTAAGTGCTGCGCTGCCTCTTATTGAAAAAATTCCGAGTGAGTTTTATCAAGAAAATATTTTGGAACAATTAGGGCGCTTGATTGGTCGAACTCGAGAGCAACTTAATAGCCGCTTAAAAACACCAAAGCAACAACACTCTATTGAACGAAAATTTAAAATAACGCCTATGCGTCAGGCAATCGGCATATTAATTCAGCACCCTGCTCTAGCCAAAAGCGTGCCGTACTTACCAGAGCTTGCGCAAATGAATATTGCTGGCATTGGTTTATTACTTCGACTACAAGAGCAAGCTTTGCAAAAAGAAGAAGTAACTACCGCTCAGTTACTAGAGTGTTTTAGAGATACGGATGACTACGAGCCATTAATTAAGCTTGCAACATGGCAACATCAAATAAATGAAGAGCGTTTAGAGACTGTTTTTAAAAATACTTTTAAATTTATTGAAGATCAGTGTTTAAATTATCGACTCGAGACCCTATTAATAAAGGACAAGACACAAGGTCTTAATAGCGACGAAAGACTTGAATGTCATTTGCTAATGACAGCGTTAAAAGCCACTAACAGCTAGTCAGATTTGATTTAAACTGTTATACTGTGCTATTCACTGCGTCACATTATTCTAGTTGGCTTTAATGCAAACTACATGATGGCGCCTGTTGTATCAACTTATCAGAGTGGAAGAAACAATCTCTATGGATCCAACTCCTCAGTCACAATTAAAACTTCTGATTCAAAAAGGTAAAGAGCAAGGCTACTTAACTTTTGCAGAAGTAAATGATCACCTTCCACAAGACATTATAGACTCAGATCAAGTAGAAGATATCATTAGCATGATTAATGACATGGGTATCAAGGTTAGCGAAAACGCGCCTGATGCTGATGAATTAATGATGCAAGAAACAACGACAGACGAAGACGCAGCAGAAGCTGCCGCTGCAGCACTTGCAACTGTAGAAAAAGAAATCGGCCGCACAACGGATCCGGTTCGCATGTACATGCGCGAAATGGGTACTGTTGAACTTCTAACACGTGAAGGCGAAATTGTAATCGCTAAGCGTATTGAAGAAGGTATCAACCAAGTACAGATTTCTGTTGCAGAGTACCCTGAAGCAATTACTTACCTGCTAGAGCAGTGGGATAAGTTTGAAGCTGAAGAAATGCGCTTAAGCGATATTATCGTTGGATTTATTGATCCTAACGAAGATGACGCGCCAATATCAGCGACTAACATCGGTTCAGAATTAAGTGAAAAACAACTTGATGACGATGATGACAACGATGACAAAGACAGTGACGATGATGAAGACGAAGAAGAAGAAGTAGATACTGGCCCAGATCCTGAAGAGGCACGTGTACACTTTGAAAACTTACGTGATTTATATAACAAAGCACGTGATACGTTTGATTCTAAAGGTCGTTCACACCCTGAATCTCAAGCTGCTATTTTCGAAATTGGCGAGTTGTTCAGAACATTCAAATTAGTACCTAAACAGTTTGATCGCATGGTTAATAACATGCGTGAAATGATGGACAGAGTTCGTATTCAAGAACGTCTTATCATGAAACAAGCGGTACAAATTGCTAAGTTACCTAAGAAAACGTTCATTAAGCACTTTGCTAATAATGAAACTGATGCTTCTTGGATTGACGTAGAAATCAGTGCTAATGAAAAGCATTCGACCAAGCTTGAAGAGGTTAAGCCTGAGATAATTCGTTGTATCAACAAATTATCTGTTATCGAGCAAACAACAGGTTTAAGCATAGAGCGTATTAAAGACATTAACCGTAGAATGAGCATTGGTGAAGCGAAAGCCCGCCGTGCGAAAAAAGAAATGGTTGAAGCTAACTTACGTCTTGTAATCTCAATTGCTAAAAAATACACAAACCGTGGCTTACAGTTCTTGGATTTAATCCAAGAAGGTAACATTGGCTTAATGAAAGCGGTAGATAAGTTTGAATACCGCCGTGGTTATAAGTTCTCAACTTATGCTACGTGGTGGATACGCCAAGCAATCACTCGCTCAATTGCTGACCAAGCAAGAACAATCCGTATTCCGGTACATATGATAGAAACGATTAATAAACTTAACCGTATTTCTCGTCAAATGTTACAAGAAATGGGTCGTGAGCCAAATCCAGAAGAATTAGCAGAACGCATGATGATGCCTGAGGATAAAATCCGTAAGGTACTTAAAATTGCCAAAGAGCCAATTTCAATGGAAACACCAATCGGTGATGATGAAGATTCGCACTTAGGTGACTTTATCGAAGATACCACTATTGATTCGCCAATTGACTCGGCAACAATGGAATCTCTTCGTGGCGCAACTAACGATGTACTAGCGGGCTTAACAGCGCGTGAAGCTAAAGTACTACGTATGCGTTTTGGTATTGATATGAATACCGACCACACCTTAGAAGAAGTAGGTAAACAATTTGATGTAACACGTGAGCGTATTCGTCAAATAGAAGCGAAAGCGCTGCGTAAATTACGCCACCCTTCTCGCTCAGATTTACTGAAAAGCTTTTTAGACGCTAAATAATTTAGCGCTTCATATAAACTAAAAAGGCCGCTGTAGCGGCCTTTTTTCTATTTCAAGGAAACAACCATGGCTTGGATCCAAATCCGTATCAATGCCAACGCCGCAACCGCAGATGCTGTAAGCGACTTACTAATGGAAGCAGGCAGCGCCTCTGTTACTTTTATTGACGCAAAAGACACGCCTATTTATGAGCCTAAAATTGGCACTGTCGAGTTTTGGGCAGACACTACTGTAATTGGCCTGTTTGAAGCTAATCACGATATGAACGCTGTGATTGCATTATTAAAGCGCCATAATGAAATTAAAGACTCGCTAGTATATAAAATCGAGCAGCTCGAAGATAAAGACTGGGAGCGTGAATGGATGGATAACTTCCACCCTATCCAGTTTGGTGAAAAGCTATGGATTTGTCCTAGCTGGCGCGACATTCCTGACCCTGATGCTGTTAATGTATTACTTGATCCAGGCCTTGCATTTGGTACCGGTACGCATGCAACAACAGCTCTATGTCTTAAATGGTTAGAAAGCCAAGACCTAACAGGTAAAACCGTAGTGGACTTTGGGTGTGGCTCAGGTATTTTAGGTATCGCTGCTATTAAACTTGGCGCTGAGCGCATGATTGGGATTGATATTGATCCGCAAGCACTTGAAGCAAGCTTAGATAATGCTAATCGTAACGGCGTTGCAGACAAGTTAGAAGTGTATCTTCCAGAAAACCAACCTGAGTTTACCGCCGATATAGTAGTGGCTAATATTTTAGCGCAACCACTTCGCGAATTGCACAGTGTGATTTTAGGTTTGCTAAAGCCAGGTGGCAAAATTGCCATGTCAGGTATTTTAGAAGAACAAGCTCAGTCAGTAGCTGATATTTATGCACCCTTTATTGAGCTCGATGATATTGCCGTTGAAGGTGATTGGACGCGAGTTAGCGGCGCTAAAAAAGCCTAACAACTGTTAAGAGCAAATTTAGAGTATTAACTCAAAACCCGCATGTAAAGCCTGTATTTAACAGGCTTTACTATTTTTTTACATATTATTTTTTTTCTAATTATTGTGTAAAAAATAAAACCTGTATAAATTTCAAACAAATCAACCTACTTGTCATGCGGTTATCAAATGTCAATACGAAAAGGGCAAAAAAAAGTCACTTTTGTTCAATTTATAGCCTTTGATTTTTCCTAAAAAAACCGTAAACTTAGCGCCCCTTGAAAAGAGGCCTATTGAATACAGTGCGTATCGGTTCATACCAACTTGAGAATAATGTAATAGTCGCGCCAATGGCAGGTATTACAGACAGACCATTTAGACAACTTTGTCGCCGTTTAGGTGCGGGGCTAGCTGTGTCTGAAATGCTATCGTCAAACCCTAAGGTTTGGAAAACTGAAAAGTCGATGAACCGTATGGATCACAGCGGTGAATCGGGTATACGCGCGGTGCAAATTGCAGGAGCAGATCCTGAGCTTATGGCGCAGGCCGCACAATTCAATGTTGCAAACGGTGCACAGATCATAGATATCAATATGGGGTGCCCAGCAAAAAAAGTGAACAAGAAACTCGCAGGCTCTGCCTTATTACAGTTTCCTGAACTTGTGGAAGAGATAGTTGATGCAGTGGTAAATGCTGTTGATATCCCAGTCACACTTAAAATCCGAACAGGATGGGATCAGGATAACCGTAATGGTGTAGAGATTGCGAGAATAGCTGAGCGTTATGGCATAGCCTCACTTGCCGTACATGGGCGCACACGCGCATGCATGTACAAAGGTGAAGCAGAATATGACACGATTAGGGATATAAAACGCTCAGTGTCGATACCTGTTGTTGCAAATGGCGATATTACATCACCAGAAAAAGCAAAGCAGGTTTTGGACTATACGGGTGCAGATGCCATTATGATTGGCCGAGCCGCCCAAGGTCGCCCTTGGATATTTAGGGAGATAGACCACTATTTGCGAACTGGAGAACACTTACAGCCGCCTGCTATTTCAGAGGTACGCAGTATTTTAATGGAGCATTTAGAAAACCTCCATGCGTTTTACGGTGAGCCAATGGGAGCGCGGATTGCTCGCAAACATGTATCTTGGTATTTGCAAACCCATGACAGTGATGGTCAGTTTAGGCGAGTATTTAATGCGCTCGACAACCCACAGGCACAGGTTGACGCATTAAAGCAATACTTTAAAACACTAGCAGCTAACTAAGAAAGAAAGAGATTAAATAATGTTCGAACAAAACGTGACTTCTCCATTTATCACAAACCCTCATGTTCAGTCACACGAGAAACCGCAGCCATTGCGTGATGCAGTAAAGAAAGCTGTTCACCACTATTTAAAGCAGCTTAACGGTCAAGATGTGCAAGACGTTTACGACCTTGTTCTTTCAGAGCTAGAAGCGCCATTACTTGAAGAAGTAATGACATACACACGTGGCAACCAAACTCGTGCGGCAATTTTACTAGGTATCAACCGTGGTACTTTACGTAAAAAGCTTAAAAAATACGGCATGAACTAATACCAATTATATTGAAAGCGTAAGCATTCTAACGAGCTAAACAAGCCCATAACGGCGTTAAAAATTTCTTATGTAGAATAACTACACTGTAAAATTTTTGCCTTGTTATAGACTTGTTTTTCTATCGTTATAACTGCTTACTAATCCAATACAATTGGTATCATGCAAAAAAAAGCACCTTTGGGTGCTTTTTTTATGCCTGCAATTTATTAACCAAATTGCAAAATGCTCACGCATATTGGCGCTTTATAAGTCGTTTTTTGAGTAGTAATCAGTTAAAATGCCCGCTTCTAAGCTAGCTCATTAACTGAGGAAATCAAACTACAATGGATACTCATCGTCCCATTCGTCGCGCACTATTAAGTGTGTCTGATAAAACCGGTATTGTTGAATTTGCCCGCGCACTTGAAGCGCAAGGTGTAGATATTTTATCAACTGGCGGTACGTGTAAACTCCTTGCTGATAACGGCATAAAAGTGACTGAAGTATCAGATCACACAGGTCATCCTGAAATCATGGATGGTCGCGTAAAAACCCTTCACCCTAAAATTCACGGCGGCATTTTAGCTCGTCGCGGACAAGATGAAAGCGTAATGGCAGATAACAACATCTCTGCTATCGATATTGTTGTAGTTAACTTATACCCCTTTGCGAATACTGTCGCTCAAGAAAACTGCAGCCTTGAAGATGCCATTGAAAACATTGATATTGGCGGTCCAACGATGGTTCGCGCAGCCGCAAAAAATCACAAAGACGTAACGATTGTGGTAAACGCAAGCGATTACGAGCGTGTGATTAGCGAAATGCAAAACAACAATGGCTCAACTACGTATAAAACACGTTTTGATTTAGCCATTGCAGCCTATGAGCACACAGCTCAATACGATGGCATGATTGCTAACTACTTTGGTAAAATGGTGCCTGATTACACTGAAGAAGCCGTTGAAGACACTAAATTCCCACGTACTATCAATATGCAATTCACTAAAAAGCAAGATATGCGTTACGGTGAAAACTCACACCAAGATGCTGCTTTTTACGTTGAAAACGATGTAAGTGAAGCATCCGTTGCAACAGCTACTCAGCTACAAGGTAAAGCGCTTTCGTTTAATAATATCGCAGATACCGATGCCGCACTTGAGTGTGTTAAAGAATTTGATGTACCTGCGTGTGTTATTGTTAAACACGCAAACCCATGTGGTGTTTCAATTGGCGACGATATCCTTAGCGCTTATGAACGTGCATTTAAAACAGACCCAACATCAGCGTTTGGCGGCATTATTGCCTTTAACCGTGAGCTTGATGCAGCCACAGCACAAGCCATCGTTGACCGCCAATTTGTTGAAGTGATTATTGCCCCTAGCATTTCAAGCGAAGCAGCAAAAATTGTTGAAGCTAAAAAGAACGTACGCTTATTAGAGTGTGGACAATGGACTGGCAAAGCAACGGGCCACGACATTAAACGCGTAAACGGCGGTGTTTTAGTACAAGATCGTGATTTAGGCATGGTTACCCAAGGCGACTTAAAAGTAGTGTCTAAGCGCCAGCCTTCTGAGCAAGAACTTAAAGATTTACTATTTTGCTGGAAAGTCGCTAAGTTTGTTAAATCAAATGCGATTGTTTATGCCCGCGACGGTATGACTATCGGCGTAGGCGCAGGCCAAATGAGCCGTGTTTACTCTGCAAAAATTGCAGGTATTAAGGCCGCTGATGAAAACCTAGAAGTGCCAGGTTCAGTAATGGCGTCGGATGCGTTTTTCCCATTCCGTGATGGTATTGATGCAGCAGCAGAGGCTGGTATTACCGCTGTAATCCAACCAGGTGGCTCAATGCGCGATGAAGAAGTTATCGCCGCAGCTGACGAAGCTGGTATGGCCATGGTGTTTACTGGCATGCGCCATTTCCGCCACTAATCACACAAAGGGTTAAACACAGCGTTTAACCCTTTTTGTTTGCAATCAATTCACGTATTCTGGTTATTCTATAACCTTAATTTTGATGTGAAGGAACAAACGATGAAATTTGCACTTAAGACCTTACTAGTAGCCTCGCTGTCGCTCACTTCCACAGTGGCACTTAGCCACAATCATGAGCCGAGCCTTAGCCATGCAGTTCAATCAAGCGAACGTAGCGCTAAAAATAGCGCTCGTGATGAATATCGTCACCCTGAGCAAACATTGGCATTTTTTGGTTTTAAACCAACAATGACTGTTGTTGAAATTGCGCCAGGCGGTGGTTGGTACAGTGAAATTTTAGCGCCAGCGCTTAAAGAGCAAGGCCTGTATTATGCTGCGCATTTTCCTAGCGATTCATCTGTAGGTTACTACCAGCGCTCTCTAGCTGCCTTTAAGAAAAAAGTAGCCGAAGACGAGCGCTTTAGTAAAGTAGAAGTTTCTGAATTTGCCCCTTTAACACACACTGATATAGCCCCAGCGGGTACAGTCGATATGGTATTAACCTTTCGTAACGTACATAACTGGTACATGGGGAAAGACACTGAGGGCGCATTAAGTGCATTTAAGTCTTTTTACACAGCGCTAAAACCAGGTGGCATATTAGGTGTAGTTGAGCATCGCTTAGATGAAAGCCGTGCTGATGAGGATCAAAAATCAACAGGCTACATGAAGCAAAGCTACGTAGTCGACTTAGCTAAAAAAGCTGGGTTTGAACTGGTTGCAACAAGTGAGATTAACGCAAATCCAAAAGATACAGCCGACCACCCTAAGGGAGTGTGGACGCTACCACCTAGCTTACGTCTTGGCGAAAAAGACGCTGACAAATACAAAGCTATTGGTGAAAGTGACCGTATGACGCTGAAATTTAAAAAACCGCTTTAAATAGGAATAGTACGCCATGAATGTATTAGTCATTGGCAGCGGCGGCCGCGAACACGCACTTGCGTTTAAGGCCGCTCAAAACAGCAAAGTAAACACAGTTTTTGTAGCCCCAGGTAATGCAGGCACTGCGCTTGAGCCTAAATTAGAAAACGTTGCTATTAACGTTGAAGACCTAGATGGTTTATTAAACTTTGCACAGCAAAACAATGTGGAACTCACCATTGTTGGCCCTGAAATACCGCTAGTATTAGGTGCTGTAGATAAGTTTCGTGAACATAACATGGCTATATTTGGTCCAACAGCGGGCGCAGCTCAGCTTGAGGGCTCTAAGTCGTTCACCAAAGACTTTTTAGCACGCCATGCTATACCAACCGCCGATTACCAAACGTTTGAACAAATTGACCCTGCCCTTGCTTATTTAAAAGAAAAAGGTGCGCCAATTGTAATTAAAGCTGACGGTTTAGCCGCAGGTAAAGGCGTTATTGTTGCAATGACGCAACAAGAAGCTGAAGATGCTATTCGCGATATGCTCGCCGGTAATGCCTTTGGTGATGCTGGTAGCCGTGTAGTAATTGAGGAGTTTTTAGAAGGCGAAGAAGCGTCGTTTATCGTAATGGTTGATGGCAAAAACGTTTTACCGTTTGCAACTAGCCAAGATCATAAACGTGCTTACAATGGCGATGCCGGTCCAAATACAGGTGGTATGGGTGCTTACTCTCCAGCCCCAGTTGTTACCGACGAAATCCACCAGCGCATTATGAACGAAGTGATCTTCCCTACGGTAGAAGGTATGGCAAGCGAAGGCCACCCGTACACTGGCTTTTTATACGCTGGTTTAATGATTGACGAAACGGGCACCCCTAAAGTTATTGAATACAACTGTCGATTTGGTGACCCTGAAACACAACCTATGATGTTACGCCTTCAATCAGATTTAGTTGAGTTAATTGAAGCTGCTAACCGTGTAGAGCTTGATAAAACCACCATCGAGTTTGATTCACGTGCAGCAGTAGGTGTTGTACTTGCAGCAAATGGCTACCCAGGTGACTACCCTAAAGGTGATGCTATTTCGGGCCTTAAAGTTAACTACCCTGCTGATGAAAAAGTATTTCATGCGGGTACTAAGCAAGATGGCGAAAATGTTGTTACCGCAGGCGGACGTGTATTATGTGCAACAGCACTTGGTAATACCGTAACTGAGGCTCAGCAGCGCGCATACGAGCTGGTAAAACAAATTAGCTGGGAAGGTATGGAATATCGTACTGATATTGCCTACCGAGCGATTGCTCGCGAGCAATAGTCTGTAACTAAGTTATTGGTTTAACTTAGGGCCTGTTTATCTTTCGAGGTTAAATTTGCAGCAGTGTGTTTGGTATTTAGGCAAGGCAGAGCCTATGTAGTGTGGTTATTCCCCATAAATAGGCGATAACGCAGTATAAATACCAAACACACGCTGCACGAAGGTTCGTCCTAGGGACGATTAACTCTTTGTTGCTCGGTTTTTACTTAGCCCACTAGGTTACAAACCTCGCGCCACGATTAAATCGTCCCTAGTTAGAACAAATTTTAATCCTGAAGGATAAGCAGGCCCTAAAAATTTAACTAAAAAAGCGCAGTTTATCTGCGCTTTTTTAGTGCTACACTTATGCAAATAGTTATTACAAGTGTACAGCGTTGGAAACAAAAACTTTACGTTATCACGGGGTGGCTGTAGCCATACTGGTTTTTATATTTTTTATTATTAGCACACTAGCGTCAAATCTAGTCGTGCCTACACGCTACACCGTCGAAAAAACTACACCTGTATATTTAGATTACGCCTATTATATTGATGAAAATAAAACAGGCTCCCTCAAAGATATTATTGCAAGCCCTAATCAACTGACTAATAAATCCTTCTCCGACATCCCTTGGAGTTTTAAACAGCAAAACTATTGGTTATTTATAGATTTAGAAAATAAAAGTTTATATGAACAAGACATTGTTGCTCATTTTGACAACCCAATGGTCGATCACTTAAGTATTTACCGTCTTACGCCAAACAATGAGCTTATTGAAACATACAAATTAGGCGACAAAGAAGAATCACTTTCTTTATTTCAATACAGTGTGCCTCACATCCGCTTTTCACTACCGAGTAAATCAATAGAACGCTTAGCGATTAAAATAGACACCTCAGGTATTAGTAAAACACCTGTAAACCTTTATCGTTACAAAGAGTTTGTAGACTTAGTTCGTTCGCAAACAGGTATTTGGGGAATATTTGCCGGCGTATTGCTAATGGCTGCTCTTTATAACCTAGTGCTTTATTTTGGTATTAAAGACCGTGTTTACCTTATTTATATAGGTTACATAATGAGTGCTCTTTGTTTAATGGGCGTTGTTATGGGCTTTGGCTTTTATTTGTGGCCTCTAGAGCTTCAGTTGTTTTTACACGAAAAAGTTATTTTTACTAACTATGCAATGGCGTTTTTTACACTGGCATTTTGTACGATGTTTTTACGCTACCACAAAGATAAATGCTGGCGTTATAAACTGAGTAAAGCGCTATTGTTTTTAATATTTTTACTCTCAATAGCCACACTATTCTTACCCGAATACATAGCAGCTCCAGTCTTTTTTTGTGTGCTTAGCCTTTTATATGTTGTGTGTATTATTTTAATCTATAACAAATTACGTACAGGGTTTAGATGGGCTAAGTTTTATGTATTTTCGTGGATACCTCTAATTATAGGTGCTGCGATACAGCCGTTAGAGCTAACCGGCTTTTTAGCGTATAGCTTTGCAATCCGACATGCTTTTTTAGTCGCTATTTTGTGTGAAGTTATTTTAATGGCTATGGCACTTGCCGATAGAGTTCGCTACCAGCGAGAGCGAGCGCTTTATCATGCAACACATACACAACAAACTAAGCTACTTAACAGTGCTAAGCTTAAGCAAGCTTTTATGGCTCTGCAATTACAGGGTAGAAACACGACCTTATGCTTAATTAAAATTCGCCATTTCAACTCCCTAAATACCATTATTACCCCTTCGCAGGGCTATACATTAATCAAGCATGTAGCCAAACAAATAGAGCTAGAACTTAGCCACGAACGTGAATTTGCGAATCTAGATATAGATTTTAATAACAGCCCTCGGTTAGCTGATTTAGGCAGTGGTGTATTTGCGTGTATTTCAACTAAAAATCAAAATCAGCAATCCCTTGAAGCAGCGCTCATTAAAATAATTAATAGCTTATCAAAGCAATATGAAATACAAGGGCTAAACCTGCAGCTTACTTATAATATTGGTATAAGCAACGCAGGTAAAAGTGACGACTTTGAGTATTGGCTAAAACGCGGATATCTAGCCCTCAAAAAGGCTAAAAACAATAACGACTTGGTTGTAAGCACCCCAAATGGAAGTAATCTTCTAATGGATGTATCGCTCGCAGCTAAATTACAAAATGCTATAAAATCAGATCAGCTAGCTTTGTATTATCAGCCTCAAATAGGATTGAATTTCAATCAAGTTAACGGTGCTGAGGCCCTACTTCGCTGGCCAGACCCAGCCTTTAAAAGGGTATCCATAGAAGAGCTAATTATACTTGCCGAACATACTGGTATTATTAGTGAGTTAACGCTGTGGGTTATTGAGCGTGCCTGTAAAGATTTGCTCAAACTTACGCAAGAGGGTCACACCGTTCACCCCATTAGTGTAAATCTAAGCGCTAAAAATCTATCTATAAAAAATTTAGCCGAAAAAGTAGAAAACATACTTATAAAATATCAGGTTCCTGCGCATTTACTTAAATTTGAATTAACCGAATCTGCGCTTGTTGAAAGCCATGAAGCACTTATTTCATTAGTAAATGAGCTATCTGATTTAGGTGTACGCGTGGTACTTGATGACTTTGGTACAGGTTATTCTTCATTGAGCTATTTAGTTAACTATCGCTTTACCGAGTTAAAAGTAGATAAGTCATTTGTATTTGATTTAATTAATAATGCAGGGCACAAAGTCATTGTTCAAACTGCTATAGATATGGCGCATAACCTTGGTTTATCTATTACTATCGAGGGAATAGAAACCCAAGAGGTACATCACTTATTAAAAGAAATGGGTGCCGACCGCGCACAAGGCTACCTATATGCAAAACCCCTTCCCTTTGATGACTATTTGCATTTCTTAAAAAGCCAATATAGCTTAAAAATGTTAGACTCCTCTTTTTAACATCTTTAGGGGCCAAGTAAAGATGCAAGGCACTTTGCGTAAATTAAAATCGAGCTTAACAGAGCCGGTTCAGTATCACCTTCCGGTTGGCGACGAGCTAGTTGATTTAAATGCATACATAGGTAAAGAACTCACGCTTACTTTTAGCGGTACTATTTTATGCTCTAACTGCGGTAAAAAAACTAAAAAGAGTTACTCTCAGGGTCATTGCTTTGTATGTATGCGTAAGCTTGCTAGCTGCGACATGTGTATTATGAAGCCAGAAACCTGCCACTACGACCAAGGTACATGCCGAGAGCCACAGTGGGGCGAAGAAAACTGCATGATCCCACATTATGTTTATTTAGCTAATACTTCGGGGTTAAAAGTAGGCATTACGCGCCATACACAAATACCTACACGTTGGGTTGACCAAGGTGCTACTCAGGCTTTACCTATTTTTAAAGTGCAAACACGCTTGCAGTCGGGCTTGGTAGAGGTTGCATTAGCCGAGTTTATTGCCGATAAAACCAATTGGCGCAATATGTTAAAAGGCCAAAACGAAGCAATAGACTTAAAAGCCGCCGCCGCTGAACTTATTCCACAAATCAGCGATAAACTAAACGAGCTAAGTGAGCTATTTGGTGCAACCGCTATAGAGCAACTTGATGAAGACGTGGTTGATTTAAACTTTCCGGTAACAGAATACCCAACTAAAATAAGCTCGTTTAACTTTGATAAAAACCCGGTTGTAAGCGGTGTTTTACAAGGTATTAAAGGGCAATATTTAATTTTTGATAACGGCGTTATTAATATTCGTAAATTTACCTCTTACGAAGTAACTGTAGGCTAACACGCTATGCTAAACAGCTTCCCACAGATATTAGTTATTTATAATGAGCTTGAGATAGCGCATAACCAACAAGAGCAGCAGGAGTGCTTACACAGCGTTACGCAAAGTGAGCTAAACGTCGTACGCGTACTTAATAAACAAGGTAACTATCTTGATTTACAAGGCACTGCTTGCCCTGCACCATCTGGGGAGCAGCTTGCGCAGTTAGTTACAGCTTATTTATTAAATGAAGGCCAATGTTGCTTAGGTAAAATTAAAACGCTAAGCACTACGCAGGCATTTGATTTACTAGGGTTATAAGTTTTCTCTTTATTTAAAGCTCGGTGAGTACTTTAATATGCGCTACAGCACTTCTTCCTAAAGCTGATAGCGCATAACCGCCTTCAAGGTATGATATAACGCCCTTGCAACCACTGTCTTTAACAGCGTTACACAACTGCTGTGTTAGCCAAATATAGTCATCTTCTACAAACTTTAAACTTGCCATATCATCCTCTAAGTGTGCATCAAACCCCGCACTTATGAATAACAGCTCAGGTTTAAATGCTTTCAATTTGGGCAACCATTGGGTATTAAATACCTCTTTTAAATCTTCACCATTACTGGCTATCGGCAAAGGCGAGTTAACAATATGGTTATTATTTTTTACGGCTGTATTTGGGTAAAACGGATATTGAAATAACGAACAAAGTAATACGTTTTCATCGTCAATAAAAATGTCTTGCGTGCCATTGCCATGGTGTACATCAAAATCAGCAACCGCAATACGTTTAACCCCTTTGCTTTGGGCGTACTTAACAGCAATGGCTAAATTATTAAATACGCAAAAACCAGACGATGAATGTGCATTTGCATGATGCCCCGGCGGGCGCACAGAACAAAAAGCGGCATCGAGGTTATCTGCAAGTATTTCATCTACAGCTAACAGCCCAGCGCCAACAGCGCGCTCAATTGCTTTTAACGAATCAGGGCATAACCATGTGTCGCCATCGAGGTTATTTAATCCCTCTTGAGGAATTAAGCGCTCAACAAGGTTAACTAACGACTCATCATGCGCTAATAAATAATCTTCGCGTTTTGCTTTAGGTGCTTGAAGGTGAGTTAAGCCAACGTCTACGCCGCTTGCGAGTAACCGGTCGGTAATAGCATCTAAGCGCTCTGGGCACTCGGGGTGATCGTCAATCATTTTATGTTTACGGCAATGAGGGTGTGAAATAACTGCAGTACGCATAAAATGCTCCTAAGCAAACTAGTATGAGCGTTTAATATAACAAAGCCACCTAAGGGTGGCTTTGCGACTTTGGTGTATAGCATTAGGGCCTGTTGAACTTTCAGGTTAAACCCGCAAAGGTCAACAGACCTTAGTAAATTACTATTTTGCTTTTAAGTTTAAGTTTAAGTTTCTAAAATCAAAGCTAAAGTCGGTAACAGCGGTTGACACCGCGCGCATTTTGGCGCTATTTACACGGTTTTGTGAGCTCATTTCAAAACGAATAAACGCATCGGCTTCTAATAGTTTTTCATCCCACCTAACAATAAATGTATTACCCGTATAATGCTCAAGTGTGCCTTTTAAGCGTTTGGTATGCGTAAAATCAATGCGTAATTTGCCATCTAACTGCTCAACAATCACATCACCGTACCAGTCATCATGTAAGGTGCCGGTGTAATTAATATTAGGTAACTGTGGCTGGTAGTCTGCTGGTGCATCGGGCTTAGCATTCGCATAAGCTTTTTGTTTACCGGCAAAATGCTTATCAGCTAAATCTTCTACCCAGTCTTTATCTTCAAGTTCTAGGGCATCTTCAAGCACTTCATGAGTAACCGCCGAAAGCGCACTAAATGCTTGCTGATTAGATAAGATTACAATACCAAGCTTTTTCTCTGGTAGTAACGTGACTTGCGATACCATACCTAAAATACCACCACCGTGACCCAACTTTTTAAAGCCGTGGTAATCTTCAATGCTCCAACCCAGTCCATATCCTCTAAATTGCTGATGATACGCTTCAAATGCACTTTTAGATGCCATAGAGGTAATATGCGGATGCCACATTTGCGCTTGTTGCTTTTCGCTAAATAGTTGCTCGCCGTTTGGCATTTTACCACCCGCTAATTGCGTGCGTAGCCATTGGCTCATATCGCTTACGCTAGATGCAATAGCACCTGCACCTCTAAAGTCTTCTAAGTAATTAACAAAAAATGGGTTAAGCTTGCCATCCATAGGAATGTGCCCTATTGCCCAGTTTTTATTACTTTTAGGAATACGTGAAAAACCCGCGCGCGAGTTATCCATATGCAGCGGCTTTAATATATTGTTTTCGATGTAATCGCTCCAGCTCATACCCGATACACGCGCAACAACCTCACCTGCGGTGACAAACATTAAGTTGTTATAAGCATATTGGCTACGAAAGCTGCTTGCCGGTTTTAAATACTTTAGCCCTGCTAAAATATCCTCTATAGATTTATCTGTACTTGGCCAAATCATTAAATCGCCTTGCCCAAGGCCTAACCCACTACGATGGCTCAATAAATCACGAATACGCATTTCACGGGTCACGTATGAGTCATATAATCTAAATTCAGGTAAGTGATCGATTACCCTGTCATCCCAGCTTAACTTGCCTTCATCAACTAATTTAGCAAGCGCTGCGCTGGTAAATGCCTTTGTGTTTGAAGCAATACCAAATAGCGTGTCTTTGTTTACTTGTGCGTTAGTATTTAAGTTACTAACACCAAAACCTTTAGCAAATACTACTTGGTCATCTTGCACTACCGCTACAGCCATACCGGGTACGTCAAAGCGCGCCATTGAAGTTTTAATTACCTCTTCTAAATTATTGGTATTTATTTGTGCCCAACTGCTAAAGGTGGCACTTGCAAGCAAGGCAAAGCTGGCTAATTTAGTTAATGTCATGGTTATCCTTATTATTTTTGATGGACTGCAAATTCAATATCGGCGCGCTCTTTATTAGTATCGCTTTTATGCGGCCGATTAAGTATTGCATCACTGTATTCTTTTGGTACGCCCGCCTCAAGTGCACCGCGATGAACGTGCTGAATATACCAGTCATATGGCAGTACATCGTTATCGTGCGTATTGGCTATATAGCAATGCGCCTCTATTTGATCGCCATCTAAAAGTGTTGGCTTAATTGCAACGCAATCGTACCCTGGACCTTCAATAGTATCTAAAATTGCTTTTTCTGCTTCATTAACTTCATAAACAACACCATACACTAACGCGTTTTTATCATCGCTTTTTTGAATACTACATTTACCCGACCCATCTTTAAATAACATATTAAAGGTAAGCTCGTAGCCTTTTAATACCGCTGTACCAACACGTTTAGCTTGCGGTAAGCGTGCAAGTAAGCGGTTGGACGACATATTTGATCCAAACGAAAAATTATAAATAGGCATGTTTACTCCTGCTCTTATTAATTTAAATTACAACGCGAATAGCTAACGCTATTAAAATAACGCCAATACCGCGGTCAAACCAATAACCACTTTTTTGAAAAAAGCCCCGAACACCCGGCTTTGAAAGTACCAAAGAGAGCATTGAAAACCATACCCAGGTAGCCAATGCCATATAAACGCCATACGCTATTTGCACGCTAGTAGGGGTAGTTACGCTAATTACTAAGGTAAATAACGACATAAAAAAGAGGGTTGCTTTAGGGTTTAGCGCATTAGTTAAAAAGCCACGCCTAAAGGCAAGCCACACACTTTCCTCAAGCACGGTTTTGTTTTCTATAGTATCGCTCGTATTTTCTGGCGGTTTTGCTGCTCTTAACGCTTGCACACCTAAATATGCCAAATAAGCTCCTGCGAGGTATTTAAGCGCCATAAATAAATTAGGTGATTGCGTTAAAATAAGTGCAACGCCTAATACGCAATAGCCAACGTGCAGCAAAATAGCGGCGCCAACGCCTGCACTTGTCCATAAAGCATTACGCCTACCTTGCTGTACACTTTGTTTAAGTACCACAGCAAAGTCTGGCCCTGGGCTCGCTACGGCAAAAAAGTGTGCAATAGCAATAAGCAAAAATTCATCTAAGTAATTCACAAGTATCCAATTTAATTTGGTGCATAGGCGAGTAATAACGGATTAGCTGAGTTGTCTACTAAGGCTTTAATTTCTTTCTGAGCTTTTTTAAATTGGCTTCGTAAATGCGGCTTTAAGTGCTTTTTAGACTCTTTATCGTTTTTAAAGTAGCTAATTAACGCGTGCATAAATACCGTATGTGTTTCGCTAAGTTTAGCCTCGCGATTAGCATAGGGGTTATAACACGAGCCACACCCTCCTTTAAATTGATACACTGTATTGCTCATCATTACACCAAAACCTAAAAAGCATGCCAGTGCATCTACAGCTTGTGGCAGGTAGCCTTTACCCCCTGGTGGTAGTACTGCAACATGGTGTATAAGTATGGTCGCTAACGTACCTGCAAAGCTTGCTACTAAATCTTGAGGCTGATTAATTTGATTAGGATTAAACGAGATATTAATCGCATGGCTTGGCGGTACTATAAGCTGGCTTGTATCACCTCGTAGTTGCTCACTAAATTCAAAATGAGGAAATACTTGCGGCTGCAATTGTTGTGGTGCTACTAGTTGTATTGGCCATGCGCTCATCCCAGCGTAATCGCGCACACGGGTAAATACATTTGTGGCCATCTCTTCAATACTCGACACCGAGTCAGGGAAGTATTTAGCCGTTGGCAATATTATTTGCGTGTGCTTTGTAAAAAAGCTGGCATCAAAGTTTTCTACCGCCCAAATAAAGGTATCAATTAACCACTGCTGCTCTGCCTGCTCAAGCAGTGGCTTTGTTTTAAATAACGCCAACATAATGTGCTCTTATTCTTGTTTAAGCGCCCAATCCCACGCTTGGGTATTGTAAAGTGGTACAGTCGATAGTGCATGATGATGACTACCACTGGATTCTTTTGTTGAGTACGATAAGTACAGCAACGTACGGTTTTGTGCATCGTAAATACGGCGTACTTTTAGTGATTTAAATAAAATACTTTTAGATGATTTAAATACCACCTCTCCCGACTTACTGCGATCTATAGCTTGTAATTGATCCCCCGTAATCGGCCCCGTTTGACGACATGCTATAGACATATCGGAGGGATCTGAAAAATCTAAATCGGCCTCAATATGACTAATATGACATGTAACACCTTTTACTAGCGGGTCTTGCTGCGAATTAACCACCACATCTTTAGTAGTAAATAGACCTAAGCTCACCGATGCAACATCGTCAGAGCAAGCACTTAATGTAACAACTGCACTTAGTAGCACAGCTAAACGTTTAAAATTTTGCGGTAATTTCATATTAATCCTTAATTTTGCTTTATAAGCTAAGCGAAGGTTCACGTGTCTGTTTTTATACTACCATCAAAAATAATTACTTTAGAGTAAAGATTTTCAATACCTCAGGGGTTAGCGCAGAACACTGTATTTGCTACAATTGCGCCCACACCCATGCAGTAACTTACAATAGGAAATGCTTAATGCCGCATATTATTATTGAACACTCAGAAGACCTTCCTGTTCTCCCTCAAGTACTCGTAGAAAAAGTACACAATGCAACTTTTCAAAGTGGCTTATTCGATTTAGAAACTATCAAAACCCGTGCCATTGCTTACCAGCAGTATCAACTAGGTGCAGGTAAAGAAGGATTTATTCATATTGCGGCACATATAATGTCAGGGCGCTCGATTGAGCAAAAGCAAATGCTTAGTGAAAGCCTGCTGGAGTGTTTAAAAACCTACTGTCGCGATTCAGACAGCTTAAGCGTTAATATTTACGATATTCAACACGAGATATACCGTAAAAATTAAACAAAAAAAGCGCGTTATAACTGAGTTACAACGCGCTTTATAGTTTAAAGCTTTAACTTTTTATAATGTAAATTTACCAAGCAAGTCTTTTAATATATTCGACTCCTTATTCAAGCCATTACATAGCTGCTCGGAATTTTTCATATTTTGCTTTGTTTGCTCTGCCGAGTCAGAAATCATCACCACATTTTGACTAATCTCTGAAGTCGCTAATGTTTGTTCACGTGTTGCTGTAGCAACCGAACTGTTTAGCTCACTTAAAGTCACTATTTCCTGCGATATACCTGTTAACGTACTGCCCGTTATTTTTAAGCGTTCTGCGTTTTCTAAGGTATTTTTACTACCAAGCTCAATGGCTAATACTGTCGTTGATGCTTTGTTATTTAGTGAATCAATCATTTCGTTTATTTGCTCAGTAGACTCAGCGGTACGCATAGCAAGCGTTCTTACCTCATCGGCAACTACAGCAAAACCTCGACCATGCTCCCCCGCACGCGCAGCCTCTATGGCAGCATTAAGCGCTAATAAATTGGTTTGCTCAGATATAGCCTTAATTACATCAAGCACTTGCGTAATAGATTTTATTTCACTAGAGAGCTCAGTAACGGAAGTAACCGAGGTGGCCATGGCCGTTTCTAACTGCTCCATGTGTTTTATGGTGCCATTAACAAATTCAACCCCTTTGTGAGTGGTTTCCTCTGTAGTAGTTGCTATATCAGAGGCATTACTAGCGCTGTTAGAAATATCTTGGACGGTTACTTCCATTTCATTAACCGCAGCTGCAACCGTTTGTGTGCTTGATGATTGCACTTCAGCCAAATTAGCTGCCCCTTGGACTTGCACTAGGACATTCTGCGAAATACTTTTTACATGATTAGCAGAATCTGACACTTGCTTAAACATACTATGCAATTGCTCTAAAAATAAATTAAAGTTTGCCGCCAACTCAGATATTTCATTGTTATCGTCTGTAGGTAACCTAGCAGTTAAATCACCATCTTTTTTAGTTAACGAATTAACCGCTGTGGTAATATTTTCAATAGGTTTAAATATTTGCGCAACCAATACCCTAGCTAGCACCAGACCTATAACAGCAATAATAACCCCAAATAATAAATTACTATGAATCGCACTATTAATAGGCCCATAGAGTTGATCTTCAGGAATTTCGGCCACTAAATGCCAACCTAATGATTCTACAGGCGTGCTTGAAACAACATAATCTTCACCGCCAATTTGTTTATTTACAATAGCGCCGTTTTTAATATCACGAATATTGATTTTCTGACCCATTTTATCTCTGTCGCTGTGAAGCATCACCTCACCATCATCAGAGACCAAATACACGACACCCGCCTCACCAATACGGTATTCATTAACTAAATTAATCATAGAATCGAGCGAGCGCCCCACACCTGTAATCGCCGTACGCTCGCCATCAATTTCTAATGCATGGTTAATAAATACCACCATACTATTCGAGCCTTTATCTATATCTAAAGCAATTTCGAATGGTTTATTTGATGATAAAAACTGATCAAACCAGGCTTCGTCTGTTCTATCTATTTTTCTCGAAATGCCCGTATCGGTGTAATAGTTATTAGTATTTTTGGAAATAATATAAGTAATAACGGCTTTGTTATTCTTTTTAATACTCGCTAAATAATTTATATAGTCAGCTTGTGATTGCTCGGATTCACCGTTAGCTATCCACTGTTTAACAAATGAATTTTGCGCTATTTCTTTAGCAACAATAATGGGAGTAGAAAGCTCTAACTCAATTTTACTTTTCACTTCGCTAAGTGCTGTAGGTAAGTCTACTTTTGCGAGTTTATCTCCTATATGACTTTGGATACTATTTGAAAATAAAAATGTAGAAGCAGCTAAAGGCACAACAATGGCTAAAATGAGGCTAATATAGACTTTTTGCTTAAGTAACATACTATTCCTATAAATGTACAAGAGGTTGAACTAACATTCGCTCTTAATAAATATAGGATCAGCTAAGCAATAAGCCCAATAATTAGAGAAATAGAATTCAAAAGAAAGTCTATAGTTTAATTTTTTCAACCACATGAAAGCGTATTAAAATTTATGGCGATTCTGGCCACTCTTGCGCATCAATAGTGCCTTTATCTATTAGCTGAGCTCTTAATTCATTTATTGTGAGTTTTAATTCATCGCGAATTAACCTAACAGCAGGGGTAATAAGCTGCCTACTAGGAAGTACTAACCACATTTCGGTGAGCGGCACTGTGTAATCGGCCATTAACCTCTGAAGCCTTCCGCTTAATAAATCTTGAGCAACATCAATTGCTGATTTTTTAGCAATACCTGTTCCATCAATACACCAGCGCCTTACAATATCGCCATCGTTAACTGCACGATCACTATTCATTTTAATTTTGAATTTTTGACCATCGTTATAAAGCTCCCAACTATCATGAACTACTTCATATAATTTATATAAAAGAGCATTATGATTAAGTAAGTCATTTGGCGTTAACGGCTCACCGTGACTGTTAATATAACTTGGCGATGCACACAACACGTGAGGAATATTACAAATTTTAAAACCATATAAGTTGAGCTCTTTAGCTGCATCTTTAGTAACTGCCCTTAGAGCAACATCAACACCATCACGGTAAAAGTCTGCACGACTATCACTAGTTTGTAGGCGCAGAGTTACATCGCTGTATTTATCCATAATGTTATTAAGTAAAATACGCATTAAATTACGGCCCATTTCTGAGGACACCGCCATACGCACTTCACCGCTAATAGACTGCTGCTCTTCATGAATAAGCACTTGGCCTTGCTGTAACAATTGGAGTGCTTGTTGGCATAATGGCAAATAACGCTCACCCTCAGGCGTAAGACGTATTTGTCTTGTGGTACGTACAAAAATCTGAGCGTTAAGTGCTTTTTCAATACGTTTTATAGATACGCTTGCAGCCGACGAACTCATATCTAATTGGTTTGCAGCCGCCGTAATAGATTGCAGCTCAGCCACTTTGAGCAATACTTGTAAGTCAGCAATTTTCATCAAAACCTCATACTGTTTAGCTACAGGATTAAATATTAACTATAAAGCTATTATCCACGTTTTTGCGAAAGTGTATTAAACATTTGCCCGTTTATTGGGTGAGTTCCAAACCGTACCATATACGCATACCAGCTTAACGGAGCATTTATATGAAACTATTATTAAACTTATCAGCACTTGCACTTGTAGCAACATTTAGCTCATCACCTGTTTTTGCCCAGCAAAGCACATCAAAAGTAATTGCCGCAAGCAATATTGATTGGGGCTACCTAAACCCACTTCGAGGCGATAAAAGCCCAGGCGCAGCCGATCTTTGGGGTAACCGTACAGCAGATACTGCAACAGGTATGCTAGTTCGCTTTAAGAAAGGGTTTGAGTCTCCACCACATATTCATAACATCACCTATCGCGGAATTGTTATTGAAGGGCAAATGCATAATGACGACCCAGCGGCTGAAAAAATGTGGATGCCTACAGGCTCATTTTGGACACAGCCAGCAGGTGAAAACCACACCACAGCTGCAAATGGTACGACTAACTTAATATACCTCGAAATAGACTCCGGCCCTTATTTGGTTAAACCAACTAAAGAGCAATTCGATAATGGTGAGCACCCATTAAACCTACATAAAGACAATATTGTATGGTTAAGCGATAGCGACTTAAACGATATTAACGTAGACGGTGTGCAATCTACCTATGTATGGGGAAGTACAGCCAATATGAATGGCTCAATGATTAAACTTCCTGCTGGCTTTAAAGGCGAAGTAACTACTAATGCCAGTGAGTTTCGTGCAGTGGTTATTGCAGGTGCGGTTAATTACAACTCAAGCGAGCAAAATAAAGCTCAAAACCTAAGTGCAGGCAGCTACGTAGAGTCAACGGGTCGCTTTACTCACTCGCTTGAAAACAACAGCGATAAGCCGGCAACTATCTACATTCGTACTAACAGTAAGTACAACGTAAACTAAAACAGTTTTAGACTTTTGCGAATATACGCGGCAGATTAATGCAGGAAGAAAAGTAGACGAGATAAAAAAGCGCACTAATTAGTGCGCTCGCATAATTTTAGTACTTAAAAGCTATAACGGGCAGTTAAACCAACAAGATCCAATTCATCCAAGGTAGTGTAATTAGCACCGAGTGAAAAGTTGTTATTGAAGTAGTAACGTGCGCCCACAGTAAAAGATGTTTCACTCTCATCTGCAATATCGATATAGCCCAATCGGCCATCTAGTTCGATATTGTCACTCACCATAGAGCGAACACCTACAGATAGACCATAACCATTTTCATCATCAGAAATGCTACTTCCACGATACGATGCTTCAACTTCTACGTTTTCATATGTTACTAAACCATAAAAATCAGTGCTCGCGCTAATAGCCGTGCGATAACCCAACCCAGCACTCAGCCAATTAAAGTCTACATCCACACCATCATCTGAATTACCAACAGTCTGGTATTGGCCAGATAGGAAAAAGTTTTCGCCTAAAAGCGTGCTACCATCAAAAGTCCAACCATCGGCATCATCGCCATCAATATCACCGTCAAGGTAACCTGCAGAAACATAATTAAAGTTTGGAGATTCTGCCAGTGCAGCGGGGCTCGCAACAACAGCAGTAAAAAGTAAGATTGCAATTTTATTTGTTTTCATAGTACTTCCTTATAAATTTTTTTTAACAACCTAAATTGTACCCAGGAAAGTACACAACTATCTTCTTGATTGCAAATATAAAATAAGAGGATAAATCTAAAATTACAGTTCTAGCTTGCTTCCAAAAAATGCTAAATGATTAGTTATTTGAAAAGGTAGTAATTAAGTAGTTATAAAACTATGAATCATTGAATGAAGTGTTAGTGCTATAGGATATTGAGAAATTTACTTGAAAGATTTTGATAAGTGGTGGCCCCTCCCAGACTCGAACTGGGGACCTAACGATTATGAGTCGTGTGCTCTAACCAACTGAGCTAAGGGGCCAACTTTATATAACTGCATGGCAGTTAATTTTTGAAGCGTTTAGCCACTAAGCGACTAAAGCGGGTTGCAGTATAAAAACTTTTTAAGGGCTTGTCACTAGCAAAAACCTTTATTTTAACAATCAATAAGCTAACTGCTTAAATAGTAATCTTTTCAGTGGGAAATAATATAAAAATGTGGGGATTTATAGTACGGAAGACATGTAAGCCGTCTAACAGGTCGGCTTACATTACATAAAGTGCGGCATTACTTTTTGGCAATTATATAAATTGCATGTATTAAGCCTGGGAAGTAACCCAGTAGTGTTAGTAAAATATTTAGCCAAAAGTGCATACCTAAACCAACTTGTAAAAACACGCCCAGTGGTGGCAATAAAATCGACAAAATAATACGAATGATATCCATGATGTAACTCCTTTAAAATGACAAAGCAAAAAGCCCAGCAGCGCTGGGCTTTTAGTATAGTGTATTATTCAGCAACGATAGTTAATTCATCAACTACGTCACGAACATCTTCAGCGTTTTTAGCAATTTTTACAGCTAACTGCTTTTCAGCTTCAGATTCAACTGAACCTTTTAGCTTCACTACACCGTTGTCGGTATCAACATCGATATCTGTACCGTCAACCTCTGAATCGAATAAGAAGCGCGTAGTAATTACCGTGGTAATTTTAGCGTCTGTTAAATCGTTGTCATCAGTGTCCATATCGGTATCTGTAGTTTTTGCGTCCATATCTTTAACAACAGTTAAGTTATTATCTACGTCCGTTACGCCATCTAGGCTAATTACAAGTTCTTCAGCTAACTCTTTATCTAAGTCGCTGTTTACTTTACCTGTAAGTACTACCTTGCCATTTTTTACATCAGTGTTAATGTCAAAGTTGTTTAGATTAGTGTTCATCAGAAGCACTGTTTCTGCCTTACCATCAATCCAAGCATCTTTACTTTCGTTTTCCCAGCTGCTTGCTTGCGCACCCATTGCTGTAGTACCAAGAACTAACGCTGCAATCATAGACTTATTGAATGTTTTCATAATCTTTCTCCTTTTGATTAAAGACGAATTTATTAATGCGAGCTTTAGGCCAACTTTATTTATGTATAAAATTCAATTGGTTGAGGTTTAATTCGTATTTTTAGTCTCTGGGCCTCAAGTAAAGTTTTACAGGCTTATCGGTAAAACTTTCTCAAGTAGTGAAAATAACTAGATAATTGCAATTTTGGTTAATCTATCGTTAATATAAACAACGCTTAAACATCGCTATAAAATAAACCACTGATATTTAAGTATTTTTAAATTGGTACGTTGATTGCTTTTCTATTGGTACTAACTAAATAAAAGGATTGCTCCTAATGTCTGTAAAAATTGAAGACCGCCCAATAGAACACGTTCGTGAACAAGTGATTGATCAGCTAATTTATAATTACAGCCATGGGGTTATTTCTGTAGAGGCATTTGAACGACGTTTAGATGAAGCGATGGATGCGAGCTCAAACGAAGCATTAATGAACTTAGTGGAAGATTTAACACTTAACACCGATAACCAATATAAAGCACACAAACACACGCAGTTTTCTCCAAATTATAGTGCACAACAAAACAGCGATGACGACTTTACCTTGCGCAGCATATTAGGCTCTAATGAGCGAAGTGGCCAATGGGTTGTACCAAAAAACATATATCTACATAACTATATGGGCTCTGTAGTACTTGATTTTACCGATGCTATATTTACACATCAAAACGTAACTATTCACGTTAACTGTATTTTTGGTAGTGATGAAATATACGTGCCGGAGCATGTAAATGTAGTATCTAAAATGTTTTGTACATTAAGCAGCTTTGAAAATAAGTCGGTATCGCTTAATAAGCGCCAAGGCCCAACAATTCACATTGAAGGCAAGGCTATATTGGGTTCGGTAGAAGTAAAAGTTAAACGCACAATTAAAGAAAAATTTATAAGTTTTGCTAATGAACTAAAAGCTCAGCTTGGCGCTGGTAACAACCGCTCATAACACACTATTTTAGCACCGCGCTTTGCGGTGCTAACAATGGTTATAAGTCGTTATTTCGCTCACTGGGTATATCACTTAAATATTCTACAAACTCTATTTCAAAGCCTGCGGGGTCAATATAATACACATTTTTTCTAAATGGATTAGCACTCCCATTTTTACTTATATTAAAGCCCGCTTTTTTTAAACGCGTTACTACTGCATTTATATTGCTAGTAACATAAGCAAAGTGAGCAAAACCAACTTGATGCCCAGACAAGTACCTGTTTTCTCCCTCACCATGGTCGCTTATGGCAATGTAATGGGTTTCATCACCAAAGTGTACCCAACGTCTTGGCTTACCATACCAATCGCCTTTTCCTTCACTCCTAATTGACCAATACGGAAATGCAGCTTGATAAAACTCAAGCATAGAATCGATATCGTTTGCGACTAAGTTTACGTGTTCTAAATACATAATTTTCCTTATTTGTTTAAGTTGAGGTCACGATAAAACCTCAAGCTAACTTTAGGTAAAGCATTATTTAAAATTAATTACGCTTTAAAACACGGGTACTTTTAGCGCTGTATAAAAAACATGCATATTTATTTAGGGTTTATTGTTTACTTTATGTCAAAAGTCGCTAAAATACGCCGGCTGAAATATACAAACGTTCTTTTACAACCCAAAGGTAACACCATGCATCCAATGTTAAACATTGCGGTTCGCGCTGCGCGTAACGCAGGCAAAATTTTACTTCGCGCAGGCGAAGATTTATCAAAAGTTGAAGTGCAACAAAAAGGCGCTAACGACTTAGTAACTAATATTGATAAAGAAGCCGAAGCCGTAATTCGCGACACAATTTTACAGTCTTACCCTACTCACTCTATTGTTGGTGAAGAACTAGGTGAGCACAAAGGCAAGGATGCAGATTACCAATGGATTGTAGATCCTATCGATGGAACAACAAACTTCATCAAAGGTATCCCTCATTACGCAATCTCTATTGCACTTAAAGTTAAAGGTCGTTTAGACCAAGCCGTTATTTATGATCCAATTCGTGGCGAGCTTTTCACAGCTTCTAAAGGTCAAGGCGCACAACTTAACAGCAAACGTCTTCGTGTAAGCAAAACAACAGTACTTGCGGGCACTGTACTTGCTACTGGTTTCCCTTTCAAAAACAAACACCACATGGATGCATACACTGAAGCATTTAAAGCATTGTTTGTGCATACAGCTGATATCCGCCGTGCAGGTTGTTCTGCTTTAGATATGGCATACGTTGCTGCTGGCCGTGTTGATGGCTTTTTTGAAATTGGTTTAAAACCTTGGCACTCAGCTGCAGGTGAGCTTATGGTTAAAGAAGCCGGCGGAATGGTAGTAGATTTTGCTGGTGGTAATAACTATAACCACAGTGGAAATATTATCTGTGGCGCACCAAAATTGACTCAAGCTATTATTCGTGAAATTCGCCCAGTGTTATCTGAGTCGTTACTTCGCTAATAAACTGTTTATACCAATCAAAATTGGTATGACTAAAGAAGGAGCTTAGGCTCCTTTTTTTACGCTTAATTTAAACCTATTGCTAAAATTCACCAAAGTGCTTTTGCCACAACTTTGCTAATAACTTTTACAAACGAAATGCAGTATGCGATGTACTTAGCAGCTTTACTGAATTTAAATTAAATACGCTCATAAAAAAACCGCTCATAAGAGCGGTTTTTTATTAACTGCAAACCTAGTTACGGCATAGCGTCTTGGTCTGCACCTTCTTTTTCTATCACTTCAGGTATTAAATCTTCTTTGCTTACGCCCATTGCTATAGCAACCGAACTTGCAACATAAACAGAAGAGTAAGTACCAATAAACACACCAAAGAGTAATGCAGTTGCAAAACCATGAATGGTTTGTCCGCCCCATGCAAACAAGGCAATCAATACTAAAATTGTAGTGATTGATGTTACAAGCGTACGATTAAGTGTTTGCGTTAAAGACAAATCAATAATTTCGATAGTGTCGTCAATGCGTACCTTGCGGAAGTTTTCACGAATACGGTCAGATACAACAATAGTATCGTTGAGCGAGTAACCTATTACCGCAAGAATTGCCGCTAATATTGTTAAATCAAACTCTAACCCTAATACCGAAAACAAACCAACTGTAATAATAACGTCGTGTAGTAACGCACCCACCGCACCTACTGCAAAACGCCACTCAAAGCGAAATGCTACATAGATTAAGATACAAATAAGCGCAGTTAACATGGCAAGGCCACCCTGCTCTTTTAAGTCTTCACCTACGCTTGGGCCAACAAACTCAATGCGGCGCATTACAACGCTGTCGTCTGCTTGTTTTAATGCGGCAATTACTTGGTTACCAATAACTTCTGCTTTTACATCGCTTCCGCGAGGCGCTAGGCGTACTAAAATTTCTTGGCTTGAGCCAAATAATTGTACTGAAGCATCAGAAAAGCCATTTTCACCAAGTACATCACGTACCTTTTTTAGATCTGCAGGCTGTGAAAAGCCCACCTCTACTGCAGTACCGCCGGTAAAATCTAAGCCAAAGTTTAAACCTTTAACAAAAATTGACGCAAGCGACGCGATTATCAATAACGTCGAAAAGCCCATAGCCACTTTACGAAGAGACATGAAACGAAGGGTTCTGCTACCCAAACTTAAAATCTGCATGTCTGCTCCTTAAATTGAAAGTTTATCAACACGTTTACCGCCAATAATAAAGTTGATTACCGCGCGGGTACCAACAATAGCTGTAAACATTGAAGTTAAAATACCAATTGCTAATGTAACCGCAAAGCCTGCAATTGGGCCTGTGCCCACGGCAAATAATATAATGGCAGCAATTAGTGTGGTGATATTGGCATCAAATATAGTGCTAAAAGCGCTGTCATAACCAAAATGAACGGCTTGTTGAGGGCTACGGCCATCGGCTAGCTCTTCACGAATACGTTCAAAAATAAGTACGTTAGCATCTACTGCCATACCTACGGTTAATACAATACCAGCAATACCTGGAAGCGTTAATGTAGCGCCCGGAATAAGCGACATAATACCTACAATAAGCACTAAGTTAGCCGCGAGCGCTAAGTTAGCTACTAAGCCAAAGCCCTTGTAGTAAATAAGCATAAAGGCAAGTACAAACGCAAAACCAAGTGCAACAGCTGTCATACCTGCTTCAATGTTTTCTTGACCTAGGCTTGGCCCTACTGTGCGCTCTTCTACTATTTGAATTGGTGCTACAAGTGCACCCGCTCTAAGTAGTAAGCTTAGGTTATGCGCTTCAGCCGGGTTATCGATACCTGTAATGCGGAATGAGCGATCAAGTCGAGCTTGAATAGTCGCAACGTTAATAACTTCTTCTACCTTAATTGGTGGAAGCGCCTTACCGTTTTCATCCTTTTTACCTGATGGCTTGTATTCAATAAATACTGTGGCCATACGTTTACCAATAGCACGTTTGGTGAAGGCATTCATTTTTGCCCCACCTTTGCTATCTAAAGTAATACTTACTTGTGGACGTTGGTATTCGTCACTCCCTGATTGCGCGCCAGTAATATGGCTACCTTCAAGAATAATACGTTTTTTAAGTACAACAGGGTAGCCGTCGCGGCTCATGATCATTTCAGTACCCGCTGGGATACGACCTTGAGCAGCTGCGCTTGGATCAGCGTTTTCGTCTACTTCACGAAACTCAAGCGTTGCCGTAGCGCCTAAAATTTCTTTAGCGCGAGCGGTATCTTGAACACCTGGTAATTGCACAATAATACGCTCAGCACCTTGGCGCTGTACATTTGGCTCTGCAACACCAATTTGGTTGATACGGTTACGGATAATCGTTTCATTTTGCTTGATTGCGTAGTCACGAATTTCTTTAAGCTTTTGCTCACTCATGCTGGCAAAAAATGCTTTATCGTTGCTGCTATCATCAATGTAAACATTTAATGGGTAACGAGATTCTAATAAGCGCTCTGCAGCATCTTTATCTTCTTCAGTACGCATTTCTACACGCATACGCTCAGAGCCAGCTACACGGCGAACACTACGGTAACGTAGTTTTTCTTCGCGTAAATCGCTTCTAAAGTCTTGTTCCATTTGCTCAAGCTGGTTATCAACCGCAGTTGCCATGTCGATTTCCATGGTGAAATGTACGCCACCACTTAAATCAAGACCTAGCTTCATTGGGTTACCACCGAGTGATTTTAACCAAGTAGGTTGAGCCGGAGCCATATTAATAGCAGAAACGTAATCGTCACTTAATGAATCACGCAATAAATCTTGCGCTTTAAGTTGCTCTTCAACATTTTTGAAACGAACAAGTATTTGTCCATCTTCAAGCTTAGTTGATTTAACAGTTACGTTATGTTTTTTGAGGGTTGCGTTTACTTTGTCTACAACAGCGAGGTCTACATCGGCACCTTTAGCCCCCGAAACTTGAATGGCCGGATCGCGACCATACAAGTTTGGAGAAGCATATAAAACGCCAATAGCTACCACAGCTAAAACAAGTAAATACTTCCAAACTGGAAACTTGTTTAACACGGGGTCGTCCTTATTATTTTTATAGCGACTTCATTGTGCCTTTTGGCAATACTGCAGATACTGCAGATTTTTGTACTGTTACTTCAGCTTGCTCGTTTAATGAGATAACGATGAAATCTTTATCTTCAGTAATCTTCACAATTTTACCTACTAAACCACCTTGGGTAAGTACTTCATCTCCTTTAGCCATCGCGCTCATTAAGCTTTTGTGTTCTTTAACGCGCTTAGCTTGTGGGCGGTAGATTAAAAAGTAAAAAACTAAGCCGAAAATAGCTAACATTATTAGCATTTCCCAGCCACCGCCGGCTGCAGGTTGACCAGCTGCTGCGTGTGCATTTGAAATAAATAAACTCATGATACTTCCTCTTTAATTTTAAAGTTTAATTTGTTGTCTCTACAAGCTCTGGCACTTCTTGGCCTCGGCGAGCATAAAAATCTTGTACAAATTCTTCTAATTTACCTTCGCTAATTGCATTACGTAAACCTTCCATAACACGTTGATAGTAACGTAAGTTATGAATAGTGTTTAGTCGCGCACCTAAAATTTCGTTACATTTATCAAGGTGATGCAAGTATGCACGTGAGTAATTAGTACAGGTATGGCAATCACACTCAGGATCAAGCGGGCCTGTGTCTGTTTTGTGTACTGCGTTACGAATTTTAACAATACCAGTGGTAATAAATAAGTGGCCATTACGTGCATTACGCGTAGGCATTACACAGTCAAACATATCAATACCACGGCGAACCGACTCAACTAAGTCCTCTGGTTTGCCTACACCCATAAGGTAGCGTGGTTTGTCTTCAGGCATTTTGTACGCGCAATGATCAAGAATATTCATCATTTCGTTTTTAGGCTCACCTACCGATAAACCACCTAACGCGTAACCATCAAAACCAATTTCTTCTAAACCTGCTTGTGATTGTGCACGTAATTCTGGGTACATACCACCTTGAATAATACCAAATAACGCAGATGGGTTATCTCCATGGCCTTCTTTTGAGCGTTTAGCCCAGCGAAGAGATAGCTCCATTGAGTCTTTTGCTTCTTTTTCGGTAGCAGGGTATGGCGTACATTCGTCAAAAATCATGACGATATCTGAGCCTAAATCGCGCTGTACTTCCATCGACTTTTCTGGCGACATCATAATTTCATCACCATTTACAGGTGACTGAAATAAAACACCTTCTTCGGTAATTTTGCGCATTGCGCCAAGGCTGAATACTTGGAAACCGCCTGAATCTGTTAGAATTGGGAAATCCCAGTTCATAAAATCGTGTAAATCACCGTGTTGCTTGATGATTTCAGTACCTGGGCGAAGCATTAAATGAAAGGTATTACCTAAACAAATTTGTGCGCCAGTGGCTTTAACTTCATCTGGAGTCATACCTTTTACAGTACCGTATGTACCAACAGGCATAAATGCAGGTGTTTCTATTACACCACGGTCAAAAATCAAGCGGCCGCGGCGCGCTTTTCCGTCAGTACGGTCTAATTCAAATTTCATATCATCCTCAATGTCGGAAAAACAGTCCAACAAGCTATAATTTAACCGCTCGATTCTACCCTTTTTGCCTTGTTATTACTATCAACTGAACTAAATTCACTGTGTATTCTCATAGGCAAATAAAAACCCAACTAAGTAGTTGGGTTTTTATAAATAGTAATAGCTAAATTTGCATTTATTTTCGCGTTAAAAACATCGCATCGCCATAACTAAAAAAGCGATATTGCTGCTCTATTGCCGTATTGTAAGCGCCCATAATGTTGTCTTGGCCGCTAAACGCGCTGACTAACATTATAAGCGTTGATTCAGGTAAGTGAAAATTAGTGACCATGGCATCAACAACATTAAACTGATAACCCGGAAAAATGAAAATATCAGTATCACCAAAGTAACTATCTAATTTGCCGCCGTGAATTTTAGCCGCCGACTCAAGTGAACGTACTGAGGTTGTACCAACTGCAATTACACGTCCGCCATTTGCCTTCGTTTGCGCAACAGCTTGTACTACGTCGTCAGGCACTTCTATGTACTCAGAGTGCATAACATGCTCATCAACACTATCTACACGTACTGGCTGAAATGTACCAGCACCTACGTGCAACGTAACAAAGGCCATATTCACGCCTTTATTTTTAAGCGCAGCCATAAGTTTATCATCAAAATGCAAACCCGCTGTGGGTGCTGCTACTGCGCCTGGCTTTTCACCATATACAGTTTGGTAGCGCTCTCTATCGGCTTCGGTATCTGGGCGGTCAATGTATGGAGGTAGCGGCATGTGCCCAATGTCGTTTAATATATCCAGTACATTTTGATTGCGGTCAAATTCAAGCTCAAACAAAGTATCGTGGCGTGCAATCATTGTTGCTTTTGCTTTGCCTTCTAAAATAACTTCGTTACCTGGCTTTAATGATTTACTTGCGCGAACATGGGCAAGTACTCTGTGCTCATCAACAACACGCTCTACAAGTACTTCTACTTTACCGCCTGACGCTTTTTGGCCAAACATACGCGCCGGAATAACGCGGGTATTGTTAAATACCAGTAAGTCACCTTCATTTACCAAATCAAGCACGTCACTAAATACTTTATGCTCAACCTGACCTGTTGGACCATCTAGAGTAAGTAAGCGGCTACTGGTTCTATCCGCTTTTGGAAAACGTGCAATTAATTCATCGGGTAATTCAAAGCTAAAGTCAGCCACGCGCATAATTTAGTAATCCACATCATTTAAAATCGCGCCAAGTTTATATGTAACGGGTGTTAAGCTCAAGAAATCAGCCAAACTTATGGTACCTTAGTCGCATTTTACTCGTTAAATTTTCTTGTTCTTATGATTAAATATCATTACTCTTGTTTGGTTAATTTATTGTTATTTATATTTGAGGGTTTAAAACGTGGCAAACCAGCTAAAATTGCTTATATTAAACGCAAGTAGTGCTGAACGCCATGCGATTAGAGCCACACTTGAAAGCCTAGATGTATTTACCTTTATTGATGCCCAAGATAGCCAACAAGCTTTAAGACTATTAAAACAACAACCTGTCGATATTATAATTACAGGTCTTAACGTTGGTAAAATTGATGGCTGGCGCTTTTCAAGAATGATTCGATCAGGGCTCTTAAAAACCCCAAAAAACACTCCTATTTTACTCATTCCGCCTATTTATTGTGAACGCATAGCAGAAACCACCGCTCGAAGTTACGGTATAGATGCAGTATTACCGTTTGAGCATAAAGATATGCTACCGCAAGTACTCGCGAATGTGCTCTCTACTCATTTAGAAAAAAGTAGCAGGCTAAACTTATTACTGTTAGAGCCAATTCAAGAAAATGCCGACAATATCAGCGAGCAACTAAAGTTAAACTTTGCTATTAAGCATGTTACCACTGCTAAAGCCGCTCTTAGCGCTTATAACCAGCAGCAGTTTTCAATCGTGTTACTTGATGCAACCTCGTCTAGCGCTCAAAGCTCAAGCTTATTGGTTGAAGAAATCCTTCAGCATAATTCTAAACAGGCCATTGTAACAATTATTGAAAGCGACGATGCCGATTACGCAGAGCAGCTTTTACTCTCAGGTGTTACCGATTTTATTCGAGCACCCTACGACCCTTCATTCTTAAATAAAGTGTGCGATCATGCAGCGCGACGTGAAGATTTTATGGTCAGTTACGCAGAGTTTGCGCACAAAGTAGAACAGTTAAGTGTTAGTGAAGTGCGTTACAAAGAGTTGTTTTCAGCGCATCAGCGTATTTTACTGCACTTAAATACTGTAGTGCTTGAGCTTGATCAGCAGGGGTTGATCCGCTTTATTAATCCCGCGTGGGAGGCCTTAAGTGGCTTTGGTGTAAAATCAACACTGCAAAAATCACTGAGTGATTACTGTAGTTTAGATGATCAACAAAAGCTTACCCATACCATTAGCGATATTTTAAATGGTGGCCAGCAGCAACAACAAATAGAAGTAAAGTTAAGCCATAAAAATGGCAACCTGATTTGGGCTGAGTGTCGTCTTCAGTTAATTAAAAATAGCCGAAATAACGCAACAATAACGGCCACTATCGATAACATACATGAGCGAAAACAAGCAGAACTTCAGCTTCGTCATTTAGCGCATCACGACCCACTAACGGGCTTACACAATCGCTATTACTTCGATCAGCAACTCAACAAAATATGCCAAGATAAGTACACTTACGAAGGTGTAGAACATGCTGTTATATACATTGACCTTGATCACTTTAAAATAATTAATGACAGCAAAGGTCATCATCAGGGCGATATAGTACTAAAAGAAGTAGCGCAGTTATTTAAAGCTAATATTGGCGACGATCACCTAGTGTGCAGAATTGGCGGCGATGAGTTTGCAGTGATACTCTCAGATATGAATTTACTAGACGCTCACCTCATTGCTGAAGGCGTATGTAGTGCCATTGAAAAGCATTCATTTAAATCAGAAGATCAAATATACACCATTAGCTGCTCTATTGGCTTAACACAAATTACGCCACAAAATTGCGACCCTAACGAATGTCTAAAACAAGCAGATATCGCTTTATATATTGCTAAAAACCTAGGGCGTAATTTAGTGCATTGTTACTCAAAAGAAGATGCTCAAAATAATACTCTTCAAACAGGGCTTGAATGGGGTCACGAAATTCGCCAGGCTCTGCAACAAGATAATATTGAGCTACATTACCAACCTATTTGGGACTTTAAAGAAAATAAGGTTGCCTACTTTGAAGCACTACTTCGCTTAAAACATGATGGTGAATTGATTTACCCTAATCAATTTATCCCTTCATTAGAAATGCTAAACGATACATTTATGATGGACCAATGCGTTGTACGTAATGCAATTGCTTGTGTTGCAAAGCATCCTGAGCTCAATCAGGTTGCAATTAACTTATCGGCACAATCATTTTTAGATGAGCGATTACTACCGTTAATCGAATCAAATTTAGAAAAGTACCAAGTACCACCAACGCGTATAATTTTTGAGATCACCGAGTCTGCCAGCATCAATAATTTAAAAGCAACGCGTAAAATGATAGAAAAGCTCAATACACTTGGCTGTCACTTCTCTATTGATGATTTTGGTACAGGCTTTAGCACCTTTAACTATTTAAAACAGTTACCAGCACAGCATGTAAAGATAGACGGATCGTTTGTGAGCGACATGCTTAACGATCCAATAGATTTAGCGCTTGTTAAAGCTATTAACGATATAAGTCGCTCTTTAGATAAGCGCTCTGTTGCTGAATATGTTGAAAATGAAGAGATATTTTTTGCACTAAAAGAAATAGGTGTCGATTACGGACAAGGCTACTTTATCGCCCGCCCAATACCTGTAGAAAAGATAAAAAATGAACTTGAAAAAATATCAAAAAATAAAACGTTTTACCAACAATAAGCTAGCTCTAAAATAAACATTATTGAACAATTTTAAGCATTTTATTACTACCAATTCTATCTTTCTTGCCTATACTTTTAACACCAGATAAATAATGTCGTGTTATTTTATGTATTTCACTTAAAAAACATGACATTACCTTTTGATGGCTAATACTATTGTTTATAGTCGCTTTTAAAGCGTTTAGCTTTTAAGGAGAAAGGTATGACACAGCTAGTTATATTATTACTAATTATACACTTTGCAATTGCGTATCAATGTTACCGTTACGCACATATCAAAGGTTATCCTGTTAAAGTATTTACTACGCTAGGCTGCGTTCCATACTTTAACTTAGTCGTGTGGATTTATTTATTGTTTTTACCCGAGCTTGAGCCCTTCGACAGCCACGTTCAAAGTCATAAGCAGCCCTTGTAGGCTGCTTTTTTATTTATGATTTAAAGGCTCTAAACTACATTGGCGCTTTAAAAAAATCTCTAACTGCTGGCTAAATAGCTTAAAGTCACGTATGCGGCCTGTTGTTTTTCGCCATAAGATACCTATATCTCGATAAGCATCGCTTTGTGAAGGTGTTGCAACCATATCTTTATTTTCAAGTATGCCCGCATTAATCGCCATTTGAGGCAAAAATGTTACGCCTAGCTGATGCTCAACCATACTTAGAAGCGTATGCAAACTTGCAGCTTCAAAAGGGTTAATACAGCTTGCACGATTTAAATGGCACGCACTTAGGGCATGCCCCGTCATACAATGCTCTCGCTCTAATAAAAACACACTTGCATCAGGTAATAGATTAAAGTCTTCCACGTCTTTCGCTTGCGTGTAATCTTTGTGGTGCACTAGACTGAAATGATCTTTTGCTAAAATTTGAGTATGGAATTTTTCAGTTTGATATGGCAATGCAAGTAGTGCTAAATCAATATGGCCGTGTTCTAGCTTATCGAGCAACTTATCACTGGTATCTTCTATTAATACCAGTTCCAGATCGCAAAATGTTTCCTTGCAAAAATGATACAATGGCGCCGCTATAAAGCTCGCTATAGTAGGTATAACGCCTACTATTAACTTACCACTAAGCGGTGTTAAAAAACTTTTTGTCAGCTCTTTTAAGCTAATCGTATCGTTTATTATTTTACGAGAGCGTTCAACAACTTCTTCACCAATACTGGTAAACATTAGGCTGCGGTTTTCGCGCTCAATTAGCTGGCAACCCAGTGTTTCTTCAAGATTTTGAATTGCGCTACTTAGCGTAGATTGACCAATAAAGCAGGCGCTGGCAGCTCTGCCAAAGTGTTGATGTTGATGAACAGCTAATAAATATTGCAGCTGTTTAATACTTGGAAGATTAGTCATTTTTTCTTTCCACAAATAAAAAGACCCCAACACCTAGGGCGTTGAGATCTTTTCAAGCTAAAAGTCTTTGAGTACTTTTTTGTTAAACCCCAAACGCGGTTCTTAGTACGTAGAAAATAACAATAGCAAGGGCAGCGCCAACTGGCAATGTAATTACCCAAGAAACTACAATGTTTCTGATAACACCCATGTTAAGTGCACCAATACCACGTGCCATACCTACACCTAACACCGCACCCACTAAGGTTTGTGTAGTCGAGATAGGCATACCCGTGCCCGATGCAATAACAACTGTAGAAGCAGCAGCTAATTCAGCAGCAAAACCACGGCTCGGTGTTAAATGTGTAATACCTTCACCAATCGTTTTAATTACTTTTTTACCTAAAATAGCAAGGCCCGCCACAATACCAAAACCACCTAGCGGTAAAATCCACCAAGCAATAGCAGCTTTCTTAGCTATTTCACCGTTGTTTTCAACAATATTTACAACAGCAGCTAGTGGACCGATTGCATTCGCTACATCGTTAGAGCCATGTGCAAATGCCATACAACAAGCAGTTAGTACCATTAATACCGCAAATACTTTTTCTACGTTGTTAAACTGCATTTGCTTGTCAGCTTTAGGATCGATATTTAATCGAGAAATAGCAATTTTACCAATAATAGCCACAATTACTGCAACAGCAATTGCAAGAGCATAGCCCTCTACAGAACCAATATTAATACCTACGTGCTTTAAACCTTTTTTAATGGTTACAAGCGCCATAATGAAGCCTGCTAAACCCATATAAAGTGGTACATAGCGTTTAGCATTTTTAAGTGGCGCATCGGTATCAAAAATTAGTTTTTGTGCGCTCATAAATATTAAGTATGCAATAAAGCCTGATATAGCCGGCGTTATAATCCAACTACCAACAATACCACCTACTTTGTCCCACTGAATTGCCTCAGTGCCTACTGCCACTAGTGCAAAACCAATAATAGCACCAATGATTGAGTGAGTAGTTGAAACAGGCCAACCTAAAAATGAAGCAATTAATAGCCAAGTACCCGCTGCAAATAACGCAGAGATCATACCTAAAACCATTAAATCAGGGAGTGCAGCAAATGGGGCGGCATCGATAATTCCTTTACGAATTGTTGATGTAACCTCACCACCGGCTAAATAAGCACCTGCGAATTCAAAAACCATCGCAATAAAAATTGCCTGTTTGATTGTTAGTGCTTTAGAACCTACTGAAGTACCCATCGCATTAGCAACGTCGTTCGCGCCAATACCATAAGCCATAAAAAAGCCGACTGCAGCGGCAATTAAAATTAATACCGTGCCGTAAGATGCAATGATATCCATTGTGTAACCTTAATCTTTCGTGTTTGAACTGATTTTAAATTAACGAGCTAACATCAGCTCAAGACGTGATCCTACGCGCTCTGCAATATCTGCAAGCTCGCCAACCCATTCGATGATTTTATATAAAAACATCACATCAATAGGGTTTAGCTCACCTTCTACTGCTCGTAGTTGGAGGCGTACTTTTATTTGCATTTCATCCGTGTCTTGTTCTATTGCATCCAATTCAACGAGCATTTTTTCTACTAAGGTCACTTCACGACCTTTAAAGCCCGTTTCTAGCAATTCTTCTAACTCATTAATCGCTTTAGATGCCTGTTTAGTAGCATCGACACAGCGAGTTAAATAAGCTAAAAAGTCTGCTTGCATTACTGTAGGAATGGTCATTTCACGACCAATCACTCGTCCAGCAATATCTTTTGCTTTATTGGCAATTTTATCTTGTTGAGTTACTAATTCGAGCAGATCTGTACGTTCTACCGGCATAAATAAACCGCGCGGTAACTGTAAACGTATATCTCTTTTCATATCATCAGCTTCACGCTCTAAATTACGAATAGTTAAACGAAGCTCTTCTGCTTGTTCCCACTCTTCTTTAAAAACGTGATTAAAGAAAGGTATCAAAGCTTTACTTGCTTGATGAACTTTCTTGATGTGTTCTTCCATTGGTTTGATAGGAGATTTTGCAAATACTCCTAAAAACGCGTTTGTAGGCATAACTGACCCTTTAATCAAATTGATATGCTTTGCAGCATGAATTTTACAGTATTAGCCACGATTGTGAACGCTTTTTATTATTTCACCATGGCTAACAATGCACAAAGCGACACTGAGTCGCTTTAATACAAAAGAATGATTAGTAAAAATTTATAAAGATTTTTCTATATCTTCTTGAGATGTATGACGAATATCTTTGCCGTTTACAAAATAAATGATGTATTCCGCAATATTTTGACACCTATCGCCAATGCGCTCTAATGAGCGAACTGACCACACCAAATCCATTATTTTAGGAATTGAACGTGGATCTTCCATCATATAAGTCATTATTTGACGTGTGATCGCTTCATATTCACGGTCAACTTTTGCATCTTCTTTGTGTACTTCAAATGCACGTTGCACATCCATACGCGCAAATGCATCAAGTACATCATGTAGCATTTTTAAAACTTGGCGACCCATGTTTTCAATATTTACTAATAAGTCTTGTTGATCTTTAGTAAATGAATCAAGTGCAACTTTAGCAATTCGCTCAGCTTCATCGCCAATACGCTCTAAATCTGCAATCGTTTTTGCAATAGCTATAACTAAGCGCAAATCGCTCGCGGCAGGTTGGCGACGCGCAATAATACGCGTACATTCTTCATCAATGCTTACTTCCATCGCATTAACTTTGTAATCGTTTTGGCGCACCTTTTGTGCAAGCTCAGCATCGTTACGGCTAACTGCATCAAGCGCACTATTAAGCTGCTGCTCAACTAAACCACCCATATTTAATACATGATTACGTACGTTTTCTAGCTCTTGGTTAAAGCGACCAGAGATATGCTTATTAATATTATGTTCCATAATTACCTTCTCTTAAATTCATCAACAACACGAAAGCGATAACTAGCCGTAACGGCCTGTAATGTAGTCTTCTGTTTTCTTTTTACTAGGTGTTGTAAATAAGGTATTTGTGTCTGAGTATTCAATCAGCTCACCCATGTACATAAAGGCGGTTTGATCAGATACACGCGCTGCTTGTTGCATATTATGTGTAACAATAACAACGGTAAATTTGTTCTTTAAATCGTTAATTAGCTCTTCAATAACTAACGTAGAAATTGGATCAAGTGCCGATGTTGGTTCATCTAGCAAAAGTACTTCTGGTTCAATTGCAATTGAACGGGCAATAACTAAACGTTGTTGCTGACCACCTGATAGGCCAAATGCGCTATCGTGTAATCGGTCTTTTACTTCATCCCATAAAGCAGCACCGCGAAGTGATTGCTCTACCACTTCATCTAATTTACGCTTTTCTTTAATGCCTTGTAAGCGTAGGCCATAAACCACATTTTCATAAATTGATTTAGGAAATGGATTAGGGCGCTGAAACACCATACCCACGTTGCGACGAAGCGCGGCAACATCTACACTTTTATCGTAAATATTTTGGCCATGAAGTAATATTTCACCTTCAATACGACAAATATCAACTAAATCGTTCATACGGTTAATACAACGAAGTAACGTTGATTTACCACAGCCCGATGGTCCGATAAATGCGGTTACCTGACCTTTCGGAATATTCATATTAACATTGCTTAATGCTTGTTTTTCACCGTAGTAAAGATCAAGGTTTTTAATCTCTAACGCTTTTTGGTCGTCAGTTAAGTTTTCTAGGTCTAATTTTTGACCTATATTAGCTTGGTTTACTTGTGGGGCGACTGTAATCATGTTTGTTACCTATAAAATCTTTACTAATTAGTGTTCAAGCGATCTAAATTTTTCACGTAAGTGATTACGTATACCAATCGCAGTTATGTTGAGGGTAATAATCACCGACACTAATAAAAAGGCCGTTGCATATACCAGCGGACGCGCTGCTTCAACATTAGGGCTTTGAAAGCCAACATCGTAAATATGAAAGCCTAAGTGCATGAACTTTCTATCTAAGTGAAAATATGGGAAGTTTCCATCAAGGGGTAATGTAGGTGCCATTTTTACAACGCCTACCAACATAAGTGGTGCAACTTCTCCGGCCGCTCGCGCAACTGCAAGTATTAAACCTGTCATTATTGCTGGGCTTGCCATAGGAATAATTATGCGCCATAACGTTTCAACTTTTGTTGCACCAAGCGCTAACGAACCATCACGTACTGTACTTGGAATACGAGATAAACCTTCTTCCGTTGATACAATAACAACCGGTAAAGTAAGAATAGCTAATGTAAGCGCAGACCACATAACACCCGGCGTACCAAATACGGGAGTAGGTGATGCTTCAGGGTAAAACAACTGATCTAAGCTGCCACCTAGCATATATACAAAAAAGCCTAGGCCAAATACGCCGTACACAATAGAAGGTACGCCCGCTAAGTTAATTACCGCGATACGGATCATCTTAGTCACTGCGTTTTTAGCTGCGTACTCATGTAAGTATATTGCAGCTACCACACCAAAAGGCGTTACAATTACAGCCATTAACATAACCATAAATACAGTACCAAATATAGCTGGGAATACACCGCCTTCGGTATTTGCTTCACGTGGGTCGTCTGATACAAACTTACCTAGTTGTACAAAGTAATGACCAAGCTTTGCAAAAAAACCCATATCGTTTGGAAACCAAACATCAAGTACTTGATACATCGGAATAGTAACCACTTCACCGCGCATATCTTTTACAGTGACATGGTCACGTTTTGCCTGCTTACGAAGTGCAAATAAATCTTTTTCAAGCACTGCATATTCTGCACGTAAATCTGCCCGTGCTTGAGCAAGCTCAGCTACACGTTCATCTGTTAATGCATCATCAAGCAAGTACCCTTTTTCTTTTAAACGAAGACGCTCAAGCTCATAGTTTATATGGCCAATGTCACCATTTTGTAAATCAAGCGCTTCATCGTTTAAATCTACAGCGCGATCTACAAGTTCATGCAGCGCTTCAATTTTATCGCCTTCAACTGGTTTACCATCTTTAATTACACTTTCAACGTAACCATAAAAGTTACCATTTTTACTACGCTCAAATACAGCAAGCGTTGCCGGCGTTGTTTTATTTGTAATGTCGGTTTCTAAAATCCAACGAAAGTCTAAATCTACGTATTCACGGTTACCCGTTTTGATAAGTAGGCGCTCTACTTCGTCTTTTTTGAACCCGCTTACATCAATACCGGTAGCCGCTAAGCGCGCTTTTGGTACTAATTCACGGTCGTAAATTTCGCCTATTACAGTTTGCTTTGAAATAGACCCTTCAAGCTCAAACTGTACAACTTCAGAAGGCCAGAAAAAGCTTAACCCTTTCCAGGCTATCATTGCTAATAAACCTAAAACCGAAATCAAGCTGATGCTGACTGCACCACCTGTCATCCAAATCCAAGGAGAACCAGACTTAAACCACTGCTTTACCATGTCGTGTCTCTCCGCTTACATTGAGCTGTATTTTTCACGCAGTTGCTGACGAACAAACTCAGCCACTGTGTTGAAAATAAAGGTGAATATGAATAGTACAAAGGCTGCTAAGAACAATATTCTATAGTGCGAGCTACCAACTTCTGACTCAGGCATTTCTACTGCAATGTTTGCTGCAAGCGTACGCATACCTTGAAAAATACTCCAATCCATAATAGGTGTGTTACCTGTAGCCATTAGTACAATCATGGTTTCACCCACTGCACGGCCAAGTCCCATCATTACTGCAGAGAAAATACCAGGGCTTGCTGTAAGAAGTACCACACGTACAAGTGTTTGCCACTGCGTGGCACCCAATGCAAGTGAGCCATTTGATAAGTGTTTAGGCACACTAAATACAGCATCTTCAGCAATCGAGAATATAGTAGGAATAACAGCAAACCCCATCGCTATACCAACTACTAATGAGTTACGTTGGTCAAACGTCATACCAAGCTCATTAGTTAAGTATTGACGTACATTGCCATCAAACATCCAAAGCTCTACTGTTTCGCTCATCGCGAATGAGAACCAACCAATTAATAGCACTACCGGAATCAATAGTATTGAATGTGAACCTTCAGGAATTTTATGACGAATACTCGACGGCAGCTTAGTCCAACCCAATGCGGTAGCTAAAATACCAAGCGGCAACAATACCAGCAGCCCAACAATAGCCGGCAAGTGCTCTTCAATTAATGGCGCTAACCACAGACCCGCTAAAAATCCCAAAATAACAGTAGGAAGAGCTTCCATTATTTCAACTGTAGGCTTAACTACTTTACGCAACTCGCTTGACATAAAATAAGCCGTATAAATAGCGGCAGAAAGCGCAATAGGTACTGCAAATAACATCGCGTAAAGCGCTGCTTTTAACGTACCAAACGAAATTGGCACTAATGAAAATTTAGATTCAAAGTCATCACTTGCAGAAGTTGACTGCCAAATATAACCCGGCTCAGGGTAACCTTCGTACCATACTTCTTGCCATAAAGCAGACCACGTCACTTCTGGGTGCTCATTATGAATTTCAAGTACGGATAATTTGTTATCAGCAAGTAAAAGCGCGGCGTTTGAACGCGGTGCAATTGCAAAGTTTTCTATAGCGCCTTCACTTACCTTACCTTGCCATAGTTTTGCTTCGCTGGTTGTGTAATAAACGCCTAGCTCACCATTACTGCTCGTAGTAAAGAAAGTACGACGGTAAAACTCGGTAAATACATTGAGCTTACTTTGCTTAGTCGTTTCAAACGAACGTATTTTTTGATACTCACGCCCAGCCTCTGTATTAACTTCAAACCACTGCGACACTTCACCATTGTCATTAGCAAGCATTAACGAGTTTGCACCCGCTAGAAGCTGTGCTGATACTATATTTGCATTTTCTTCATTAGCTGAAAGTAACTGTATCTGCTCTACGTCATCTGGGTAGCGCGTATCATAAACGTAAATTTGATTAGCTGAACGAATAAAAGTCCGTGTTGTATCTGGCGAAATTAATAGCTCGTCTACACGCCCATTTACATCAAGCTCAGTACGTTCAACAACCCATTCAACTTCGCCAGTAAACATATTTTCTTCAGCAACAAAGCTGCTAAATAGCACGCGCTTATCTTCGGTAAGTGCAACAACGGCTGTTTTGTCTTCGTAATGGCTAAATGCAAAGCGTTTAATAGCAGCACCTTGCTCATCAACTTCAAGTGCCATTTCCCCAAGCGGAAAATCTAAACGAGGTGTTAATTTTCGCTCGTTATTTGGAAAGGTAACTAAAAATTTAGGTGCAACAACCATTACGCTGCCGTTTTCTAAACCATACGCATAATGCCCCTGAAAGGGAGCGCTGGTTGCAAAACTTGTCGCATCGCTTGGTAATTGCGCATCAAGTGTTTTGAGCTTTTTACCAAAACTGTCGGTATCAACACTATAAAAATCAACTTGCCCTTGCTTGCTTAGTAGGTAAGCAACTTCAGTTTGTTCTTCAACACCTAAACCTGCAATTTGCTGCGAGTTAGTTACATTGAAGCTATCGCGTTTTTCTACTTTTGCTGATTCAAAAATTGGCTGAACTACATAAAGAAGGTAGAAAAATATCAATAGCAGCGCTATTAATACCATTACCCCACCTGCGGTTATACCAAACTTGGCAAACCGATCTTTAAATAGACGGCTTCGATCCGTATTAAAAGTCGGTTTATTCGGATTTGAAGTCATCAAAACACCCTTTAATCTTAACGTTGGCGAAATTATATTTCATCAAGATGACAGTAATGTTACAGCCGTAATATTTAAGCCACTCAAATAAAGGTATAAAGAGATAAACTAACCAAATGGTCAGCTTAATCAAAAATTAATTCTTATAGAGTGAACTAAATTGCAAAATAATTGGACAAAGTATTTATCGGAGTCAATACTTAAAACGCACCAGATAAATAGCAATGGCAACGGGTTGAGCACTGTAAGTGCTGTATAAAGTAGTCGGTAAGTTTATATTTTATGCCTAGTGCTAATAGTAAATAATACATTTCGACCACACACTTTTTAACGTCACACATTAATGCCTATACGTATACTTTTTGGGGCTTAAATAAGAGAATTATTTATGAAGCAGTTGGTTATAACGATTTTAGGGCAAGACCGCCCTGGTTTAGTAGAGAATATCTCATCAGTCGTATTAGAAAATCATGGTAACTGGCTTAGTAGTAATTTAAGTCATTTACTTGGGCACTTTGCGGGTATTATACAACTTGAATTAGCTGAGGAGCACTTTCAACCTTTGCAAAATGCACTTAATGCACTGCCAAAATTAGATGTAAGGATAGAGGCAGGTAATACCGAAGTAGAGCCAAGCGCACGTGAACAGCTTAACTTAGTTATTACGGGCAACGACCGTCCAGGTATTGTACAAGAACTCGCAAGTGTTATTCGCCACAAAGGCGCTAACATTACGCATTTAAATTCAAGGCAACAGAGTGCACCTAATTGGGGAGTGCCAATATTTAGTGCTGTTGCAACGGTAACCTTACCTGGTGGAATGGATAAAGACGAAGTAATTTACGCACTTGAAGCAATTACTAGCGATTTAATTGTGGACGTAGAAGAGCCATAACCCCTGTTTGCGTGTCACAAATGTGACACGCATGTCATGTTAATGTCATTAATCGGCACTATATTTTATTCTGCATCTAATCATGGAATAAAGTATGAACGCCCATATCAAACAAACTCAAGCCCTCGAGCACTTTGCGAAAGAGCTAAGTTGGCTTTCGTTTAACGAACGCGTATTGCAAGAAGCAAAAGACAAAAATAACCCTATTATTGAACGGATGCGGTTTTTAGGTATTTTTTCTAATAATCTTGATGAGTTTTTTAGGGTGCGTGTTGCCGATGTTAAGCGTCGTATTTTATTAAATAAACTTCCCGATGCTAATTTTGAAGAAGATGAAGCACTCCTAAGCCAAATACAAAAAAAAGTATTGCAGCTTGGTAAAAAATTTAATCAAATTCATCAACAAATTTTAAACGACCTTACCACCCATAATATTCATGTCGATCGCCCCGAAAAGCTGACTGAGTTTCACTCAAATTGGCTAAAAAACTATTTTCACGACAACGTATTACAGCATATATCCCCAATTCTACTCGACGAAAATAAAGACTATTCTGATTATATAAACGACACAATGACCTACCTTTTTGTAGAAATGAGCGATGAGAAAAGTCACTTTGCTATGCTTGAAGTGCCTACAGATCGGGTTCCTCGCTTTATAATTTTACCGCCAGAAAGAACACGCCGTCGTAAAACAATAGTGATGCTAGATGACGTAATCTCGTACTTTTTAAATGATGTATTTAGTAACTTTTTTAACTTTGAAACCATTCAAGGGCACGCAATAAAATTAACCCGCGATGCCGAATATAATCTTGATGATGAATTAGAAGAAGGCTTGCTTGATAAAATGTCAAAGGGCCTAAAGCAGCGTATTTATGCAGAGCCAGTGCGCCTTGTATACGACGAAGCAATGCCTGAAAGCATGTTAAAAGTAATGAAAAAACGTCTAAATGTGACTCACCACGATGCACTTATTCCAGCCGGGCGCTATCGAAACTTTAGAGACTTTATAGCCTTTCCAAATGTTGGTCGCCAATACCTTGAAAACAAACCGCTACCTGCATTACAAAGCACTGCTTTTAATAAACACACCAGCGTATTTGACGCCATAACCGAGCAAGATATATTACTTTACTATCCATATCATACCTTTAATCATTTGCTAGAGTTTGTGCGCCAAGCAGCGTTTGACCCAGTAGTGACGCAAATTAAAGTTAATATTTACCGCGTTGCAAGTAAATCACGGCTTATATCTTCACTTATTAATGCAGCAAAAAATGGCAAAAAAGTTACCGTAATGGTTGAGCTTAAAGCCCGTTTTGATGAGCAAAATAATATTGAGTGGGCAAAAGTGTTAAGCAGTGCGGGCATAAAGGTAATTTTTGGTATTCCTGCACTAAAAGTGCACAGTAAGCTGTGTATTATTCATCGCAAAGAAAAAAATAAAATAGTGAAATACGCACACATAGGCACAGGGAATTTTCACGAAAAAACAGCAAAAATTTACACCGACTTTAGCCTTTTCACTAAGCACGCTGGTATTTGCGAGGAATGCGATAGTGTATTTAAATTTATTGAAAGCAGCTATAAGCCATTCAATTTTGAATACCTTATGATCTCTCCCGTTAATGCGCGCGATATGCTGCTGGATTTAATCGATAAAGAAATTCAGCATGTAGAAAACGGCAACCCCGGTAAAATCACTGTAAAAATAAATAACTTAGTTGATAAACAGCTTGTTGATAAGCTTTATTACGCCGGCCGCAGAGGCGTTAAAATACGCATCATTGTTCGTGGTATGTGCTCGTTAATACCAGGCATTGCTAAATTTAGCGACAATATAAGAGTAATAAGTATTGTAGATCGCTTTTTAGAGCATCCTAGAGTCATGGTGTTTGGTAATAACGGAGACGACAAAGTATATATTTCGTCTGCCGATTGGATGACACGTAACCTAGAACATCGCGTTGAAGTGGGCGTACCAATTTTAGATGCTCGATTAAAACGGCTCATTATTGATATTTTAGAGCTACAATTTAAAGACCGTACTAAAGCACGGCTAATCGACAGCGAGCAAAAAAATGCGTATGTAAGACGCGGAAACAGAAAAAAAATACGCTCGCAAATTGCAATTTACGACCATCTAAAAAAATGGGAACACAATTATAATAATGAATGATCATCCCTCAATAGCAGCCGTCGATTTAGGCTCAAATAGCTTTCATTTAGTGGTTGCTCGCGAAGTTGACGGCACACTACAAATTCTGCATAAAGAAAAGCAGCGTGTATATTTAGCAGACGGTCTAGATGATAAATTTAGGCTCAGCCAGCAAGCAATTGATCGCGCCTTAATTGTGCTTAAGCAGTTTGCAATAACGCTACAAGACTTCCCTGCCTGCAACGTTAAAGTAGCAGCAACTTATACTTTTCGCAGAGCTAAAAATATTCATGCTTTTTTAACGCAGGCCAATAAAGTATTTCCTTTTCATATTGATGTAATTGCGGGGCAAGAAGAAGCACGGCTGATTTATCAAGGGGTTGCTCATTATGTACATAACGAAGATAACCGTCTTGTTATTGATATAGGGGGCGGTAGTACAGAACTTATAGTTGGTAAGCATTTTAAACATAAACTACTTACAAGCCGTAATATGGGATGCGTTAGTTACACCAATCAATTTTTTAGTGACGGCATCATAAACGCTAAGCGCTTTAATAAAGCTGAAATAAAAGCAGAACAAGAAATAGAAGCTATTTTTGCCAATTATGTATCACAGGGGTGGAAAAGCGTTATTGGTACCTCAGGAACGATAAAATCGATATTGGCTATGGTGAGCGCTCAAAATCCTCATCACCCTTGCATAACTTACGACGATTTATTAACTCTGAAACAACAATTTTTAAAAGCAAAAAAAATTGATAATTTAGAAATTGAGGGACTAACACCAGAACGTCAGCAAAGTATGTGTGGCGGACTTGCTATTTTAATTGCTATTTTTAGAGAGTTTGCAATCACCGAGCTAACTTATAGTGATTTTTCACTGCGAGAGGGATTGCTTCATGAAATGCAGCAAAAGTTAGCTGACAAAGATATTCGCAGTAATACCATAAATAATGTTAGCGACAGATACACGGTAGATAAAGCTCACGCGACACGAGTTTCAGATACCGCTATTTGGCTCTATGAGCGCTTAAAATCCCCTTGGCAACTTAACAATGATGACGATGTTGCATTACTCATTTGGGCAGCAAAACTACATGAAATTGGCTTATCTATTAACTCATCAGGTATTAATAAGCACAGTGCTTATATTGTTGCTAATAGCCAATTACCGGGCTTTACACAGCAGGAGCAGTTAATACTCAGCTCACTTATTCGTTTTTACCGTAAAAAAATAAAACTCGATGAACTTTCTGAATTTATAACTATTTCTCAGCAGCAGGTGCTTAAGCTTATTACTATTTTACGTTTAGCGATTTTATTTAATCAAAAACGACAAATTAGCCAAAAACCAAATATGGAAATTAGCGCAAATAACACTGGATTATTTATAAAGTTTTGCGATAACTATCTTCAAGAGCACACCCTGCTTCAAGCCGATTTAGCGCTAGAACAACGCTATTTAAAAAAGGTTGGTATCGCGTTTAACTGCTCTTAGATCAAAAAAGCAGGGTGACCAACACCCTGTTTTTTACAATTACATATCCATATGGCGGTTTGTGCTTTGCATCATTTGCTTTAAGCCTTGCTCTTCCAGCTCTAATATTTGCTCAAGCTTTTCCTGACCATTATCAGTTTCGGCGCGCTCTAATAAATATTTATATAGCTCAATCACCTTTTGATGCTGACTTGATAAGTAGTTTTGAATTACTTTTTCATCAAACTGCTGATCTTTACTAATATCTTCAAACGTGATCAGGTCAGGGTTTTCTGCAAAGTATTCATAACTATAAGTATCTAAAGTATTAATTTCGGTAATAGCTTTAAAACCCACTAAATCCTCAGCGAGCTTTTTTTCGTAATTTAGGTAATAGTCCACCAGCATCGCGTTATGTTCATCAAGTATGTCCTTTACACTATAAAAATTTGCCGCCATTTGTGTGTGAAATAAAACGGTCCAATCGTACACTTCTTTAATTGTTTTAACTTGCATGTGCGTTCCTTACTAAGTTGACTGTACTACTTTGTTGCGTAAAACATGCCAACTAAAAAAACAACTAAAAACAAAAGCTTAAAATTAAAATAAATAATAATGAATCATTTAATAGAACAACTTACAAATTATAGGTAATTTTTATAGAGCAATGCTTTAGTAACCTGAGCCTAGTTACAAGGCGCAGATCAGGTTAAAAAATGATACATTGCTCTATTACTTCATTATTTAAGCCCTTGCTTGCGCCATAATAGGTAAACGGCAGGAATAACAACCAAGGTAAGGGCAATTGCGCTTATCATGCCGCCAACCATAGGCGCTGCAATTCGGCTCATTACTTCGCTGCCAGTACCAGTACCATAAAGCACTGGTAGCAAACCAATAATGATAGTTGCAACCGTCATCATTACTGGGCGCACCCGCAGCCCTGCGCCTTCAATAATTGCTTGTTGTAACTGTATTAAACTAAGCGGCTTACCTATTAGCTCAGCTTCTAAGGATTTTTCTTGATAGGCTTGATTTAAATACACCAACATAATTACGCCAATTTCAACGGCAACACCGGCTAAGGCAATAAAGCCCACACCTACTGCTACTGAAAAATTAAATCCCTCTAAATACATTAACCATATGCCACCAATCATCGCCAGTGGCAACGTAGCCATAATAATAGTCACTTCAGCAAAGCTTCTAAAATTAAGGTAAAGCAATACAATAATAATCGCTAAAGTAAGTGGTAATACGTAAGTAAGTTTGTCTTTGGCTCGCTGCATGTATTCGTACTGCCCAGCCCATGTAATAGAATAACCAGCAGGCAATACTAAGTGCTTATTTAATACTTGCTGAGCATTTTGTACGTAAGTGCCAATATCAACACCGTCAATATCAATAAGCGCCCAACCATTTACACGTGCATTTTCACTTTTTATCCCGGGTGGGCCATTTTCAATAAATACATCGGCTACATCAGCAAGAGCTATGCGCTGCCCAGAAGGTGTAACTATAGGAAGTAACATGAGCTCTTCTGGTGAGTCTCTGTATGCTTGCGGATAACGTAAATTTACGGGGTAGCGCTCTTGCCCCTCTATTGTTTGTGTTACGTTCATTCCGCCAATAGCCGTCGCAACAACTTGCTGTACATCGCTGATATTTAAACTGTATCGAGCGGCTTTTTCACGGTTTATGTCTACTTTAATGTAGCGCCCACCTGCTACTCGCTCAGAGTATACCGATGCAGTGCCTGGCACGTCTTTTAATAGCACTTCTATTTGTTGGCCAATTTTTTGAATTTCACTTAGTTTAGGTCCAGCAACTTTAATACCTACTGGGGTTTTAATACCCGTTGCAAGCATATCAATACGCGTTTTAATGGGCATAACCCACGCATTAGTCAGCCCAGGAAATTTAACCAAACCGTCGAGTTCTTTTTTGAGCTTGTCGAGTGTCATTCCCTCGCGCCACTCACCTTTTGGTTTTAATTGAATGAAGGTTTCAATCATCGTAAGTGGCGCTGGGTCGGTCGCGGTTTCGGCGCGGCCCACTTTCCCAAATACCGTTTTAACCTCTGGCACAGTGGCAATTAACTTATCAGTTTGCTGCAAAATTTCACGTGCTTTACCTATCGATAAACCAGGGTAAGTAGTGGGCATATACATTAAATTCCCCTCATCAAGCGGGGGTATAAATTCACTCCCCATTTTATCTAGCGGATAAAAGCCTATAACAGCAACCACGCAGGCAAGTAGCAAAGTTACTTTAGGAAACTTAAGCACTTTATTTAATAGCGGCTTATACGCCATAACTAATAAATGATTTACTGGATTCTTTTCCTCCTTAAGCACCTTTCCACGTATAAAGTAGCCCATTAAAACTGGCACAAGTGTAATTGCAAGCCCCGCAGAGGCAGCCATTGCATAGGTTTTAGTGTAAGCCAAAGGTGCAAACATACGCCCTTCTTGCGCTTCTAAAATAAATACCGGCATAAAGCTTACGGTTATAATAAGTAAACTAAAAAACAACGCTGGGCCTACTTCACTAGCCGCTTTAACAACTATCTCCCAGCGGTTTTCGTTGGTTAATGGCGTTTTTTCCATATGCTTATGCATATTTTCAATCATGACTATCGCGCCGTCGGTCATTGCACCTATTGCAATGGCAATGCCCCCTAACGACATTATATTGGCATTAATCCCTTGCCAATACATAATAATAAACGCAGTTAAAATACCTAGTGGCAGGGTAATAATAGCCACTAAAGATGAGCGCACATGAAACAAAAACACCACACACACTAATGCAACTACAATCAGCTCTTCAGTTAATTTACTGGTTAGGTTATCAATTGCGTTATTTATTAAGTTAGAACGATCGTACACAGGAACTATTTCAACGCCCTCTGGTAATCCTTTTTTGAGTGATGCTAATTTTGCTTTTACCAATTCAATTGTTTTTTGTGCATTTTCGCCATAACGCATAATAACTATGCCGCCAGTTACTTCGCCTTCTCCATTTAACTCGGCTATACCGCGGCGCATTTGCGGCCCTAACCGTATGTCGGCTACATCTCGCAATTGCAGCGCAGTACCATTGGCGTTTACACCAAGGGGAATAGCCTCTAAATCGGCTTCACTTTTTATATAGCCGGTGCTTGTTACCATGTATTCAGCTTCTGCCATTTCTACCACAGAGGCGCCCATTTCTTGATTGCCTTGCTTTATAGCCGTTTGAATTAGGCTTAGCGGAATACCATATGCGCGTAACTTATCGGGCTCTACATTTACTTGATATTGCTTAACCATGCCACCTACGGCTGCAACTTCTGACACCCCCGGCACGGTTTGTAACTCAAACTTTAAAAACCAATCTTGCAAGCTTCTTAATTGGCTAATGTCATGCTTATTTGTTTTATCAACCAGTGCATATAAGTAAATCCAACCAACACCCGTTGCATCGGGGCCAAGCTCTGCATTAGCCGTTTCAGGAAGGCGTTTTGCTACTTGACTTAAGTATTCTTGCACGCGGCTTCGTGCCCAATACAAATCGGTTTTTTCATCAAAAATAACGTAAACATACGAGTCGCCAAAAAACGAAAAGCCTCTTACTGTTTGCGCCCCTGGCACAGAAAGCATTGCCGAAGTCAGCGGGAATGTAACTTGGTCTTGCACGACTTGTGGGGCTTGCCCAGGATACGAGGTTTTAATAATCACCTGCACATCAGATAAATCAGGCAGCGCATCTACAGGAGTATTTTTTACTGCATATAACCCTCCCCCCATGAGTATTAATGTAAGCAACAACACAAAAAAGCGATTGCTAACAGACCAGCGAATAATGGCAGTTATCATAATGGCTCCTAGTGAGAACTGTGTTGCATAGTAGAGTGGCTATTTGGCTTTGCGATCTTTATCTCTGTAATCACAAATTCATCGTTAATAATGCTAAACGTAAAATTAATATACTGAGCATGTTTAAGCAGGCTAATATCTACCTCTGGCGATAATATAAAATCCATTGTGGCAGGCTCTCGATTCCATTTTGGTATGGCCTCACGACTGATATTAATGACACGATTTTGTAAGTTTATTGCATTAATAGTACCGTTAACTGTGGCTGTTTGTGGCTGCATAGTTGCCTTCATATCCATGCTCATACCCGAGTGTGAACTAGAGCCTAAATTAGGCATGTCCATTCGCTTAAAGTCAGAGCTTTTACTCGACTCAGAATCAATTAAAAACTGCGCCGAGGTAACAACCTTATCGCCCTCTAAAACACCCGATAGAATAACGGCTTCGGTACTATTAATATGCCCAACATCTACTTGCACCGATTTAAATCTCCCCTCCCCCTTTGCGATAACAACTCGGTTTTGGTGCTGAGTACGAATAACCGCTTCTTTTGGTACAGTGAGGTGAGCTTCACTCGCACTTGAATGAATACTTACTTGTGCAAACATATTAGGTTTTAAGCGGTGATCTTTATTATTAAATCTGAGTCTTACACGCAAAGTACGGTTTTTAGCGTCAAGCGCGGGGTAAATATAATCGACTTTGCCTTGCCACTTTTCTCCCTTTAAATAATCAAGGGTCATAGTAACGGGTAAGCCAACACTTACTTGCGCCGCTTGTCGCTCAAATACCTCCGCCTCTACCCACACTTCATCTAACTGAGCAATACTCATCATTGATGTACCTGGTTTTACAAAAAAACCTTCCCGTACATTTAGCTCATCAACCACGCCACTTTCACGGGCGTAAAATGTAATGTTTTGCATTACTTTTTTATTATTTTGAAGACGCTGTATAAACCCATCAGACACATTTAACGATTCTAAACGTGCTTTTGCCGCCCTTATTAGCACCGTATTATTACGGTTTACTGCTAGTAAAAACTCTTCTTGAGCGTTCACCAACTGAGGGGAATATAAGGTATACAAAGGCTCACCCGCTTTAACTTGTGCGCCTTGTGCTTTTACAAATAAAGTTTCTAACCACCCTTCTACTCGCGGATGAATATGAATTAACTGATCTTGGTTGTACTGTACATATCCCACGGTATTAATATCGCTTTGCAGAGTTTTTAGCTGTACCTTACTGGTTCTTACGCCCAAGTTATTAACCACCTCTGGAGAGATAGTTACGGTACCTGGGCTATTGTTAGCATCATCTTTATAAAAAGGTACTAAATCCATCCCCATAGGCGAAAGCCCCGGCTCATCGCGTTTATAATTACTATCCATTGGCGCAACCCAATAAAGTGGCTCTTTTGATGCATGTTGCTGCTCACCTGCTGCTGAGCTATCTATTAAAAACTGCTGTGTTATCGCCAAAACACCCGCCCCCACAGCGCCCGCTATAAGTAGTTTTAAATTAATATTCATTGGTTTCTCCTACTTGCTCAGCCATTACTTGGGTATCTAAACTACTTGCATAGTAATTAAGTCGGGCAGTAATAATTTGCTGGTCGACGGTAATATTTAAGGCATCTATTTTGGCGTTTAGCTCACTAATACGCGCACGCATTACCTCAGAAAAATCACCATCATCGCGGGTATAAGCATTTAGCGTAGCTTGGGCTTGCTCTGCTACTTGAGGTAATAATGTGTTTTTATAAAGCAGCTCACGTTTTTTTAGCCGTGCTAACTGGCTGTACTCTTTAAAATACATCCCTTTTAGTTTTTGAAGAGCAACCAACTTTTGCGTTTTAGTTGCCTCTGCGGTTGCAATAGCGGCTTTAACTTGCTGATCTTGTCTATTATCGGTAAATAGTGGCAAATCGATACTCAACCCTATTGAGAGTAAGTCAGCTCGCGATTCTCCCACAGGCGTATCATCTCGATAACCATAACCCACATTAACACCCACTTGAGGTCTGTAACTTTGCTTAGCAAGGGTAACTTCTGTTTGTTTAGCTGTGACTGTTTTTTCTATAGCAACAATTGCAGGGTGAGCCATTAAAAGCGGTATTAACTGGTTAAACTCCAACTGTGAAAAGTCAATTAATGGGGTCGTTTTAATTAAATCACTATTAAGTGGCTGCATTAACATATCCATAGGTAGCCACTGTGCAAGGCGACTTTTAGCACTTTCAAATTGCTGCTCAAGCGTAATAAGCTTATCTTCAAGGCGAGTAAGCTCTAATTGTGCACGAATAATGTCTTGCTGACGGGTTTTACCTAAGGTATTTGCGTAACTTGCCTCTGTTATTTCTATTAGCTGAGAAAACAAACCTTTGTCTTGCTCAATTAGGTCAATACTGCGTTGTGCCCTGTAAGCATTTAGCCATGACTCAATTACAATTGCTTTAACCTGAGCAAGCCTATCGGCGCGTTGCCAAGGATACTGCTGCGCTAATTGAGCTAACGCTTTTGTTTGTAAGGATCGGCTATCACCACGACTAAATTTTTGGCTTAAATCTACTTTTAGCTGCGTCATTCCTTCTTGATCAAACGCATATCCATTCGTTGGTAAATTTAATAAACCAACGGTTAAAACGGGATCGGGTAGGCTGCCCGCAGCAATACCTTTTGACATAGTGGCCGCTTGCATTTCGCTGCTAGCTTTTAGCCTTGGTTCATTTGTAAGTGCATAATTTAGCGCCTGCGCTAAGCTAAGCGTTTGGACTGAACGGGGTGAATTTTGTATTTGAAAATCAAAGGTACTTTGCGCTTTAGCTACCGTACTTAAAAGCACAGTACTACATAATATTATTTTAAAGTTTATAACGAGGTTCATTACCTACTCCGGCCAAAATAAAGAAAACAAAAGTCTTATTTCAAGGCAGAAAAGGTGATTAGCAGCTGTTGAAGCTTAAAAATTTAAATTTTAAATACACCTATCCTGCAATTAAGCAAACATAGGAGGTCGGTAAAGTGAGCGAGGTATAGTAATTTGTGTGGATGGGACGCTTAAGTTAACTTTCTCAGACTCAAGTAAGGTAATGCTAAATAAACTTTCTACGTTAAGCATTGAATTTGTAGCGCAGCCGTTTATGGGGCATTTGCATTCATTTTTAGATGTGTTTTCGTTGTCACAACAATCCATTGCAGCCATGTTATGAGACATATTCTCATGCATTTTAAAATCACTTTTCGGCATATCCATTTTACTGTGCGCGAATGTTTTAGCGCCCTCATGCGGCATTTCACACACCATAGCTACAGACGCAACAGCTTGACCCACAAAAGTGAGTAACAAGGTGACGATAAGTAAGCTTGAATAAAAACGCTGCAATGTAGTGCCTTTAAAATAAATGTCGGTGTAATTATATGGCAACTCAGTTGCTGCCACAAATTTTTAAGTCGTTATTTAGAAACTGTAATTGGTGTTTTTATTAAGTTACTCGCTAAAATAGCAAAAATACAATATGCGCAAAAATACCAAAAACCTTCGCCAAATTGAGCATTCATAATAAGTAACTCACCACTTTTCCCGTGCGCGTTTCCAGCAAGGTAGGTTACTATTAATGCAATAACAAATACATCAACCATACTCCATTTACTCAGTGCACATATAACCAAACCGAGTTTTTGCTTAACACCTCCCACAGGTAGACAACAATAAAGCAGCTGCATAAGTAGCTTTAAGCTAGGAATAACAATAGAAAATAACGCCACCAAAGCAGCTACAAATAAGTTGTTGTTATTGGCCAGCTCTTTAACCGTGCCTAAAATACTTTGTGTTTTGCTGTAAGCGCTTATTTCGCCTTCTAACTTATCAAGCCCTAACATGTTCGAGAACATCATTAACATACTTCGGGTACGCCCATCACCTTCTTCGGCAAGCATTTCAATACCCGCTTGCGCTAGTTTTGATTTATCAATATTACCTTCAATGCTTAACACTGGTTTTGTAATACCAGGAAAAAGTAAACCTAGTGCAATTACTACACTTATAACCGATAACCAATTACGCATATTTATTCTGCTATCGCCTCAATAATGTCATCACTGTATAAAACAGCATCTAATACAAAGTTAAACATGTGGCCAATATGTAGCTCAGGATTTATTTTAGCCAATTTAATCATTGCTTCATCTGTATTATCTAATTCAAATTCTTTTATAAGCGACAAACAACTCCCTAAGATTCCGCTCTCTAAAAGTAATGCATCCGATATCGCTTCATCTAAAGTGAACTCATTAACTACGTCTTTTAAATCAGCATCTAAAATAGCATCAAGCACTGAGAATAAACCAACAAGATAACCCTGCTCGGTTAAGTCTTCATTATTTTTCTCCAATATAAGCGACATAAGCTGCGCACGCGTTAAAGCTAACTTAGTCAATTCTGTTGGCTTTTCAACGCCTAGTTCGCTTATTGCTAAAACACGTACAAATTGCCTTATAGTGTCTTCACCTAAATAAATAACGGCTTGTGAAATAGAGGTGATTTTTAAGTTTGCTTTACCCGAACGCGCATTTGCTAGTTTTAATACCCTAGCGGTAATAGCTACATCTTTTGCTACTCGTTGATGAACTTCTTTAAAGCAAAGCATTTTTTTAGCCGTAAAGCGCAGTAAGTCAAAAACGGTTAACTTCGATGGCTCTACGCCCTTGTAGGTAATCATTTCTGGGCGAGAAAAAAAGTACCCCTGAAATAAATCACACCCAGCGGCTTTTAATGCATTAAATTGCTCATACGTTTCAATCCTTTCTACAATTACTTTTGCGTGAGGATAGGCGCGTTTGATTTTTTTAATACGTATATTGGTTTTAATAACCGGTTCATCTATTTCTATTTTTATATAATCAACATGCGCCAATAAAGGCTCCCATTTAGCATCCCCATTGTAATCATCTAAAGCAAACACATACCCTTCTTCTTTTAACTCCTGCACACGTTTAGCAACAGCTGGAATGTTGCCTATACGCTCCACAATTTCAATTACACTGTTCTCTGGCAGTAAGAGCTTAGGAAAATTATCTAAAATAGTTTCTGACGATAAGTTTATAAACGCTAAATGATGCGCAGTTAGTCTATCTAGCCCTAATAGCATTAACGCATTGAAAAACAATCGACTAGTAGCGTGCATATCAGAAGTACCCGCAGGAAACGCATTATTAGCGGAGTCGCGATAAAGGAGCTCATAAGAGAACACATTTTGATCAACATCAAAAATAGGCTGCCTTGCAACAAACTGCGTTATTTTTTGTGCTTTGTCAGAGATATTTTGTAATTTCACTTCGCTCTAAACCTATAAGACGGTGGCTAAACAGCCAATAATTAAGTGTACTTTAAAGTAAGTAACACAAGATAAATATAGCAATCATTGCAAAACAACTGAAACTACATAACACTTAGATAAAATTTAACTATAAAGCGTGAAGGTTTGCCAAACTTAATTCGATTATTAGCGTTATGTCCTTTGCTATGTGTATTTTTTAGCTACGCTAGCACTAATGCGATCCCCCTTAAATATAATATTAGCGCGTCGGGTAGTCACTATCCATATTATACGAATAATCCCAAAAAGCCTGGCATACTCCCAGAAATTATCGAAAAAGTACTCGATGGTGCAAATATTGAGGCTTCTCATGTCGACTTACCTACAAAGCGTATTACCAAATACTTACAAAATGAAGTAATAGATTTTGATGTAATTTCATTGGAATGGCTCCCTAAGAGTGAAAGGAATGACCCTCATTATGTTTTTTCAGAACCACTTATTTATGCCACAGAAATGATTGTTACTTTGCCTCAAAATGCTAATAACTGGCAAAGCGCTGATAACTTAAAGGGTAAAAATGTCGGAACGGTACTAGGCTACTATTACTATGATGACAACACCTTTGAACGTGTTGACTTTCCATCAGAGAAGGAACTTATGACAGCCCTATCAAGAAACCGTGTAGAAGCTGCACTCGTTGGTAAGCTAACAGCGCTTTATTGGGCCAAACAGCTAGATATGCGTATAGCGTTTGGTGCGCAGCACTCTCATGGTTTTTTAACTATTCGTTTGTTAAGTAAACACAAAAACCTATTACCGAAAATAAACCAAGCAATTAAAAACCTTCACAGCCAAGGCTATATAAAAAATATTGAAGATAAGTACATTCTCAACACTGGTTCGCTTAACTAAGCGCTCTATTTGAAGGAGCTAAACATTGTAGGTAGTAAGGTATGGCCTTGTTATTTGGCTTCTTTAACTAATAATTACTACCGCAAGGTTTTGGCTTGCGTATTTATGCAATCTTTTACAGTAGACCTCAAAGTGACTAGCGTCTGGTAAAGCACCTACAAATGATTAAGTCCTAGTATAGATTGGTATACCCACACAAAATTAAGGGATTAATAGCGCGGACTTTATGTAATGGGGTATAATAGCAGCAAATGTTAACTCCATCAGAACCAGAAAGAGCCCCATGAGTATTGAAAAAGCCTTAATTGAACGTAGTAATAATCAATGTGAATTATGCGGTGCAACCGACAACTTATCTGTTTACGAAGTACCGCCAGTTACTGAAACTCATTCAGACAAATGCATTTACACATGCCAAACATGTAAAGATCAAATCGAGAATAACAGCGAACTCACTCCAACACATTGGCACTGTTTAAACGACAGCATGTGGAGCCAAACACCCGCTGTACAAGTTGTGGCTTACAGAATGTTATCGCGCTTAGCGCCTGAGAATGGCTGGGCACAAGACGCTTTGGATATGATTTATCTTGAAGAAGATACATTAGCATGGGCCAAAAAAGCATTAGCCGAAGACGATGACGTAAAGCACGTAGATAGTAACGGGGTTGTTTTGCAAGCAGGCGACACAGTAACACTTATTAAAGACTTAGACGTAAAAGGCAGCAGCCTGACCGCTAAACGTGGTACAGCGGTACGTAATATTGGCTTAACGAGTAACCCTGAACATATTGAAGGGCGAGTTGATGGGCAACGTATTGTTATTTTAACTAAGTTTGTTAAAAAATAATGGTATGTATTTAATTATTAAAGGCGCTGGTGCGCCTTTTTTTGTGCCTAAAGCTCACCTGAACTCTGAGTAATTAAGCAATTATTAAGCAGCGAATTACTACACTGTGCAAATAATATTGAGTAAGGATAACTAACATGACAAAGCATCTGGCAGTATTTTCACGTAAAAAAACATTAACAGGCTTAAGTATATTGGCACTCAGCGCTTTTACATTAACAGGCTGCGACCAACAAACTACGCATACTGAAAAAGCCGAGCAAGCCGAGAGTGTATCGAGTTTGACTACACTCGTTACGTATAAAGATCGCAGTATGCTTCGCCCTGATTCACAGTTAATAGTCACGCTTTCTGATGTGTCTAAAATGGATGTTAAAGCCGACATAATCGCACAAGAAGTAATAGATATAACCCAAGCGCCACCTTTCACTGTTGAGATGGTATATGACGCTGACAAAATTAATGACCAACACAGTTATAACTTAACAGCCAGAATTATTAATAAAGACAACGTACTTTATAAAAGTGATGCACAATACAACCCATTTAAAAATACGCTGTCGGGTGTGCCGCACGAGATAGAAGTTGTTAAAGTTAAAGTACAAAAGCCAAATGTTACTCTCGCTAACACTTATTGGAAAGCGGTAACAGTAAATGCAAAAGCGGTGAGTGTTAAAACTAAAGAGCCATTTATTAAGTTTGATGAAGACAACCGAGTTAATGGCTTTTTAGGCTGTAATAATTTCAGTGGAAGTTACAACACTGAGCAGCAATCTATATCATTTAGCCAGTTAGCAAGTACAAAGAAAATGTGCTCAGAAAACATGGATCAAGAAGCTGCCATGTCAGACGTACTCAGTAAAGCTAAAAAGTGGCAAATCACTGGAGAGTCTTTAAAACTTAAAGACACTAACGCCAATACTCTAGCAACGTTTAACGCTGTATATTTTAATTAAGCACCGCTGATTAACCTAGCTATGCTTTATATTAATAAAAACGCCCAGATGAGTCTGGGCGTTTTTTTATAGAACTTAACTTATTCGTCGACAAGCTGCTCGCTTCTATAAAAGCCACTTGATTTACTTAAAAGCTCAACTAATTCTGGCATTACCGCATCCATAGTTTGTTTTAGTTTCCATGGTGGGTTAATAACTATCATGCCTGATGCCGTCATTCCGTGAACGTCAGTATCAGCTTCGGTACCTAGCTCAAACAATTGTATGTTTCGCATACCTGAGTTAATTAAGCCTTGCTCCATATTATCAATACGTTCTCTATCCACTACCGGATACCAAATCATATAGGTACCTGTAGCAAAACGTTGGTGAGCTTTAACGAGTGTACTTACAACTGTTTCGTAATCATCTTTAATTTCATATGGAGGGTCAATTAACACACACGCTCTGCGTGATGCTGGTGGCAGTAAGCCAACTAACCCTGCAAAGCCGTTTTCTCCGCGCACTCGAATAGAGCGTTTACCTTGCATGTTTTCTTCAAGTAACAATAAATCGCGCGGGTGCAGCTCAAAAAACCAACCCTTATCTTGACGACGTAAATAATGCTCAGCAATTTTTGGCGAACCTGGGTAAAACGCTAATTCGCTTGTCTCGTTAAACGATTTTATTAAATCAATGTAATCGTTTAATGCTTCATGCTTACTTGTGTGGGTCCAAAGCTTTTCAATACCATCTTGATACTCTTGTGTTTTTTGCGCATCTGCAGCGGCAAGTTCAAAAAAACCAGCCCCCGAATGAGTATCAATATAATCAAGCGGTTTATCTTTAATTGTTTGATAATTTAACACCTGAGCCAGTACTAAATGTTTAAGTACATCGGCTGGATTACCCGCGTGAAAAGAGTGTCTGTAACTAAGCATTATTTATTTTCGCCATACGCAATTTAATATCGCAAGTGAACCATAAGCACAGGGCTTTGGCAACTTGCACCAACATAAGAGAGTGTTTAAGTGAACCGTTTCTGAACAAAAAAGCACATATACTGAATTATCCCTTAATGAAGAAGAAAAATCAGCTAAAACCACCGTAAATGCTGGCAAATCAACACGCTTTGCTTTACATTTGCATGACATTAATTACAGTTTTATGAGCGCCTTTATGAATAACACTACTCTTCAACAACTCGAACAACTGATCGACTCTTTAATCGAACGTAATAATCAATTACAAGCTGACGTTACAAGCTTAAAAGAACAAAACGCTAAATTAAGCGATGACAACGAATTACTACAGCTTGAAGCGCTAGAAAATGAAGAAAAGCAAAAAGATGCCAGCACTACGTTATCTGGTCTTCTTGATAAGTTACAAAGCGCACAACAGGCTAGCTAATGTCTGAGCTGCAAAACCAGCGGGTCACTGTTGAGTTGCTAGGTAAAGAGCAGCAATTTGCTTGTCCCGAAGGGCAGGAAGATGCATTAATAGCAGCAGCTAAAAATTTAAACGATCTTGTTGAGCAAATGAAACAACGCTCAACCGTAAGAAACGATCAAAAAGCCCTACTAATGGCAGCATTAAACTTAAGCCACGAATTGCTAGAAGCAAAAACACAGGCTACAGTTGAGCAGCAGCATCAAGACCAACTGATTGATAAGCTCAGTCAGCAATTGACAAATGACCCCAAACACAAAAAATAAAAAGCGCACACTGCGCTTTTTATTTATTATAAAGTACTTAAATATTAGCGTAGAGATAATAAATGAAGTTAAAAATTTCAAAAATCACCTCTTTATGTAAGCACTTACTATTAGGCTTTACTTTATTATCATTAGCCCAAAATGCCTATGCAGCTGTCACTTGGAATACAATTAACCCTCATATTCAATTTTTAAAGCAACAAGATGACCTTCGATTTTACGACTCAAATCAGGTTCTCATTGAAGGTGACAAATGCGCTCTACTAGTTGATACCAGCGCCAACTTTGCTGCAGTTGAACAACTTGCCGAAGATTTAAAAAAGCGCCTTAAAACGCCTTTGTGTTATTTAGTCGCGACTCATTACCATGACGACCACTTATTAGGCATGGCGGTTATGCAAAGCTTTTTCCCTGACGCCAAACTTATCGTTCATCAGCAAGTAAATACTAACTTTAGCCAATATCAAAAAGCATATACTGACAAGTTAGACACCTATGAAAAAAGTATTGAGCTGAGTTACCAGCGCTTAGCAAACGTAGATAAAGACGAGCAAGCTCTGTGGCGTAATAAGCTGGAGCTTGCTAAAAGTAGATTATTTCGTTGGCAAGAGTACCAACTCAATAATCCGCAAATAACAATAAAGGCTCCTAAAAAAATTAATCTTGGTGGTTTTGAAATTATGATTGCTCCACAGCAAGCTCATACCAATGGTGATTTAACAATTAGCACTAATAACGCCACTGTACTTATTGGTGGCGATATCGTTGACTGGCTGCCATATCCTGGGCATGGGGAATTAAAAAAGTGGCAAACATTACTTACGCAATATATTAACGATGAAAATCTCAGCGTAATTATTCCAGGGCACGGCGACGTTTTAACAAAGGAGCAGCTTAAACAACCACTCTCTTTTTTAACGGCCATAACCGAGCATGTAAAAAATAACGACGGCCAAACTGTAGAGCAACTAATGCAGTCTTTTCCTGAGTCAGTTATTAAGCCTTACAAACAAGAAGCGCTTAATATAAAATCCAGCAACTTTTTTTTACAAGCTGGGCTTAACCGCGCTAAGAAACAGTAAATAACTCAACACAACGGATTGTGTTAAAATTGTAAAAGGAATTTATAAAAGTGATTACTATGCGCAGTTTGGTTATATTTTTTCTGGGTGTTTTTTTATTTGGCTGTGAGACGACGGAGCCTGAAGTTCAAGAAGCACCACAAATATTTACTCATTTTGAGCCTAGCTACGAACGCCAAAAGCAACTTGCAAAAACGCCAGGTGATACTGAGCCTAAAGCTACGCACACCACATCACAAGCCCCAAAAAAAGTTATCGTAAAAAAGCGACCACCCAAAACAACTGATTTATGGGTGCACATAGCAAATAACCTGCATTTTACCATTTACCGAAACCGCGCCTTAAATAAACGTATTGACTGGTATTTAAAGCAGCCAAACTATTTACGCACAGTGAGTAAGCGTGCAGCCCCTTATTTATACCATATCGTAAAAAAGATAGAGCAAAAGCAACTTCCTATGGAGCTTGCTCTACTACCTTTTGTTGAAAGCGACTTTAGGCCTACGGTTGCCTCCTCGCAGCAAGCCGTTGGAGTTTGGCAATTAGTAGGCGCAACTGCACATCATTTTGGGGTTAAGTCAGATCAATGGTACGACGGACGCCAAGATGTATTGGCATCAACCGATGCTGCACTTGATTACTTAAGCTATTTGCATAAACGCTTTGATGGTAACTGGCTGCATGCGCTTGCTGCATACAACAGCGGTGAAGGACGTGTTAAGCGAGCAATCGAAAAAAATAAAAAACGCGGTAAAAGCACGGATTATTGGTCGCTTAAGCTACCAAAAGAAACAGCCGATTACGTTCCTAAATTGCTTGCTTTAAGTTACTTAGTAAAACACCCGCAAAAAGGAATTAACCGGCCAAAACTTTCGAACAAACCAATTACTACGCAAATGAATGTAGGCCAACAATTTGATTTTTCGGTTATTGCTAAGCTCTCTGGCGTGGGTTCAAAACAACTACACTCTTTAAACCAAGGTTATTTAAAAAACCAAAGCTCACCTAATGGGCCTCACACTTTACTCTTACCAATAGGGCAAGAAGCATTATTAAAAAGCCAGTTTTTTAAATCTAACTTTGCTGGCGAATACATAGTTAAACAAAACGATACGCTGTATGGCATAGCTAAACGTTTTAGTATGTCTGTCAGTGCGCTTAAACAGCTTAACGACAAACAAACTAACCTTATTGGAGTTGGTGAAAAACTCTTAGTTGGGCAACCTAAAACGTTACCTAAATCACTTATAGTAGATTACAAAATAAGCCCTTACCTTGAGCCAAAAGAAGTTGTGATCCCAACAATTGAAATAGACTACGAAGTTAAACAAGGCGACACGCTTTGGAGTATTAGCCAGCTCTACGATGTACCTCATAGTGACTTAGCTAAGTGGAACAAGTTATCAGCTTCAAGTGTATTAAAGCCAGGCAAACAGCTAATACTATTTATACCTCAAGCCGAACAGCCAAAATCAGCCCCGATAAAAAAAAACTTACTGCTCGATTTACAAAAAACACTAAATCAACCTTGGTAAGTTTCTAAAGTACTATATTTCGCGTAAAATCACGCCTTACAACAGTAAAATTTAAAGAGACAAGCATGCAAATTAGTAAAAATTCAGCAGTTGAATTTCATTACACCCTAAGCGAAGCGGGCGAACAAATTGAAAGCAGCGTAAACGATGCGCCACTGAGCTACATACACGGCAGCGAAGGCATGCTTCCTGGTTTAGAAAAATCACTTGAAGGCAAAGTAGCTGGCGATAAGTTTAGTGTTACGTTAGAGCCAAGCGAATCATACGGCGAGCGTGTTGATGACTTAATTCAACGCATTCCTCTTAAGCACCTACAAGGTGATGTAAAAGTATGGAAGCCAGGTATGACGGCAATGGTGCAGTCTAACCAAGGTCGCCACCAAGTAACGATTGTTAAGGTTGGCCGTTTTAACGCAGACTGTGATTTAAACCACCCATTTGCAGGTAAAACCTTAACGTTTGATGTTGAAGTTGTGTCAGTACGTGAAGCGACAAGTGAAGAAGTGTCTCATGGGCATGTTCACGCTGAAGGTGGCTGTGGCCACTCTCACTAAGCATTTTAGTTGTAAATAAAGGAGCAGGTATGTCGAAGGTTGCTATTGTTACAGGCGGAACAAAAGGTATTGGTTTAGCCGTAGTAAAACGCTTTATTGAACGTGGTTTTACTGTACATAACCTTGATATTGAGCCAAGTGAGTTTGGCGAATTTCATCAATGTGATGTAAGTAACGTAAGCGCAGTGCAAACATGTATAAATACAATTTGCCAGCAAAACCCTAAGATTGACATACTTGTATCTAATGCCGGTAAACATTTAAGTGCAAATATAGAGCATACCGATGAGGAAACTCTCGATGCACTTTTTGCACTTAACGTTAAAGGCGCATACGCGGCAGTACAAAGTGTACTGCCAAGTATGAAAGCACAAAACAGCGGTGCTATTATTTTAGTTGCCTCAGATCAAGCAATTATAGGTAAGCAAAATTCGTTTGCTTATAACCTTACTAAGCACGCCCTTGCGTCAATGGCTAAAACTACAGCACTTGATTACGCAAGCTTTAACATTCGTGCAAATGCAGTATGCCCAGGCACTATAGAAACCCCGTTATTTCATAATGCTATTGATGCCTACTGTAAAAAAAGTGGTGCTGATAAAAACAAAATAGTCGCAGAAGAGGCAAGCCTACAACCACTAAACCGCTTAGGGCAAGCCGATGAAGTAGCTGCACTGATTAGCTTTTTGGCAAGTGATGATGCAAGCTTTATAACAGGCAGCCTGCAAAGTATTGATGGTGGTTACACAGCGCAATGAGCATGCAAATTATTGACCCTCACGTGCATTTTTTTAATCTTGTTGAGGGGCAATATACTTGGCTACAAGGCGAAACCCCACCAGCATGGCCTAATCTAGAAAGAATAAAACAACCAGTAAGTGCAGAGCAACTTATTAAAAGTACTGATTTTGAACTTGCGGGTATTGTGCACATTGAGGCTGGGTTTGATAATCAATCACCTATAAACGAGCTAAATTGGCTAAGCTCGCATTTAAAAAAACTGCCTTTTAAAGCCGTTAGTTATAACCAAATTGACTCACCTACAGAGCAGTTTAAAAGCGCCTTAAACGCTCAAGCTCACCCAAGTTTATGTGGTATCAGAGATATAACCGAAGGGACTGATGCAAAGCGTTTATTAAGCGCTAATAGCTTTAAAAACTTAGCGATGCTCTCAAACAACCAACTGCATTTTGACGCACAATTTAATATTGAAAATAGCGATATTACTAAACAAGTCGCTTACTACGCTAAGCAGCTACCGCAACTTCAGATTATAATTAATCACGCAGGGCTACCTAGCGATTTAGCTACATGGCAGCAAGGTGTTAAGTTACTTGCTCAACACAACAATATCGCCATCAAATTTTCTGGCTTTGAATTACTACACTTTACCAAACAGCAGCAGGTTACTTGTTTTACTTTTCTTTTAAATCACTTTGGTGAGCAGCGCGTTATATTTGCTAGTAACTTCCCTGTGTGTCAAATAAATACAAGCTACAACAACTTGTGGCACAGCTACAAAAGTATGTGTTTAAACAATAGCATATGGCATAACCTTAGCTATACAAACGCTAAGCACTACTATCAAGTGTAACTAAAAATCGTTATATTAAGCTCTCTTTTGCTAATAATTCGGCCAACTTATGAAAGCATACTTTTTAGTAATCGTTGTATTTTCGGCACTTTTTCTCAATGGCTGTATATCACAAAGCCCAGACCCTACACCTAAGCTGCAACACGCTTTACTGGTTGAGCCAGATAAAGCAGCCGTTGGCAAAGCTATTAAAGCACTTGTCCACATTCAAGAGGTCCAATTAGCTAACGATGTATTTACTACTAGCAGCACTGTAATTCTCAATAATGTAAAAGGTAATAATATTATCGATACACAAAGTCGTAATACCGCAGATCAGTTTGAGCTGATGATAAAAGGCACGCAGTGTTATATTCGCCATCTTGATAGTAAAGCCACTATTGAGCTTAAAGAGGCCAAATGTAAAATTAACGAGTTATAACTAACTACAACTTCCATAAAAAGAAAAGCCGGTAAGTGAATAATCACTTACCGGCTTTTTTGTAACTTAAAAAGTTACTTTATTTCTACACGCTGTGAGCGCATAACTATTTCATCATTTAATTCAATACCCAGCCCAGGCTCTTCTGATACTTCAAAGAAGCCATTTTTAGGTTGTGGATCTTGTAAACACAATTCACGGTTCCACTTTTTAATCGCATAAGTATGGTGCTCATGAATCAAAAAGTTAGGTATCGCCGTTTCTAAATGAAGCGATGCCGCTGTTGCAACTGGCCCGCCACATACGTGAGCCTGAATTCGCACATCAAAAATATCAGCGTAGTCACACACTTTTTTAGTTTCAGTAAAGCCGCCACACAAACCAATGTCTGGCTGTAGCACATCAATACTTTGATCTTCTAAATACGGGCGCACACCCCAACGGTTGTATAAACGCTCGCCACCAGCAATAGGCACAGCTACTTTGTCGGCTACTTTGGCATGCAATGAGTGATTTAAGTAGTTAACCGGTTCTTCGTAATACATACAGTCAAACTCTTCTGCTATTTCTCCAATCTGAATCGCCGATGTAGCACCAGGTAAACTGTGGCACTCAAAAATAATGTCAACTTCATCGCCTACCGCTTCACGTATTGCTTGCATACGCGCACGGTATAGTTTCATTTCTGTACGAGAAATAATATTTGTACGGTCGTAATAAGTATTACCATCTTTATCGTACTGAATCGGGTCAACTTTTACTGCATCGTAACCTTCAGCAACCGCTTTTAAAGCTGCTTCTGCATATTCTTGTGGTTGTACTAACGCTTTAAACTCGCTATCCCAATCAAACTGTAATTGCGATGCGTAAGTACGTAGTTTGTCGTTAACTTTACCGCCAAGAAGTTGATATACAGGTAAACCAAGTGCTTTACCTTTAATATCCCAAAGCGCGGTATCAATAGCGCTCATTGCAGCATATACAACTGGACCGCCACCTAAGCCCCAAAAGCTTTCTCGTAGCATACGCGACCATAATTTTTCAGTTTGAAATGGGTCATGACCAATTAAAAACGCATCAGCCATTTCTTTAATCATGGCTGCGGCTGCACTGTGCCCTAAATCGTAGGCGAGACCTGCTTCGCCTACGCCGCTAATACCTTCATCGGTATGAATACGCACAAACACAGGTGTCCACGATGGTCTGTCAGGGCAATGAATATCAAATACTTCTACGCGATTTACTTTCATTTAAATTCCTTAATTAGCAAAATTGGGATCAAGTCGGTAGGCTTTACGCAACATAGCTGGCCACGCAAGTTGACCACCTGTAATACCGCTGTGCACCACGTTCGCTTGGTTATAAATATTGTCGATTATTGGCTGTGGCACTTCAATAGCTTCTTGTGAGCTGGCTTGCAATGCTAATTGTATTTCACAAGCACGCTGTAAATCGTAAAAACGCATAAACGCATCACCCACAGTGGGCCCTACCGTTAAGCCGCCATGGTTTACTAACAGCATATGATTGGTTGTGCCTAAATCATCTTGTAGCACTTTGCGTTCATCGTCGTTTACGGCAAGCCCTTCGTAGCCATGGTACGAAAGTGATGGCAGTGAAAACATTGAATATTGGCTCAGCGGTAACAAGCCATTTTTTTGAGTCGCAACTGCAATTGTTTCTTTGGTGTGTAAGTGAATAACACAATGTGCATCTTCACGTACCTCATGAATAGCACTGTGTATTGTAAAGCCCGCTGGGTTAATCTTGAACGGCGTGTCATCAATAATATGACCGTTTAAATCTACCTTCACTAAATTAGACGCGGTTACTTCATCAAACGTCAAACCAAAGGCATTTACAAGGTAATGATCGGTACCGGGTAGCCGAGCCGACAAGTGCGTGTATATTAAATCTCCCCAACGAAAGTGATCAACCAGTCTATAGCAAGCAGCTAAATCAACACGTAGTTGCCACTCTTGTTCTGATACTTTATTTTTTAAATCGAGTTGGGGTAAATCAAACATAATAAGCCTTTTAAAAGACGCACCAAAACAAGATGCGAATAGATGTTTAGAAGTCTAAAGCAGTATTAATTTTATAGCAAACACAAACAAAACAGCCACACTATTGTGTGGCTGTTTTAAAGCTTAGCTATTGCTGCAAGTTATTTTACTTTAGATAGGTAATCTGCAATTGCATCAAACTCTTCATCAGTTACTGTAGCAACCATTGCTTTCATTGCCATAGTCATACCGTTGTTACGCGCACCTGACTTAATGTCTTTCATTTGCGCTACTAAGTAGTCTTTGTTTTGACCGTTTAGTTTTGGGTATGCGCCCATAATAGGTGCTTTACCTTCCGCACCATGACATGTTTGGCAATTTTTAGCGGTATATAATGCAGCGCCATCAGCAGCTGCTGCATTAAACGAAAAACTTGCGGCTAAACTAATACCCGCGCCTACTAGTAGTGTTTTCATCTTGCTCATTGTATTTTCTCTTCTTTTTGACGGTTAGAAAAACTTCTTCAATGATTGTAGTAAACAATCAAATAAAAAGCATACGTACCAAGTCGCCCTTGACGATCAAACAAAACAGCGCGACTAATAAGTTTATGCTCACTCTTATATACCTTAGCAAATAAAAATGAGCGACAACTTAATTAACCTAAACATGCTCTATGTATAAGCAAAATTTAGAGAAGATTTACCAAACAATATCATCTGGTACTTCAAAGTCTGCGTATGGATCGTCTTCATCTTTAGGCTTGTTTTCAGGCTCAACATGAAAAACAATATACTTTTCGTCTACTTCCGCCACTTTACGTGCCGGTTCGTCTTCAAGTACAAAAAACTGTCCTTCAAGCACACAAATAGCTAAACGACCGCCCGATAGCGCTTTTTGAGTTTTTTCGTTTACGTCTAAACCTTTAACTTTATTTTGATAAGTAAAATTAAAGGTACGCTCGCCACGAATAGTGTCTTGGTTATGATGCTCTAAAATTTGCTTAACACGTGCCTCTTGCTCACGCTGTTTTAATTCATCTTGGCGAGACTGGTTAAGTTCTTCCGCCTTTTTTTGCTGCTCAAGCTTGGTTTGTTGAATATGCTTTTGCAGATCGCTAGGGTTACTTGTTGCCCCTTTTTTTTGCTTTTTTTGTTGCTTACGTTTTTCTGACTTAGCAACTTTAGCTTTGTGCGAAGTTGTTAATCCTGCTTGCAGCAATTGGTCTTGTAATGAACCCATGGCTTTATTCCACTAAAAACTTATATTAAGGTCATTTTAATCACCAACGACTACAAATAATAGTGCTATCGGTATTAATCTATCATACGAATGATTACTAACCATGATTTGGCGCAAATGTTGCTCATTTAACATATGAAATATAAGCCATTTTTAATATACTTTGGTTAACTTATTTCCCCTTATTCTAAGTTTCACAATGCGTCTATTTCATTTACTAGCATGCTCTGTGTTTATATTTTTTGTGCTTTACGCCCCGCAGCCTCTACTTAGCTTGTTTGCTAATGAATTTAATGTTCTGCCTGCACTTGCAGGCAGTTTAATGACCGTAACCATGTTGCCTTTAGCTATTGCACCACTTGTGTATGGATTAGTGTTGGCTAAGCGTAACCCGCTTTTAATACTTCGCATTGCCATGATTGTTTTAGGTTTTAGCTGCATACTCTTTATATACGCACCAAGCTTTGAGCTACTGTTGCTTGTTCGATTTTTACAAGGCTTAACGCTTCCCGCAGCACTCACCGCGATGACCAGCTATATAGGAATGAGCTATACCGCTGATAGCTTGCAGAAAAACATGACGCTATACATAGGCAGTAGCATAATAGGTGGTTATTTTGGCCGCGTATTAGCAGCTTTATTCAGTGACTTATGGCATTGGCAAAGTTTTTACTATGTAATTGCCTTTGCATTAATTTCTTTGGCTTTGAGCATTAACCACTCACGCTTTATTAAGCCGCCTATCAGCGAGGCGCTCTCACCTCTTGGTTACATTAAACAACTTAAAGAAGGGGCTGTACTAAAAGTATATGGCGCAGTATTTTGTATGTTTTTTTGTTTTGCAGCGCTTTTAAACTATTTACCCTTTATTTTGCAGCAAACATTTAAAATAACAAATACGCGGGATATTGGCTTAGTGTATAGCGGCTACTTAATTGGCGCACTAGCATCTATTACAGCACCTTGGTTACTTAAAAAAGCTTCTACCCCTTGGCATCTATTAACTGCAATTTTTATTTTTTATAACATCAGTATTTTATTACTAATGAGCCAGCAGCTAATAGTGTTTTTAATTGCGTTTACATTATTTTGTGGCGCTATGTTTGTTATTCACTCTACAGCGGCGCCACTCGTTAATAAAATAAGTAAAGCTCCGCCAAGTGTAACAAATGGTGGCTATGTATCGTTTTACTACAGTGGAGGAGCGCTTGGGTCTTTATTACCAGGAGTGGTGTATCAGCATTATGGGCAAACAGCGTTTATGTTTAGCTTATTGTGTATTTGCCTATGTGGATTTATGCTCATTGTTTGGGCTTACCGAGATGGTAAAAAAACCACCCGTGGCTGATGCTGGGTATAATTAAAAAAGCTTTCTAAATCAGGCTTTTTTAACAACCATGTTTGAGTGTTGTCAAACGGGTGGCAATGAAATAGATCACCAAACCAAATATCCTGATCTAACCATAAACTAACATTGTTTTGTTTGTCGTTAAACAGTGCCAACATAGACACACAACCAGGCTCAACCTTTAAGTAACGCGCTAAGCGCTCATTTGATGCAAACCCTAATCGCGACAAACCTTGCTGTTTAGCCAAGGTTTTTAAATCGAGCTGTTTATCGTGCGCTGTAATAACTAAAAAGTGACGCTTCCCTTCGTTATCGCGTAAAAATAGATTTTTTAGTCGAGTACCAGGGCGCTCTATCATAAAGGCATCTGCATCAAGACTTGTGTGCAATGGTGGGTGCTCTATTACATCGTAATTTATATTTAGCTGAGTCAGTGCTTCAGCTAGCTTTGCTTTATCCGCTAACATGTTACAAACAACGCCCTCGAAGCTGCACACTTAAATCGCGCCAAAGCACTTCATTCACTTCGTGTTTGTCTGGGCAATAGTTACGCGATGCTAGCTCTTCATTTAAAAGCTCTACAGCTTGATCTTCTAACTGCAGTTTTAATACACTCGACTCTTCAAAATGCTCTTGTTCAATATAACGCTGCACATCCGAACGATTAGGTCTTTTTTTACCGCCTCGTCCACCACCATCATCTAAATTAATATTACTGCGGTGCTTTGCCTTAACCGACACAACATATGCAAACAACTTATTGCCTTGCTCATCTTGCTTTTCGTGGAATTGTTTATTATTTATTTCAAAAGGAGGCTCGTCATTTGTGGCGCAACCCGCGAGTAAAACCATAAGCGCTAGAACAGATTTTTTCATTGTTTTTATCGTTTTAGTGTTGAATTAAGCTGAGTCTATCAAAAATTAGTGTAAACAGTGAAAAATTACGAAAAAATACTTGACCAATTTTATAAAAAAACTTAAAGTTCGTCCCGCTTGGAACTCAGCAGCCAAGTAATTACGAAATACGTAATTTAGGAATGTGGGGCTATAGCTCAGCTGGGAGAGCGCCTGCCTTGCACGCAGGAGGTCAGCAGTTCGATCCTGCTTAGCTCCACCACTTTCCTACCCCTTCTTTTATACCTTTAGTAACTTTCTAAAAATACTCAAATATCAGTCTGTTTTATCATTTAATCCTATACTCTTTTTTTATTAATTATAATTTTTATATTGTGCTGTTAACTTGTGTCTTTGCATGTTGTTGGCTATACATAATGTCAAACATATTAATACTTTAGGCTTAACATGGATTTGCATAAACGCTCCTCATTAAAAAAGTTAGCAACCATAGGGCTAACCGCAGGTGCTATTACACATGTTCCATATGTATTTGCTCGAAAAAAAGTAACTTTAAGAGTGTTAGGTACCCACGTAACTCTGCAAGAAGCCATTCGTAAGCAAGCCATGAGCGACTTAGGTATTAATATAGAGTTCTCCCCTGCAGGTAGCGCAACGGTGCTACAAAAAGCGTCAATGAATCCAGGCTCTTTTGATTTATACGAGCAATGGTCTAACAGTATTAATGTACTTTGGAATGCGGGCTCTATACAGCCAATAGCGAAAAATCGTTTATCTCACTTTAACGAAATAAATTCTTTAACCAAGACTGGTAAACTTACTGAAAATGCAAATATAGGCGCAGGAGATGCTCCTTATAAATTACTTAACGTGCAAGACGACGGTACGTTAAGTGCACAAGAAAGCGATTCCATTAGCTTTTTACCCTATGTACATAATGTTGACTCCTTTGGCTATAACACTGAATTTATAAAGCCCGGTATTGCTTACGAAACCGAGAGCTGGAGCTGGTTACTAGATGAAGCCAACAGAGGAAAAGTTGCGATAGTAAATGCCCCCACCATTGGGTTGTTTGACCTTGCTTTAGCTGCCCAAAGCAAAGGGCTAATTAAATTTAAAAATATAGGTTCAATGACACGCTCAGAGCTCGACAGGCTATTCAGCATTCTTTTAGATTATAAACGCCAAGGCCACTTTAGTGGCTATTGGAACTCAGTACCTGAGTCTGTTGAATTTATGAAAAGTAATCGAGCTCATATAGAAAGCATGTTTTCCCCAGCTGTTTCAGCCCTAAATAGTCAAAATGTTAATGTTCGCTTTGCGGCGCCAAAAGAAGGTTATAGGGGATGGCACGGGGTTATGTGTTTATCATCACAAACACAAGGTAGCGTTAAAGACGCAGCTTACGATTATATGAATTGGTGGCTTTCTGGCTGGCCAGGCGCATTTATTGCTCGACAAGGTTATTACATTAGTAACCCTGAGCGATCTAAGAGCCTTTTATCTCAAGCAGAGTGGGACTTTTGGTATGATGGTAAAAAAACGCCTGTCGATCTTTTAAATACCAATGGAGATATAGCAATTAAAGCAGGAGAAAGCAGAAACGGTGGCAGCTATGTTAAACGCTTTAGTAATGTTGCAGTTTGGAACTCAGTGATGCCTACCTACGACTACAGCTTACAAAAATGGTATGAGTTAATTAGCCGATAATGTTAACTCGCTCAATAAAGTCAAAAATAACATTAGCGCTGTTTGTGCTAATCAGTTTACTGATCATTCAAAGCTATTTATTTAACTACTCACAAAACACCTTGCTGTCTTTGCAAAAAGCGCAGCAACAGGCGCTTGTTCAAAGTAGTAACGTAACACAACTTGAAAACGAGGTGATTTCTCTACAAAGCCAAGCAATTGCTTTTATAGATAAAGCAAATAAAAGTACAATTGATAAGTTTAATTTGTATTTCAATCACGCCAATATAAGCTTAGGAAAACTAAAAAATAGCATCTCACAACGCTCACCTGAGTATCAAAATATATTAATACGCCTTGATGAGTACCTACACAATTATAAAGAAACATTTGATCAGACTGTACTTAACAGAAATAAAAGAGAGCGTCTTTATTCAGAACAATTCCAAAAGCCAATAGAATCATTAATACTTGAAATTGAACAACTACAAATAGACGCAACTCAGCAAACTATCTACGCAGATACTTTACTCACAATTAGTAACCTAGAGCATGCTGTAGTGAGCTATTTATACCAGCCAAACTTTGACGAAGCTCAAAATGTGAAGCAAAATTTAAATCACTTACAAACAAAGTTAACTAGTATCACCAGCGATAATCACTCATTTTTAACAAAAGTTGATGAATTAAAAAAAGCATACAACCAACTTATTTTGCTTACTCGCAGTTATACTTTTTCAACCAATGTAGTGCTAACAGGCATAGAAAACGAACTACTCTACCTAGCCACTCAAATAAAAAATATTGAACATGAAAAACTGTCTGAAACAGAAAAAAAACTGAGCTCACAACTAGAAAGTAATACAGATCAAGCAAACGTATTTGCTGCTTTAATTACCATAATTATTATTTTAGCAAGCTACTTTATTTTTAATGCTGTCATTAAACCTATTACTCAGTTAACCACGCTATTGAATGGTATGAGTAACGAGAAGAAAATTACATTAAATAATAGTAACCAAAACCAAAGTGAAATAGCCTCAGTTATTAGAGCAGCCAATACACTTTATGAAAAAAACAAACAAACTAAAGAGTTACTAATAGAAACCCAAGCTTTAAACATACAAATGGAGTCAATGAATAAAGATTTAACGGTGGCTATTTCACAAGCCAAAAGCGCGAATAAAATGAAGAGTGATTTTGTAGCAAATATGAGTCATGAGTTACGCACTCCCATGAACGGTATATTAGGTATGCTGCAATTATTAAGAGACGGTGATTTAGCAACTAAACAACAGCATTATGCTGATAAAGCCTACTCTAGTGCTCATAATTTACTGCATATATTAAATAATATTTTAGATTTTTCTAAACTTGAGTCAGATAAAATAAAAGTAGAGAAAATCCCTTTTACTCTCGATTCGATTATTAAAAATACGACAAACCTTTTTAAAGACAGTGCTAATCAAAAGGGATTAAATTTAGAATTTAACTTGCATGCAGACCCTAACCTTGAGCTTATTGGCGACCCTTTTCACCTAAATCAAATAATCAATAATTGCATTGGAAATGCGATTAAGTTTACTAAATATGGAAAAATTCAATTAATTATTGAAACTATTGCACAACAAAAAAACATAATTAATCTGCGTTTTTGTATTAAAGACACTGGTATAGGCATGGATGCAGAACAGCAAAAGCAAATATTTAATTCTTTCTATCAAGGTGACGCTTCAACCACTCGCAAGTACGGCGGAACGGGCTTAGGTCTTACAATAAGCCAAGAATTTACAAAGGTATTAGGTGGGGAAATACAAACAAGAAGCGAGAAAGGTAAAGGAAGTGAGTTTTATTTTACTCTTCCATTTGAAATTGCACCTCAGCACAAATTAAAAAAACGCGCGCTGTTAATTACACAGCATAAAGAACAAACAGAGCAGCTGCTTTCTCTACTAACTAGTATAAATATAATTCCAGAGACAACCCAAGAGCCACTTAGAGCGCTGGCAAAAGTCTCTCAGCCAAGTTCCCCTTTCGACATTGTTATTTTGACGCTTTGCGAGGAAGAAACTAAAAACAGTATTATTTTGCAAAAGCTTATTGAGAGTGCTCAGACAGGTACTCAAAAGCTAAAAATAATTGCGATTATAACTGACACCGATACCCCTAATTTAAGTAACATGCCACATGATGTTCATATCATAACTAAAAGCTACCGTAATTCTGAACTTTTAAAATTACTAGCTCCAAATGGCTCTCCTAAACAAGTTATACATGAAAATCTTATTCAGTTTACAGGTAATAAAGCACTGATTGTTGATGACAGCCCACTCAATATTGAGGTGACAACTGTCATGCTAGAAAAACTAGGTTTAGAAGTATTTAGTGCATTAAACGGCCAACAGGCCATTGAAGCAGTGGAAATGCACGTTTTTGATATTATTTTTATGGATATTCAAATGCCAGTAATGGACGGCATAACAGCAACACGAACTCTAAGAGAGAATCAGGAGCAACTTCCTATTGTTGCATTAACAGCCGCAGTTCTTCCTGAGGATAAAAAAGCCGCGATAAATGCAGGGATGAATGATTTTTTAACTAAACCTCTTATTTTTGACTCGCTTTATGAATGTATAAAAAAACATTTAACTACAAATAAAAATAGAATGGTGCTGAATATTCCCGTAGCCTTAGAGAACTTAGAACAGAATAGAAAACTTATTAATAAGCTTTTGGAGCAATTTGCAGCAGATTACAGAAGCTTTAGTGTTACATTCAAAAAGCACTTAGATGCTAACAACAGCGCTGAACTGGCTAGAAACACACACGCGATTAAAGGCTTAGCAGGTACGTTAGGGCTCGAAAAGCTAGAACTAATAGCAAAGGAAGTAGAGCGGCAAATAAATAATAAGGAGCCTATTTTATTTTCACAGTTAGATGGGCAGTTAATACTCACATTTCATGCAATTAAACAATATTTGCTCACACAGCAGTTAAGTGAAAAAGAGCCTATGGGCGAGATTCATAACCTTGATGAATCTATAGATGCTATTTACGAATTAGCTGTGAGTGCTAAACCGATTCCAAATGATTTATTAAAAAATTTAAACAGCTCTACCTTAGAAACATCACATCCATTACACCAGCTTAAATCCGCAGTAAATCAATTTAACTATCAACTTGTTATTGAACTTATAACTCAGTATCGAAATGGTGATTTTAATTAGCCAATATTAAAAAATTAAGCTAAGTTATATTAGTTAATATATCTAAAAGGATTGAATGTGCACGCGATGTATTCGGCTGAAAAAAACAATGATTATCATAATCAAAAACACAAACCATTAGTTTTAATTGTTGATGATGAGCCTAACAATCTACACGTTCTGGTTGAAGGTCTGCTAACCGATTATGATGTTAGGATTGCAACTAGTGGTGAGCAAGCGCTTGTATTTATAGAATCGATAAAACCTGATTTGATCTTGCTTGATATTATGATGCCTGGCATGGACGGCTATGAGGTATGCAAAACACTAAAATCTCGACAGAATACTAAAGGTATCCCGATCATTTTTGTTACTGCGATGACCAATGAAGACTCTGAAGAGCATGGGTTTGCATTAGGTGCCATTGATTATATACATAAACCCTACAAACTTGCGCTAGTAAGGGCTCGTATTCGCACACACATCACCTCTCAAGGTATGCTTGATAGGCTTATAGAAAAAAACTTCGATCTACACGATAAATTATTAGAAATAGAGTCTTTAGCACAAGAGTTAAGTGAAAGAGAAGAAGAGCTAAAGCAACTATCATCCAAACAAAAGCTTTTTTATCAAGCACTCACAAGCACAGCCGATGGCGTTGTAATTACAGACTCTCAAGGTGAAATAATTGCTGTTAACCCGTCGTTTTGCCGAATAACAGGCTTTTGTGAAGCTGAGGCTCTAGGCACTCAGCTGCATAAGTTAAAACAAAATAATCAACCCGGCATTAGTTTTAATAACGTATGGCAACATGCAAATAAGGCGGGATATTGGAGTGGTGAACTTGTTACTAGGCGTAAAAATGGTGAGCTATACCCAGAACTTTTAACACTAAGTATGGTTAAAGGCGATCAAGATACCAATATACATTTTATTGGTGTATTTAGTGACATATCGAGCATAAAAGTTACCCAAGAAAGAATAGACTATTTAACTTGGCACGATGAGCTCACAGCCTTACCAAATAGAAACGGCTTTTTAAAACAGCTTGAACAACAATTACAAAATTGCTCCAATGAACACAGTTATGCCTATATTTATATTATTGATATAGATAGCTTTCACTCTATAAACGATGGTCTAGGTTTGCTAGCTGGCGATAAAGTATTAAAAGAGCTCGCCAACCGAATTCACAAAAAACTTGATAAAAAAGATGTGATAGCTCGCCTAGGTAGTGATGAATTTGCAGCGTTAAGCAGTGTGGATAAGGGCGTAGGAAGGCTTAGAACACAAGAAATAGCAGAACGAAAAGCGCAAGAGCTATTAAGAGTCATTAATGCCCCCTTCATGATTGAAGACCAAGAGATTAGTATCACCATAAGTATAGGAACTTATATATTCCCTCGTGAAGATCAATGGGAAAACGCTATTGAAACAATAAGGAACTGTGAGGCAGCTTGTTATAAAGCAAAAGAAAAAGGTGGTAACAGAGTTACTTTCTTTGATAATTCGTTTGGGGAGCAAGCAAGGCGCAGATTTGAAATAGAACAAGATTTACGCAAAGCTATTTCACAAAATGAGCTGTCGCTTTATGTACAATCACAATTTGATGGTAAACAGCAGCTAAAAGGTGGCGAAATTTTACTACGTTGGACTCACCCACAAAAAGGCTTTATTAGTCCCGCTGAATTTATTCCGGTAGCTGAAGAATCGGACATCATTTATGACCTGGATTGCTGGGTACTCTCTAATGGACTTAAACTTATTGAGAGCTTAGATGAGCGTCACCGAGACTTAAGTCTTTCTATAAATATAAGTGGAAGGCATTTTCACGAATCACGCTTTTTATCTCAAATACAAACCGAAATTGAAAAATATAATATACAACCAAATCAACTAACAATAGAAATTATTGAAGGCACATTACTTAATCATATGGAAGCAGCTGTTGAGGCGGTACGTTTTCTTAAAAACTTGGGTGTGCGCGTATCAATTGATGATTTTGGTACTGGGTATTCAAGCTTAACCTACTTAAAACAGTTGCCTATACAAGAGCTAAAAATTGATCGCTCGTTCGTTTTTGATGCACCGACTGATAATAACGATAAATTAATAATTGATATGATAGTAAGTTTAGGTCGTGTATTTGAATTAGAAGTGATTGCTGAGGGGGTAGAAAACCAATCTCATTTTGATTTGTTAAAAGAGTACCCTGAAGTAATTTTGCAGGGCTATTACTTACATAAGCCAGAGCCTGCAAATGACTGGTTAGAAAAACTAAAGTAAAACTAAAAAGCCGAGCAGTTTAACGACTCGGCTTTTTTGACTAGCCCGCAGCTATTATTCGCGAACTTGCCCGACACCATTAACTAAGTATTTTTCAGTCGTTAATGACTCTAAGCCCATAGGACCATATGCATGCAGCTTAGTGGTAGCAATACCAATCTCTGCGCCTAGGCCAAGTTGAGAGCCATCTGAAAATCGAGAAGATGCATTTACCATAACTACTGATGCATCAACACTGCGTTGAAACAGCTCTGCTGTCGTGTCGTTTTTAGTACATATTACTTCGGTATGGTTAGAACCAAACTGAGCGATATGATCAACTGCAGCGCTGAAAGTTGGCACGACGCGAATAGCTACCTCAAGATCTAAGTATTCTTCACCAAATTCGTTATCGGCTAGTACGGTTGCATCATCAAAATACTTTGCTGCAGTGCTATCGGCATTAATTTTTACGCCTTCTTGGCGTAATACTACGGCACATAAATTTAAAAATTCATCAGCAACATCTTGGTGAACTACTAAACCTTCAAGTGCATTACAAACGCCGGTACGTTGTGTTTTACCATTAAGTAGTAAGTTAAGTGCAATCTCTAGATCAGCATCTTTATCTACGTATAAATGACACACACCTTTAAAGTGCTGAATAACAGGAATAGTGCTGTTCTCAGTTACAAAGTTAATTAAACCTTCGCCCCCGCGAGGAATAATCAAATCGATGCTTTCGCGTTGCTGCATTAATTCCATCAATAAAGCACGGTCAGGATCAGGAATAACAGAGATAAGTGAAGTTGGTAGATTATGCTTATCAAGCACACTGTGCATTACACTTGCGATAGCTTGTGAGCTTTTAAGTGCTTCCTTACCACCACGTAAAATAACACCATTGCCTGATTTGAAACAAAGTGCACCCGCGTCTGCTGTTACATTAGGGCGAGCTTCGTAAATCATACATACAACGCCTAGAGGTACGCGCATTTTGCGAATTTTAATACCGTTTGGTCGCTCAGTGATGTCACGTAACTGACCAACAGGATCATCTAAACTCACAATTACCTCAATACCTTCGGCCATTGCCTCGATACGTTCATCATTTAAAGTTAGACGGTCGATCATAGAGGCTGCTAAATTATTATCACGCGCTGCACTCAAGTCACTTTCATTTTCTTTAATGATAAACGCTTTTTGAGCGCGTAGCGCTTGAGCCATTTCTGTTAATACTTGGTTTTTAGTCTCGGTGTCGAGTAAAGCAAGTGTTGTCGCAGCTTTTGCTGCCTGGCGTGATATATCCGTAATTAAACTCATGACTTCTCCAATAATGCGATATCTTTTTCAGAAATTACAGGACCAATTGAATCCTGCATTTTTTCACTAAATTCACTCTGCTCGTTATCTGCAATAAAGTTTAACAAACAGCTACTATAATTTGCGGTCGCTTTGGCTAAACGCGTACCGTCTTCACTTCGTACTAAAATGGTGTCGCCAACGGCAAATTCACCATGTACTTCCATAATTTCATCACCACGGATACAGCCGCTTTCACCTTCTAGAGACTCATCAAATGAGCCATCGACTACTACTTCACCTTGCTCATTTGCCGTGTGCGTCATCCAGTGAACTGAATCTTGCATTGGTTTTTCATATGGTGAGAATACTGTTCCTGGGTTGTCACCGGCTAATAAACGAGTAAATGTCTCTTCTTTAAAACCGTTAATAATATAAGTAGCAATACCATGTGATGTTGCTTTTTCAGCGGCCTCAATTTTTGTTTTCATGCCGCCCGTGCCTACTGAACTTGTAGCACATCCTGCCATAGCATAAATAGACTCATCAATTGATTTAATTTCAGGTAATAAAATAGCATCATCATGCAAATTAGGGTTTTTATCGTACAACCCATCAACGTCTGAAAATATTAATAGCGCGTCTGCATCAGCGGCAGCTGCCACCATGGCAGATAAGTTGTCATTATCACCGACTTTTAAATCATCCGTTGTGACTGCATCATTCTCGTTGATAATTGGTAGGATCCCATGCTCAAGCAGAGTAAAAACAGTTTCTCGAATACTTTGGTAACGCTCACGATCACGCAAATCGCCGTGTGTTAATAATAATTGTGCTGAAGGAAAATCAAAAAAGCGGTCCCACATAGCAATCATTTCTGTTTGACCTGCAGCCGCCATTGCCTTTTTCATAACAACTGAACGAGGTTTATCTGAAGGAAATAAGTGCGACCCTGCCGCCACCGAGCCTGAAGAAACTAAAATAACCTCAATACCACGGGCACGACAACGAACAATAAACTGTGCGATGGTTAATATGTAGCGCGAACGACAGCCATCTTGATCTGGTGCTATCAGAGCACTACCAACTTTAAGTACGATACGTCGCCAATTTAACTTTTGCATAAATGTTCCACTTTCCATTTTATTTGTGCTCAGCTTTCGTGAGCTAAAACTTAGTAGCCACGTTTATAAACATAGCTGCGAATTTATTTAATCATTTAAAACACTTTTTTGCGCACACACAAAAACCATATCTAAAGCCTTAGCTTTAAATTTGAGGTCATATAAAAATAGCAACAACTCAAAACCTGAGCGGCACTAATTAAAAAATTTAAAAGTGTTGTTTATGCATCGCTGTAAAAAGCTGTGTGTGGCTTTTTTATTAACAACATACATAGAGCCTCTAAAGTCTGATACACCAACAGATAGGGTGAAGACCAAAGGACCGAGATTTAACCGCCACGATGGGGGTAAAATATTGAAAGTAATAGTTCAACTCAAACCTTTGTTTATTTAAAAAATTAAATAAACGTGTTTAGTAAAACCATACCAATAGTTCAGTAAATGATTTTTTATAGCGTTCTAATGCCTGATTAGTCATTAACAACTGATTATAATGATTAAAAATGACGTTATGATTAACAACGCAATTTTTATTAAATAAACATAATTAGATAACTAATTATTAGAACACAAAGTATATTACGCTATTTTATGCTTTAAAATCAAGGTTAAAATTCGTGCTAAGTAAATACAAAATGATCCTTGAAGGTTATTTTTGATTAAAATTCAATAAATTGAATTGATACAGCTTAACAAAATAAGCTAGTCACCCTCTCGCAAAAACCCGAATGCCGACTAAAATTCCTTAAGTAATTAAAATTAAATTAGTAAATATAAACTTTCGCGTGTATACCCCTGTATTAATAACTAACAAAAGTTATACTTTTAAATAACGTCATCAATAAGGAATTTTTATTCTATGTCAGCAATTTATATAGCCGGTATCGCACTTTGCTCCGTACTTGCCCAATGGGTAGCGTGGGCGTTTAGGGTACCCGCTATTCTCTTTTTATTGCTTACTGGTCTTTTACTCGGGCCATTTAGTGGTGTTTTAGACCCTGATGCACTCTTGGGTGACTTATTATTTCCTGTTGTGTCGCTAAGTGTAGCTGTGATTTTATTTGAAGGTTCTCTCACCTTGCACTTCAGAGAACTTAAAGGAATAAGCAAGGTGGTGCGCAATTTATGTTCTATAGGAATGCTAACTACCTGTATTATCATTAGTCTCAGCGCTTATTGGTTATTAGAGCTGAATTGGCGTGTGGCTGCAGTGTTAGGCGCCGTTTTGGTTGTTACAGGCCCTACCGTTATAGCACCGTTACTGAATTCAATGCGCCCTACACAAGATATAGATCGCATTTTGCGCTGGGAAGGTATTGTTATTGACCCAATAGGCGCGTTATTTGCGGTTTTAGTATTTGAAGCGGTAATGCTTGTAGGCCAAGGCGAAGTACTTAGCCACACTATTATTGCTTTATTCAAAACACTGGGTGTTGGACTAAGTATAGGTGTCGTAGCAGGCTGGGTAACAACGCAACTTATGCGCCGTGAATGGCTGCCATTTGAGCTCCATAAGTTTGGTATTTTGGCACTTGTACTAATTAGTTTTTCTGTATCAAACTATTTAAGCCACGAATCTGGCTTATTAGCAGTCACCGTATTTGGTATATGGCTGGCAAACCAAAATGATTTGGAAATAGATTCAGTTCTAGAATTTAAAGAAGATTTGTCGATGATTTTAATATCGACACTGTTTATTTTACTTGCCGCCCGATTACAACTCTCTGATTTAATGATGCTTGATAGCGATGTTTTCATCTTTTTAGCCGTCGTATTATTTATTGCGCGCCCACTGTGTATTGCAATATCCACTTTTGGAACTGATCTGCCCATGAAGTCTCGCTTGGTACTCTCTTGGATTGCCCCTAGAGGTATTGTTGCTGCGGCAGTAGGCTCTGTATTTGCGTTAAGTATGATGGAAGCTGGCGTGGCAGATGCTGAAAAAATGGTGCCGTTAATATTTACTGTAATTATTATCACTGTCGTATTACAAAGTTTAACAGCCATACCTGTGGCTAAATTGTTAGGTGTGCGCCAACCATCACCTAATACTATTTTAATTATTGGTGCTAACCATGTATCACGGGCTATTGGTCGAGGCTTAAAAGAGCAAAACATACCCGTTCACTTATCAGATCCAGCTTGGGAAAACTGTAGAATGGCGCGCATGGATGGATTGCCTTGTTATTATGGTAATCCGCAGTCGGAGCATGCTGAGCGCTATTTACCATTAACCACCATTCGAAGTGTATTAGCATTGTCGCCTAACAGGCATCACAATGCACTCGGCGTTCAGTATTTTTCTCATTTGTTAAATGAGAAAAATGTGTTTTCTTTGCGCTCATCTACCTCACATGCTAAAGCAAACAAAGACAGTGCCACATTTTTATCAAGACAGATACTGTTTGGTGATGATGGCTCATACGCACGCTTGAGTAGCATTATAGCTAAAGGCGGTAAAGTCAGTGCAACCCGTATTTCAGAAGAGTTTAGCTGGGAGCAATATCAAGAAATGAACTCTGAGGCTATCCCGTTATTTATATTGAAAGGTGATAAAGATAGCGATGACGATACACCTGTAAAACTAAGGCCATTTACAATAAATATGGAAAAGCCGCCTCAAGAGGGCGAACGTATTGTCGCATTACAACCTCCTAAAATGTCAGTTTTGAAAGATCCACAAAACAAGACTAAAGAAGAAAGTTAAGTCGCTTAAATTAATCTTAAAACACAAAACCCTAGCTCAAAAAGCTAGGGTTTCTTTTTATCTCAATTAATCAAAATTCTATTTGATTACATTGGCATGCGCGCTCGCGCTACAACACTGTCTGGCATCTTTTGCGCTAACTTACTCAGAGCGCGTTCAATTTTTTTATGTGTTGCTTTATCAGCCACCATTGAATTAAACAGCCACCTATAAGCATCCTCAAAGTCACGCGGGCTACCATAACCATTGTTAAACAACGTTACTAAACGTAGCTGCGCCTTTAAATTTCCTTGCGATGATGCTTCTCGTAAATATGTAATGGCCATCGCTTTATCTTGCTGCACTAATCGACCCGTGTCGTAATAGCGCCCCAATTGCTCTAATGCCGCCGCTAAGCCTTGCTCAGCCGCTTTACGCATGTAATACACGCCTAACTCTACATTTCGTTCAACACACACACTATAAGCCAGCATGTCGCCATATAAGAACTGATATGATGGTAACGCCATTTTATTGGCTCGCGCTTCAATATCTTGCACTAACTGGCAATCATCTGCCTTTACACGCTGCAAATGTGTATTTTTATTTATAAGTGCAATAAGCTCTGATTCAGTATATAGAGGTACTGCAGCAGGAGATTCATCTGCTAACGCATTGGTATTTATAAATAAAGATAACGACACTAACGGAACAGCTAGTACTGAACTTTTAAAAAATTGGCGCATGTTCACCACGTACAAAAATAGACTTACTAAATAATATACAAAGATCGTTCCAAGGTGAATTTTAGACACAAAAAAAGCTGCATTAAGCAGCTTTTTTTACATCATTGGTCATTATGCAAACGGGTTGCGAAGTACCATAGTCTCTACACGATCTGGGCCTGTAGAAATAATATCAACAGGTACACCTGTGATTTCTTCAATGCGCTTAATGTAGTCAATCGCTGCTTTTGGCAAACCTTCAAGGCTTGTTACACCAACAGTGTTTTCAGACCAACCAGGCATTTCTTCGTATACTGGCGTTACTTTCTCGTAACCTTCGGCAGCTAATGGCGTTACGTTTGTAACTGTGCCATCTTCAAGCTGGTAACCAGTACAGATTTTAAGTGTTTCTAAGCCATCTAAAACGTCAAGCTTAGTTAAACAAAAACCTGAGATGCTGTTGATTTGAACTGCACGGCGCATTGCTACTGCATCTAACCAACCAGTGCGACGAAGGCGACCTGTAGTAGCACCAAACTCATGACCTTTATCACCTAAGTGCTTACCTACAGGGTCTTGCTTATCAAGACCATCGTAGAGCTCTGTAGGGAAAGGACCTGAGCCAACACGTGTTGTGTACGCTTTAATAATACCTAAAACGTAATCAAGGTTTAACGGACCAAAACCTGCACCTGTAGCAACGCCACCAGCAGTTGTATTTGAAGACGTTACATAAGGGTAAGTACCATGATCGATATCAAGTAATGTTCCTTGTGCACCTTCAAATAAAATGTGCTCACCTGCTAAACGTGTTTGATCTAAAAGCTCAGTTACATCAACAACCATTGCTTTTAAGATATCTGCAACAGCCATTGCATCATCAAACGTTTTTTGGAAATCTACAGCGTCTACTTTGTAGTAGTTAACTAATGTGAAGTTGTGGTACTCAAGTACTTCTTTTAATTTAGCTGCAAATAATTCAGGATTAAATAAGTCACCTACGCGTAAACCACGGCGTGCCACTTTATCTTCGTATGCTGGACCGATACCACGGCCAGTTGTACCAATTGGCTTGTCGCCACGAGCAGTTTCGCGAGCTACATCTAATGCAACATGGAAAGGCAGGATCAACGGACATGCTTCGCTTATTAAAAGACGCTCGCGTACTGGTACGCCGCGCTCTTCTAGCATGCCAATTTCTCTCATTAGCGCTTCTGGTGATAAAACAACACCATTACCAATCACACATTTAACATTGTCACGTAATACACCCGATGGAATAAGGTGTAGAACTGTCTTTTCACCGTCGATAACTAAAGTATGACCCGCATTGTGGCCACCTTGATATCGAACTACTAAAGATGCTTTGTCTGTAAGGAGATCAACAACCTTACCCTTACCTTCGTCACCCCATTGGGTGCCTAATACAACAACGTTTTTACCCATCGTAAATTCACTTAGAGAAAATTAGGACGAGATTTTACCAGAAAACCAAACGAAAGATCACCCCTGTTCAGCTTATTTTTTCTGCGGGTAAAATTTAGAAGTAAAACAGAGGCTAATAACCACATAAATAACAGTAATTTAAACAACTAAAACGCATTAAACAAAAAGCCCCGCAAATGCGAGGCTTTATAACTTTTTAAATATTAGGGCTAAGCTTATTGCACTTTAGCGCCTTTCATATATTTAAAGAAGTCACTGTCTGGTGAAAGCACCATAACGTCTTGCTTATCTTTAAAGGTCTTTTTATACGCCTCTAAAGAACGTACAAAACCAAAAAACTCAGGATCTTTGTTGTACGCTTCAGCATATATTGCAGCAGCATCAGCATCACCTTGACCTCGTACAGAACGCGCATTACGCTCTGCATCAGCAAGCATTACCGTTACACGACGATCAACACCCGCACGAATAGTCTCGGCTTTTTCTTGACCCTCAGAACGATGCTCTTTTGCAACTGCAGTACGCTCAGCGCGCATACGTTGGTAAATAGAGCTACTAACTTCTTGTGGTAAGTTAATTTGCTTAACACGAACATCAAGTACTTCGATACCAAGTTCACGTGCGCTTTCAGAAGCTTGAACTAATGCTTCTTCCATTAATTCACTACGTTCACCTGACACAATTTCGCGAATTGTACGAGTACCAAAGTTAGTACGCAGACCATTGTTTACTTTTTGCTTAAGTAACGTTTCAGCATATTGCTTATCGCCTCGAGCACGTAAGTAAAAAGCGCTAAAGTCGTTTACACGCCATTTAACAAACGAGTCAACAATTAAGTCTTTTTTCTCGCTTGTAACAAAACGATCTGGCGTACCATCTAGCGTTTGAATACGCGCATCGATACGGCGTACTTGGCTAAAAAACGGCACTTTAAATTGTAGGCCTGGGCCATATACAATCGCTTTGTCGTCACTGTCTTTTTGCACCTTGCTGAATAACATTACAATCGCTTTTTGTCCTTCAGGTACTACAAATACCGATGAAAAAGACATAACAATGGCAGCTAATAGTATTACTAAACTAAAGTTTTTCATTATGATTATCTCCCATCATTAAAGCGGTCATTGTTAAAGCGGTCATTACCACTGTTAACAGAGCTATTGCGTGACGTATTAACTTTATTACGTAAGTCTTGAATATCACTTGAGCTAGGAAGTGCTACGCGAGTTGCAGTGCCTTGCTTGTCCATGATTTTATCAAGAGGTAAATACATCATGTTGTTGCCGCCTTTCACATCAACTAACACTTTAGAGCTGCTACCTAGCACCTCTTCCATTGCGTCAATGTATAAACGTTCACGAGTAACTTGCTTAGCCGCTTGATACTCAGGTAAGAGCTTTTCGAAACGTGCCACTTCACCTTGTGCTTCAAGTGTAATGCGTTCTTGATAACCCTCAGCTTCTTGCGTCATACGTGTTACTTGACCACGAGCACGTGGTTCAATTTCACGCGCATAAGCCTCGGCCTCGCGGATAAAACGTTCTTCATCTTCTTGCGCAGCAATTGCATCATCAAAAGCATCTTTAACTTCTGTTGGTGGGCGTGAGTCTTTAAAGTTAACGTCTGTTACGATTAAACCTAAATTATAAGGTTCGATGATTTTATTAAGCTCATCCCACGTATTTTGACGAACAACTTCACGTCCATTCGTTAGTACTTGATCCATTTTTGCATGACCAACCACATAACGAAGCGCGCTATCCAGTGCTTCTTCTAAGCTGTTATCAGCATTAGTGACACTAAACTTATATAGGTATGGGTCAATAACACGGTACTGTACTTCAAACTCAACGCTTACCACGTTTTCATCTTCAGTTAGCATAAAGCCCGAGGCCGATAATGAGCGAACTGCTTCAATATCAACAGGAATAACAGTTTCAATAAACGTCATTTTCCAGCGTAAACCTGGATCTGCAATTCGGTCGTATTTACCAAATTGAAGTACCACTCCGCGCTCAGCTTCTTTTACCGTATAAATACCACTTAACGCCCATACAATAACGGCGATAATAAGGATAAATGAAATACCGGCTCCGCCAAGTCCACCACCGCTACCATTGCCGGATTTTTTTCCGCCAAATAAGCCGCCTAACTTGTTACTAAACTTACGGAACACCTCGTCTAAATCAGGTGGGCCTTGATCACGTCCGCCTTTATTATTCCACGGATCTTTGTCATTGCCATTATTACCCGGTTCATTCCAGGCCATAGCTATACTCCATTGTTATCTAAATAAATTAGGAAATTGTGTTAAATCTAACAAATCTACCGCGTTTCTCATACTAAAACCGACGTTAATGCGTCAATTTTTAATTACGGCTGATAAAACCAGCAATTTCAGGACCAAATTCTTTAATTAAACGATTCCACTCAACCATTGGCATTCTAACATCTAATAACCAATTGCCTTGCTCATCAAAGCGTTCTTCGTGAACTGCATTTAACGTAAACAATGAAGCTCTCAAACGCCCGTACATAGGCGCTAGCAGTAACGTTTCGCTAAACATTTGCTTAGCTAATAGGTCGCTAATTGCTTCACTTAATAACTCACAACCCTCACCAGTTTGTGCACTTAGCCATATTCTTATAGGTTGGCCTTCGTCATCCCGATCAATTCTTGGGCTAACATCATCAAGTGCATCAATTTTATTGTATATAAGTAATTGCGGAACTTCATCGGCTTCAATTTCTTTAAGCACCGACTGAACTTGTTCAATGTTTTCTTTACGACGAGGGTCTGCCACATCAATAACATGTAACTGTAAGTCTGCCTCTCGCGTTTCGGTAAGTGTTGCTTTAAAAGCTGCGACTAAATCATGCGGTAAATGGCGTATAAACCCTACAGTATCAGCTAAAATTACTGAGCCTACATCGCCTATATCAAGCTTACGTAGTGTTGGGTCAAGTGTTGCAAATAATTGGTCAGCTGCATACACGTCAGAATCAGTGATTCGGTTAAATAACGTTGATTTACCCGCATTTGTATAACCAACCAACGACACAGTCGGGATTTCGTTGCGCGTACGCGCACGCCTGCCCTGTTCACGTTGCACGGCTACTTTAGCCAATCGAGCGCGAATGTTTTTAATTCTCGCACGTAATAAACGTCTATCGGTTTCAAGCTGCGTTTCACCCGGTCCGCGTAAACCTATACCACCTTTTTGTCTTTCAAGATGGGTCCAACCGCGAATAAGTCGGGTCGACATATGGCGTAACTGTGCTAGCTCAACTTGAAGCTTACCTTCATGAGTACGAGCTCTTTGAGCAAAAATATCGAGAATAAGTGTCGTTCTATCAAGTACACGGCATTGGCAAACGCGCTCTAAATTGCGTTCCTGAGACGGACTTAATTGATGGTTAAATATGACGACATCTGCATTGTGGATTTTGACAATTTCAGCTATTTCTTCTGCTTTACCGGTACCGACGAATAGTTTCGGATGTGGTGCTTGACGGCTGCCTTGCACAACCGCCAAACTACTAACACCAGCAGAAGATACCAACATTTCTAATTCATGAAGATCTTCACGATCGCCATCTTTAGGTAAGTCGATATGAACTAAAATTGCCTGTTCGCCGGATTCATAGCGGTCAAACAAGCATTACGCTCCTAATTAAAAGTTTCCAGCTTCTGGTTCTTCAGTGCTCTCATCCCCTTGAACACCTTGGAAGTTGACTGCGCGAGCAGGTACAACTGTTGAAATTGCATGTTTATACACCATTTGATTTACGGTGTTTTCAAGTAAAATAACAAATTGGTCGAATGACTGAATTTTACCTTGTAATTTTATGCCATTTACCAAAAAGATTGATACTGGAATGCGCTCACGACGTAGTGCATTCAAAAATGGGTCTTGTAACGATTGGCCTTTTGCCATGTTATTATTCCTTCGTTCTAGGTGTTATTATAATTAAGTGGCTGAACTTATTTAAATAAACTAAATAATTTTCAACTACTACTAGCTTAGCGAACTTACTACACGATGCAAGTTTTCTTCATCACCTGTTGTTAACCAAGTAACATCAGGCCAACTGCGTAGCCACGTTAACTGACGTTTAGCCAATTGACGTGTTGCTGCAATGCCGCGAAAAACCATTTCATCATGGCTTGTTTCACCCGCAAGGTAATCCCACATTTGTCTATAACCTACACAACGAATAGAAGGCATATTGGGATGTAAATCCTTACGTAGATATAGGGACGAAACTTCATTTTCAAACCCCTGATCAATCATTATTTTAAACCTTTCTTCAATTCGCTTATGCAATTCACTGCGCTGCTGTGGCGCAATGGCAAATTGATGAAAAGTATAGGGTAAAGATGGCTGCTTTTGCTTTTGCAACTCAGTCATTGTTTTACCTGATATACGATAAACTTCTAAAGCGCGATTAATTCTTTGTGAATCGTTTTCACTTATTTTTTCGGCAGCTTTAGGGTCAACTTTAACTAGTTCTTTATATAAGTAAGGCCAACCATGCTCATTAGCTTGTGCTTCAAGCTCTGCTCGTATAGTTGCATCAGCCTCTGGCAATGGTGATAAGCCATCAATTAAAGCCTTAAAGTACATCATTGTACCGCCAACAAGTACAGGTACTTTACCTTGATTATGAAATTCATCAATTTTTTGTACCGCATCTCGCCTAAAGTCGGCCACCGAGTAGGTTTCACTCGGATCCAGTAAATCAATTAAATGATGCGGGGCACGTGCGAGTTCTTCAGCGTCTGGTTTTGCAGTGCCAATATCCATACCTTTATACACTAACGCTGAATCGACGCTGATAATTTCAGTATTTAAATGCTCACACAACGAAATTGCCAATGCTGTTTTGCCAGCTGCGGTTGGGCCCATTAAAAATATGACCGGTAAATTACTCAACACGAACACCTTAGTTTAATTGCGTTAAATAGCTATTTAGCTCTATTTTAACTGCTTTCTCTTGCAAACGTTCAATTGTTTGCGGATTATTTTGTAAGCGAATTTGTTGCTCTAAAAATACATTACTTGAATAAAAGCGAGTAGGTACACACGCTAACTGCCATTCAAGCCAACTTTCAATATTTTCAAACTCTAACTTACATGCACTCAGTAAATGTTCAATTGCATTCGATACATCAAGTAAATACAAACAAGCAGGTAATTTTTTAACCATAACGAATTGTTTTTCTATAACAAGTTCAAAGCCAAGTAAGGTAAACCATGATTGTTGCGCTGCTATTATGACGCAATCTTCTGTTGATAAATTGACTCTTACTGGTAATAAAAGCGCTTTACCTTCAAGGCTCCCTAACTCTTTTATTTGGTTATGCCAATCATCAAGCAATGCATATTTAAAGTGCGAGCAATAAAGTTGCTCCTGTAAACTGAATACGCATAAGCCTTCGGTTACACTTAATATTGCAACTTCGTTTAGCTTTGCGGGCTGTTCATTACTAAAAGTATTGCTCGCAGTGCTTGTAACATTGTCAAAATGCGCCGCATGTTGCTCACTTACACCTTGATAAAACGCATTTACGTCGTGATGATTAGTCGCTTCATTGCTACGATAAGCATTATCGCTCCCACCACTTGAAGAACGTGAGGTAGAGCCGCCACCAAAGCCTGAGTTAGATGGCTGTAATTGCGATTTGGGGTAATCAAAAACACCTGCCGACTGTGTTATTTCATTACCTGTATACAAAGACTCAGAACCAGCTGTTATAGCCTGTTGCGCATTGTCTATTGATTCACTAACAAACTCACCTTGTAAAGGTACTACAACTTGTTTAATAGCCTGTAAAATAAAGTCATGTACTAAGCGACCTTGATGAAAACGCACTTCGTGCTTTGCAGGATGTACGTTTACATCAACCTGGCGAGGATCTATATCAATATAAATAACAAAACCAGGTAACTCTTGTGCACCGCTCACTTCTTCAAATGCTTGGCGTATAGCATGCAATATAAGCTTATCGCGCATCATTCGATTATTTACATACGTGTACTGTGTTGTATTAGCTGAGCCGACAGGTAAAACCCAGCCATGCAATTGCAAACCGCCCTCACCAGATTGAATATGTAAACCTTGTTCTGCAAATGCTTTACCAGCTACTTGCGCAACGCGAGTAATAGCTTGAGCAGGGTCTGTTTTAGCGCGATATTGCCTTACAACCTTTTGATTGTGAGTTAGCGTTATAGACACATCAAAGCGACTAAGTGCAATACGTTTTATAAGCTCATCAATATGAGTAAATTCGGTTTTTTCGGTGCGTAAAAATTTACGCCGTGCAGGGGTATTAAAAAATAAGTCCTTAACTTCTATTGTAGTTCCATCGGGGTGGGCAACAGGTTTAACTTGCACCGCCATATCGCGGCCTTCTGCAAATGCTTGCCACGCAGCTTCTTGTTCCTTAGGTTTTGAGCTAAGCGTTAAACGCGATACAGAGCTTATGGATGCCAGCGCCTCACCTCTAAAGCCTAATGAACAAATATTCTCTAAATCATCAAGCGATTTTAATTTGCTCGTCGCGTGGCGAGAAAGCGCAAGTGTTAGCTCATCTTTACCTATACCCGAGCCGTTATCACGAATACGAATAAGCTTATGGCCGCCCCGTTCAATGTCTATTTGAATACGCGTAGCGCCCGCATCTAAGCTATTTTCTACTAACTCTTTTACTACCGACGCGGGGCGCTCTACCACTTCGCCTGCAGCAATTTGGTTGGCTAAACGCGCGGGTAATATTTCAATACTCATGAACGTCCTAACAAATATTTTTACTGAGGATTTAACTTTGCGGTATATCGAGTTCTTGACCAATAAACAGCGTATTTGAGCTAAGCTTATTAGCCTGTTTTAATTTACTAACTGTTACCCCATAACGACTTGCAAGCATACTTAAAGACTCACCAGGGCGTACTTTATGTTTGGTAGGATATTGCGATTTAAGTTTTGCAAATAACGAGTCATCAGGCGGGTTTTTTAAATAATAATTTTTAATAGACGTAAATATCGCTTTAGCTAAGCGCTCTTGATGATTAGCACTTTTAAGCAAACGCTCCTCTCTTGGGTTAGATATAAACCCAGTTTCAACTAAAATAGAAGGAATGTCAGGCGACTTTAAAACAGCAAGGCTTGCATGTTGAGGATCTTTTTTATGCAGTTTAGCTACCTTTTTAAGCTCTTTAACTACTTCATCGGCAACGCTTAGACCGGTCTTCATTGAGTGATCCATCGACATATCAAGTAATGCTTGCGCTAAGTATTTTTCGTTAGCAGCATCTTTAATTACATCTGCAGCTCCCCCTAAAAGCTCAGAGTGTTTTTCTTTATCTTCTATCCATTTACCTATCTCAGAGTTAGCTCTACGTAACGACAATACCCACACAGAAGCGCCATTAGGACCTGGGCTTGTAAATGCGTCAGCATGAATAGAAACAAAAAAGTCCGCCTTTTTTTGACGAGCACGATTAGTGCGAGTATTAAGTTTTACAAAGTAGTCACCACTTCGCACCATGCGCGAAATCATTCCCCGCTCGCCATCTATCATGCGCTCTAAGCGCTTAGCAATTTGTAAAGTAATCGTTTTTTCATATGTACCTGATGGACCAATAGAGCCTGGATCTTCACCACCATGCCCCGCATCAATAGCAATAACAATATCGCGCTCTTGGCTTAGCTGACGGTTTTTAGCTGCTGTTTGCGCAGGAGACGCGACGGTTTGCTTTTGAGCTTTATTGTATAAATCGACCACTAATCTATTTTTATAAGGGCCTGCGGGTGCTAGTGCGAAAATAACCGGTTTAACAGGAGAGCTTAATTCGAACACTAACCGAACACTTTTCTTATTTTTAGGTTTAGAGTAGCGAAGTTTACTAACTATTTGATGCTTTGACGGTATACCGGGTAATATTTTCAGCTCGTTAGTATTGTCTAAATCAACAACTAAACGGCTCGGATTTTTAAGCATAAAATAGCTAAAATCTGGCTTTTCATCTAAATCAAATACAACGCGAGTGCTATCTGGTGATGGCCAAACTCGGGCACTGTTAATCGTATTTTGCGCCCACAGTGGCAAGCTCACAGCAAATACCATAAGGGTAAAAAGAAATTTAGTTATACCTCGAGTCATTTTAATAACCACTGCCTTAACTATTTTTTATTATAAGAGCTAGCTTTATGTATCTTAGCTATTTAGTTTTTCGACAATTGCTACACCGCGCTCACTTGCACTATTAATAACAATTTTTCGCTCATCGCCTACATAGCTTAGAGTAATATCTAAATCAGGCACAGGAATAAATTCACCACCTTTTTCGGGCCATTCAACTACGCATATAGCATCAGCAGAAAAATAATCTCGTATTCCCATGTATTCAAGCTCTTCAGGGTCACCTAAACGATACAAGTCAAAGTGATAAACGTTAGCTCGCTCAAGTTCGTAAGGTTCTACCAGTGTATATGTTGGGCTTTTCACCTTACCTGTATGGCCAAAACCTTGCACCACACCTCGCGTAAATGTTGTTTTACCAGCACCTAAATCACCATGTAAATATATAACCGCACCTTGCTCTACAATAGCAGCAACCTGATTACCCATTGCTACTGTGGCTATTTCATCATTTAAGTGAGATTGGAAACTACGCGTCATTACTACCTCAAAAATTTACTTAAAAGCGCATGTTTGCTAATCATACCAGAATATTTATTTAAGGCGATAAATTGCCGTTTTAGGCATAAAAAAACCGGCCTAAGCCGGTTTTTAAAAACAGGGAAATTATAACCCTAATTTCTTCTCAAGATAGTGGATATTCGTTCCACCATTTTGAAAATGCTCATCTGCAAGAATACGTTTATGCAAAGGAGTATTCGTTTTAATGCCGTCAATTACTAGCTCGTTAAGTGCATTACGCGCACGTGCTATAGCAACATCACGGTTTTCGCCGTAAGTGATTAACTTACCAACCATTGAATCGTAATGTGGTGGTACTGTGTAGTCAGCGTAAATATGGCTGTCCCAACGAATACCTAAACCACCCGCTGGGTGAAAACGTGTAATTTTACCCGGTGAAGGAATAAACGTTTCAGGATCCTCAGCATTAATACGACACTCAACAGCATGTCCGCGAATAACCACGTCATCTTGAGTGAAAGATAATGGCTGACCCGCAGCAATTTTTAACTGCTCTTTAACCAAGTCGATACCAGTAACCATCTCAGTTACAGGGTGCTCTACTTGAATACGTGTATTCATTTCAATGAAGTAAAACTCGCCGTTTTCGTATAAAAACTCAAACGTACCTGCGCCACGGTATCCAATTTCGATACATGCTCGAGTACAGCGTTCACCAATAAATTTACGCGTTTCAGCAGTAATGCCTGGCGCCGGTGCTTCTTCAACTACTTTTTGGTGACGACGTTGCATAGAACAATCTCGCTCACCTAAATGCACAGCATTACCTTGACCATCTGCAAGTACTTGAACTTCGATATGACGTGGATTTTCAAGGAATTTTTCCATGTAAACCATGCCATTACCAAAGAACTGCTTAGCTTCTTGTTGAGTCAATGAAATTGAATCAATCAGTTCAGCTTCGCTGCGTACTACACGCATACCACGGCCACCACCGCCACCAGCGGCTTTAATAATTACGGGATAACCGATACGCTTAGCGATTTGCATATTGCGTTCTTTATCGTCTGACACTGGGCCATCAGAACCCGGTACACACGGAACACCTGCTTTACGCATTGCTGCAATTGCAGACACTTTATCGCCCATCAAGCGGATTGTATCGCCCTTAGGACCAATAAATACAAAGCCACTTTGCTCAACTTGGTCGGCAAAATCAGCATTTTCAGCAAGGAAACCATAACCTGGGTGAATCGCTACTGCGTCTGTTATTTCTGCCGCTGCAATAATGCGCGGAATATCTAAATAACTTTCAGTTGCTGATGGTTTACCAATACAGATGGTTTCATCTGCAAGCAATACATGCTTAAGATCGCGATCTGCCGTTGAATGCACAGCAACCGTTTTGATCCCAAGCTCTTTGCAGGCGCGCAATATACGAAGTGCAATTTCACCTCGGTTTGCAATGACTACTTTATCTAACATTAGAGTTGGCCTTTTAGGTTGCGCTATTATTCAATGATGAATAGAGGTTGATCAAATTCTATTGGCTCGCCATTTTCAGCTAGGATAGCTTTTATAGTACCGGCTTTATCTGCTTCAATTTGGTTCATCATCTTCATAGCTTCGATAATACAAAGCGTGTCACCCACTTTAACTTGTGAGCCCACTTCTACATATGCTGGTGCCTCTGGAGATGCAGCAGAGTAAAAAGACCCAACCATAGGTGATTTAACTTGATGACCCGTAGGTGCTGCTGGAGCTGCGTCAGCTTCAACTGCAACAGGAGCCGCTGCGGCAACGGGTGCTGCAGGCGCTGGAGCATACTGCGGTGGAGCAAATTGTGCGTAACCTGGGCCCGCGCTCATGTTGTTACGGTTAATACGTACTGACTCTTCACCTTCAGTGATTTCTAGCTCAGCAATACCCGATTCTTCTACTAATTCGATAAGTTTTTTTATCTTGCGAATATCCATTTTACGACCCGCCTGTTAGTTTGTGTGTTAATTTAAAATTAAATTGCGTTTTGCAATCGGCCCACTGCACAGTTTAGTGCCGCGTGGTAACCCATTGCGCCTAATCCACATATCACGCCTTGCGCCACATCAGAAAAATAAGAATGGTGACGAAACGCTTCACGTGCGTGCACATTGCTTAAGTGCACTTCAAAAAACGGTATATCAACACTTAGCAATGCATCACGTAATGCGACGCTTGTATGCGTAAATGCAGCAGGGTTAATTATTATATAATCAACCGCTTGCCAAGCACTGTGTATGCGTTCAATGAGCGCTTGCTCACTATTACTTTGAAAATGCGTTAACTCAACATCCAGACTATCAGCGGCACTTGTTAGTTCGCTCATAATTTCACTTAGCGTTTGAAAACCGTATTTATCCGGTTCACGTTTGCCCAGCATGTTTAAATTTGGACCATTAACAACTAAAATGTTAAATTTTGCAGCCATAATACGCGATATATCCTATAAGTAATGAGTTAAGCGGTTACTAACGATTTTTTACTATAACATCTGTATAAAAAACCAAGATAGCAACAATTTCTCACGTTAACCAACTATTATAGTGAGTTCGATGTAAATAGCAGCAAAATACTGGTCTAATCTCTATGATGGGAACAAATTTTGGGGAGGGAAATAGTAAGCCGCTTGGTTTATACAAGCGGCTTAATTGCACTATTATTGTGCGCTAGCGCGCACTGCAGCTAAGTGAGTAGCAAAATCATCAGCATTTAAAAAGCCAGTAACTCGTTGTGTACTTAGCTCTTCGCCTTGGGCATTAAAAAACAAAATGCTGGGTAAACCAAACACAGTGTACTCTTCCATCAACTCAATTGTGCTGTTATCGCTACTGGTTAGATCAACCTGAATAAGCTGAAAGTGGTTAAACTCACTTTGCACTTTTGCATCGGGAAATGTGTAATGCTCAAACTCTTTACACGCCACACACCAGTCGGCGTATAAGTCGACCATAACCATTCGGCCTTCATCGCTAGCTTGCGCTACAGCTTCTTTTAGCTCAGCTAAATCAGCGACCTTTTTAAACTCATTAGTTTGAGTGTTGAAATGAATAGTTTGATTTTGCTGCGGCCAAATATAGTTTTTAGTGAGTGTAAACCCAGTTAAAACAAGCAAAATGGCACTAAACCATAATGCTGTTTTTAATTTACTCTGCACCTGAGCGCTTTGCCAATAATGTAAATACAGCGCAGTTGCTAAAGCAAGTAGACCAGCCATGAGTAAAATAATATCAGCGTCTACTATGCGCTCTAATAAAATAAGTGGTACTACAAGCATTATAAAACCAAACAAGATTTTAACTTGCTCCATCCAGCCGCCAGCTTTTGGAAGTAACTTTCCGCCAGATGTACCTAATAACAATAACGGCAAGCCCATACCAAGGCTTAATACATAAAGCGTTAAACCACCAACTAGGTAATCACCGCTTTGCGCTACGAATAATAAAGCTGCCGACAATGGCGCTGTAGTACAAGGAGATGCAATAAGCCCCGACAAAACACCCATTAAAAATACGCCAACGTAATTGCCGCCTTTTTGGTTGTTACTTACCTGAGTTAACTTGCTCATCATGCTGCTTGGTAGTTTTATTTCGTACCAGCCAAACATCGACATAGCTAATAAGACAAACAATAAACTAAAGCTAATAAGTACAAACGGATGTTGTAAGTACCCTTGAACTTGCCCACCTAAAGCTGCAACAACAAGCCCAAGCGCTGCATAGGTAACGGCCATACCCTGTATATACACAAGCGATAATGCAAATGCTTTTTTAGTGGAAAGATTTTGTTGCCCTGCAATTAAACTCGACAAAATAGGAAACATAGGAAAAACGCACGGTGTAAATGCTAGCCCCACACCCACTACAAAAAATATCAATAAATTAGTTATTAGGCTCTGACTTGCTAATTGCTCAGTAAACGAAAGCTCTTTTTCTGGCTCATTAGAATTTACTTTTACAAGCTCAGTAGGCTTTTCATTAAGTGCTGCAAATGTACTTTGTGCTGTAGCTACATCATTCGAATTAGTTTGATTAATATTTTTAGGCTCTTCTGTATTAATCACACTAAGCGGAATACTTATTACTTCTGGCGGGTAACAGAGCCCAGCTTTAGCACAGCCTTGGTAACGTACCTTAACTATAGCCCCTTCAGTAATATCACTCAGTTTGCTGACAACACTTACAGCATTAAAAAATACTTCAGTTTTACCAAAAAACTCATCTTCAATAATTTCGCCACTGCCAGAGTCGCCTACTTGAATGTTGGCTCCCTTGGCTATTATTTCTATTTTCTTTTTATATAGGTAGTAGTCTGGTGCAATATCCCAACCAACAAATAATGTGCTTCCTTGCTGATCAAAATCAAATACAAAGGCTTGCTCTACCGGTAAAAATGTTTGCTGAGGCGGCCCAAGCAAATCACCAAGTAAGTTATTATTCTCCGCTTTTACAGGAAGCGTTAATAACGTTACCAGCAATAAAAAGAAAAAACGCATTAATTCAACACCTCGTCCATCCAATTAAAATACGCCAAATTACCAGTTGACACTTCTACAACCTGAATCTCTGGCACTTCATAACTATGCAGCTCTTTTATAGTTAAAAAAACATCGTTCATTTTATCTAGTTTGGTTTTGATCAGTAACTTTGTTTCGGTAGCCTCGGCAATTTCACCTTCCCACATATATATTGAACTAATGTTTGGTATGATATTCACACATGCGGCTAACTTTTTTTCTACCAACGCTTTTGCCAATGCGCGAGCTTCTGGCTCATCTTTGCAGGTTGTAAAAATCAGTTTAAATTGCGTATTCATAATGAACCTTTACTTATTTGACGTTGTTTAACATCATAGTATCCGATAGCAAGTTCAATGTGTAGGCGCTAAAACATCTACAAAGTAACGATACGTAACCAGTAACCTTGAAAATAGACCTCCTCACCCTCACTTATATTTCATCAACTCTTTTGAGTGTCATTATTTAGAGAGCGTTATGTTTAGATTTTTATTTGTGCTGTTTATCATCATTCCTATTATTGAAATTGCACTACTTATACAAGTAAGTGATGTAATAGGTGGATTTGCGACCATTGCGTTAGTTGTTATTACCGCGATTTTAGGTGCTAAAATGGTGAAGCAACAAGGCATGGGTGCACTGCAAAATGTGCAGACACAAATGGCACAAGGGCAAATGCCAGCCAAAGAGTTATTTACCGGAATTTGCGTGGTAATTGCAGGTGTATTACTTTTAACGCCTGGCATTATGACTGATGTATTTGGCTTACTGTTATTAACCCCTGCAATTCGTAATAAATTAGCTGCAGGCCTTGCTAGCCAAGCAACGGTTAGAATGAGTGCGGGTATGCAGCAAGGTCCATCTCCATTCGCTGGGCAGCAACAAACAAAGCAAGAACAGCCACAAATGGAACAACCAACAACTATTGATGGAGAATATGAAAGAAAAGATTAAAAATTTATCGTTTTTTCTCTTGGAATTTTTTACTCCACCCCCATTAATGATTGCAAATTAGAAAAGCTTTTTTCTGTACTGTTCAGAAACTGTTAGGAGAACTAAAAAATGAACATTCGTCCTTTACAAGATCGCGTAATCGTTAAGCGTCTAGAAGAAGAAACCAAGTCTGCTGGCGGTATTGTATTAACTGGCTCTGCAGCTGAAAAATCAACTCGCGGAGAAGTTATTGCCGTTGGTAATGGTCGCGTTCTAGAAAACGGTGACGTTAGAGCTTTAGAAGTAAAAGCCGGTGACACAGTGTTATTTGGCTCATATGTTGAAAAAACTGAAAAGATCGAAGGTCAAGAGTACCTGATCATGCGTGAAGACAACATTTTAGGCATTGTAGGCTAACCCTACTTTTCGTTTAACAAACATTTAAGAATTTAGAGGAATTTAAACATGGCAGCAAAAGAAGTACTTTTTGCAGGTGACGCACGCGCTAAAATGCTAACTGGCGTAAACATCCTAGCAAACGCAGTTAAAGTTACATTAGGTCCTAAAGGCCGTAACGTTGTACTAGACAAATCATTTGGCTCACCAGTAATCACTAAAGATGGTGTATCTGTAGCAAAAGAGATCGAACTTGAAGACAAGTTTGAAAACATGGGTGCACAAATGGTGAAAGAAGTTGCATCTAAAGCAAATGATGCAGCGGGCGATGGTACAACTACCGCAACAGTACTTGCACAGTCTATTGTTAATGAAGGCCTTAAAGCAGTTGCAGCGGGTATGAACCCAATGGATCTTAAGCGCGGTATTGATAAAGCAATTATCGCAGCTGTTGCTGAGCTTAAAGAACTTTCAGTTCCTTGTGCAGATACTAAAGCAATTGCACAGGTAGGTACTATTTCAGCAAACTCTGATAAAGAAATTGGTGAAATCATTGCAGATGCAATGGAAAAAGTAGGCCGTAATACAGGTGTTATCACTGTTGAAGAAGGTCAATCACTTGAAAACGAACTAGATGTTGTTGAAGGCATGCAGTTTGACCGTGGTTACCTATCGCCTTACTTTATCAACAACGCAGAAAAAGGCGCTGTTGAATTAGACAACCCGTTCATTCTACTTGTAGACAAAAAAGTATCTAACATTCGTGAGTTACTACCTACATTAGAAGCAGTTGCTAAAGCAAGCAAGCCACTACTCATTATTGCTGAGGACCTTGAAGGTGAAGCGCTAGCTACACTAGTTGTGAATAACATGCGTGGTATTGTTAAAGTATCAGCAGTTAAAGCGCCTGGTTTTGGCGATCGTCGTAAAGCAATGCTACAAGACATCGCAGTATTAACTGGCGGTACCGTTATTTCTGAAGAGATTGGTCTTGAACTTGAAAAAGCTACAATCGAAGATTTAGGTACTGCTAAACGCGTAGTTATCACTAAAGATGATACAACTATCATTGATGGCGCAGGTGAAGAAGACGGCATTAACGGCCGTGTTGCACAAATTAAAGCGCAAATTGAAGAAGCAACGTCTGACTACGATAAAGAAAAACTACAAGAGCGTATGGCTAAACTTGCCGGCGGTGTTGCAGTAATCAAAGTAGGCGCAGCAACTGAAATTGAAATGAAAGAGAAAAAAGACCGTGTTGAAGATGCATTACATGCAACTCGCGCAGCGGTTGAAGAAGGCGTAGTACCTGGTGGCGGTGTTGCATTAGTACGTGCTGCAAGTAAGCTTGTAGAACTACTTGGTGATAACGAAGATCAAAACCACGGTATTAAAGTTGCACTTCGTGCGATGGAAGCACCACTTCGCCAAATCGTAACTAACGCAGGTGACGAAGCGTCTGTTGTAATCAACGCAGTTAAAGGCGGTGAAGGTAACTACGGTTACAATGCCGCTTCTGGTGAATACAGCGACATGCTTGAGATGGGTATCCTAGATCCAACTAAAGTAACGCGCTCTGCACTACAATTTGCAGGTTCGATTGCGGGTCTGATGATCACAACTGAAGCAATGGTAGCTGAAATTCCTAAAGAAGAAGCAGCTGGTGCCCCTGATATGGGTGGCATGGGCGGAATGGGTGGCATGGGCGGCATGATGTAAACATCACCGCTTAAGCACCTTGCTTATATAAAAACCCAGCTTTTGCTGGGTTTTTGCTTTTTAGCAGCCTTCAATTCTATGTGTTGCAATTTATGCCAATTCGCAATAAGACTTAACCTGAACTCTGCTTAAAAAACTTGTTAACACGTTGAATTAATGTGATATTTAAATTTATTTTTTCTAGCCAGAGATTTTTAATGAAAACGAAGCGAATTTACCCGTCAATAGCTGGCCTATGGAAGGCAAGTAAATTCAACGCGGTTAGCGCTGAAAGTAGCGGCTCAAGATAGATTTACTATCCACAGTTCGGGTTACTTAACCAATTTTGGGGGTTCAATATAACGTGAACAGAATTAAAAGCTTCTGAAATACGGATGCATGGATGTAAGTGGTAGTGCAATGCAAGAGCAATTAGTAATAACAACTAAGTAACGAAGTTTTTGCCTTATTATCGACACGATTTTCTTACCTAAAATAGATCTCTTAATTAAGCGAATTGGTACTAAACGTACTCGAAGAGCTAATTACCGTAACAAAATACTTTCGCTCCTCCCCCAATATAATATTGGAGCACACACAGTGCTATTTATTATATTCGTATGCTTACCTTTTAATTCGCCTCGTTAGCGAGTTAAACAACCAAGCGTAATCACATAGGAGATTTTATAAAATGATAGCTTTTAATATATATCTTTCACTAAAAAGCCGATTACTTGCAAAGGCAATCGGCTTAATTAAAGCGCAGTATAAATCGTGCGTTACACGCTAACTGTTATTGTGCCTTTGTGCCAACATCATTTGGTGTTAATGGCGTTGGAACAGACACTGAAGGCGAAGTCGTTAATACTTTCAATTGAGCACTCGTTAATATAGTGCCTCCATTTACCACGGCAGACCCTGTTGCATAGGCAGTATTATTAGAAAAAGTATTTGTATCGCTAGCAGCACTATTATTGAACAGTAATCCTTCGCTACCAATTACAACATTGCCAATAATCGAAATATCCGTTGGTTTATTTTTATACTTGCTGTCTTCACGGCCAATATAAATACCACCACCGATACTATTCACAATTGTATTGTTAGTAATAGTGACATCAGTAGGGGTTTGGTGGTTATCACCATTTGAACTGTCTGATGTATCACCATTATCAACTAATAGAGGTAGTCTCCAGCTTGTACCAGATAAACCTTCCATGTAGTTATCATAAATACCATGGCCTGCACCATAAACACGAATACCACCCGTTTGATAATTATCATCACTTACAGTATCGCTAGCACCAGTTCCGTAAAAATAGTTTCCGTATACTTCATTACTATGCCCTAGACGCAATGATAATGAGCCCATAGAGTTTTTAAAGGTATTATAACGAAACGTATTTTCTGACGTTTTAATGGTTAAAATTTCATTTTCACCATCACAGTTTTCAAACAAGTTATATTCAACCACGTTATTTGTCACAATATCCTGAGATGAAGAGATCCCCATTACTATTGCTTCACGATCTGAATCACCCGCTGGAACACCATCGATAAGATAAGGAGCAATGTTGTTAAAATAGTTATGATGGATATGTGCATTTTTTGTCATTTGTCCATCGTCATACTGTAGCTTAATGTAGCTACCAGTGTTTTTTTCACCATCAACAACGCTGATATTTTTATCATGGAATTCATTGTAGCCAATCTCTATATATTGACTTGACTGGGTGATCACTAAAGAACTTTGCCCTTCTGTTACATCTAAGTGGTCAAAGTAATTACGTAAGATTTTAATATTGGTCGAATTTTCAATTTTAACTAAGGTACTTACATCATTTGATGGGCCAAAAAGGAACCCTTGTAGCGTAATATTATTTGAATTATTAATAGTCGCATTTTCTAATTTAAGGGCTCCAATGGATTCTGCACGAATTAAAACTGGACTATCGAAACTAATATTTTTAATTGAAATTTCACCACTGTTTGTAATGATAATTTCATCACCTCCTGCAGCCTCTGCTAACGTATCATTAAGATCATCCGCACTTGTATAATAAGTAGTCCCTGTTACAGGCGTTGGCTCTACTGGTGTTGGCTCTACTGGAGCTGGCTCTACTGGTGCAGGCTCTACTGGTGCAGGCTCTACTGGTACAGGCTCTACTGGTACAGGCTCTACTGGTGCAGGCTCTACTGGTGCAGGCTCTACAGGCACTTCAATTGGGCTCTCTTTTAATTCGAGGCAACCATGTACTTCCACATCTAGCAAGCTATTCCAAGCATTGTCTTCTGAAGAACTATTGCCGCGGCCGATAATACGAACAAAGCGAGCTAAAGCATCATTCAAATCATCACTATTTAAAAGGCTATCACCTTGTGATTCAGCATCAAGTACTGCTGAAGTCCAGTTCACGCCATCTAATGACGTTTCAATATTAAAATAGGCTGTGCGTTTATCACCAGAAAACCAAGCCGTTTTTATATTATCGATTTTTGCTTCGCCACCTAAATCAAGCTGGATCCACTTACCAATGCCTTTTGAAGACCAACGAGATGAACTAGTTAAAAAGCCATCAATTGCTCTTTCAGGCGAATAGTTACTATCATAAGAGCCATCATCACTCGCCGTTACTTCAAGTTTAGTTACTAAACACTGTTCTGGCACAGGGTTTGTAGGCTCTATAGGGAGCTCTGGCTCTGGCTCTGCATCAGCTTTTACAACTTGAATATCATCAAAATAACCATGTTGAAGCGTATCATTAAACTTTGTATAAACTTGAATTCTTGATTTTGTTTTAGAGTTGAATGGTACAGTCACTTTACTCCACGAGTTAAACTCGAAAGCTACTTTTTTTACTACGTCGTAACCATTATTTACACCAATCTTTCCTGAACCATTAACATAACCTGTTAAGATATAATCAGTGTTTTTTTCTACATCAATCCATTGGTGTACTCTTGCTGGGGCACCTAGCAACTGTAACGATTGTGTACCAGAGTTACTAATTATAGAAGCCCTTCCTGGTTCAACTATTGACCAATACGTTAACCCATTTTCAAAACCTGCGTTTTTAATAGTTACTGCATTCGCTTGTATCGAACCTGTTAATAAAATACATACTAGCGGTAATAATTTAAATTTTCGAATCATTATTTATTTCTCATTAATTTGTTTGAATTGTGTGCAGATAATCAATAGGTAGTCTTTTTGATTAGGTAACAACGTAAAAAGTAAGTGCAAGTAATTAAACGAGGCGGGAAAATACCTTGAAAAGGAACGAAAAACAAGCTTTTTTTTACAAAAAAGTTACAATTAACAAGATGACAATAAATCACTAAAAGTTAAGGTCTGAGCTTTGTCTTACATGCTGAGGCGCAAATTAGGGCATACATGAAAGGTTATTACAAAACTCGTAAGTGTTTGATTATGTATGTTTGCAGTTATTCTTTTACGTCGATTCTAAGAATTTCTTATTTTTACAGGTATTATTGATATTGTTTAATTTACACCCATAACTAAGTTACGTATAACTAAGATTTATATTAAATGGATTTATTAAGTAATAACACAATATTCACCTTCTTTATTTCTGTTGCTCTTGTGACTGGATTATTTTCATTCTTAGTTTGCTCTATGCTCAAAATGGTCACTTGGGGTAAAAGTATGTCTAAGGGGGCTTATTTATTTTTAGCATTCTTTCCGCTTATTTCACTGATGCCTATTCCGCCACCCACCTACGAAAATGTACAAAAAGCAAAACAAGAACAGCGTAAACGTAAAGGAGAATCAGGCGATCCACTCGATGATGAAGAGGTATAATCTACAAAAGTATACAACCTTACACAAAACACACACTGGTATGTAAAAATACGCAGCAACACAGTCAGGGAGTAGTTTATGTCAGGTATAAAACAACACATTGGGAGTATTGCCTTAGTCGTAAAAGATTATGATGAAGCGATTGAATTCTACACGAAGAAATTAAGCTTTGAATTAGTTGAAGACACTGATTTAGGCGAAGGAAAACGTTGGGTCTTAATTACACCACCGCTATCAAACGGTACACATATACTACTTGCTCAAGCCACTGAGCCGGAGCAACTGAGTGCTGTTGGAAATCAGGCGGGAGGTCGGGTTTGGCTGTTTTTACATACTAACGATTTTTGGCGCGATCATGAAAGCATGTTAGCAAACGGGGTCATCTTTAATGAACAACCCCGTAATGAACCCTACGGGACAGTTGCTGTTTTTGAAGATTTATACGGTAATAAATGGGATTTAATTGAACCAAAATAAAAAGTTTAATTTATTAACGATCTAACTATTTTAAATAAATCTGAGGGGAGCATACCTCGCTGCCCTTCACATTCAGACGCAATTTCACCTGCTTTAGCATGCAATGTTACGCCATACCGGGCTGCTTCGTCCATATCAAGGCCTTGTGCAAACAATCCACCTATAATACCGGTGAGTACATCACCACTTCCACCCACAGCAAGTGCTGCGTTACCATTTTCACAAACCCATGTATGGCTTGCATTATCAATTAGAGTTCCTGCACCTTTTAAAACGCAAGTCGCGTTATAACGCTTTGCGCAGAGGCGGGCGTAGTTAAAGCGGTCCGATTCTATATCGCTGGTACTAACACTTAGCAGTCGCGAGGCTTCGCCTGGGTGCGGAGTCAATACACACTGCTTTAACATATATGATGAAGCTTGCTTAGCGAGTAAATTAAGAGCATCTGCGTCTATAACTAATGGGGTGTTATTGTTTTGGCAATATTGCATTACTTCATCGAACGTTTGTTGTGCCCACTCATCTTGCCCAAGTCCAGGGCCAATTACCACACTGCTAGCCCATTCAAGCGCTTGTTGTAAATTTGCACTGCCTACCATTAATTCTGGCCTACCAATGCTTACAGGCGCTATAGAGCTTGAATGTGTATATACTCTTACCATACCAGCACCGGCTCTAAGTGCAGCTTCGCTGGTTAATCTAATTGCACCGGCAGTCCCTTCATTTCCGCCAACACAGAGTAGTTTGCCATGAGTACCTTTATGACTATTTAGGCTACGCGCACCAAGCTTTTTAAAACTATTAATATTTATTAGTGTACCGCTTGAAGTAGCGAGCTCAAAAAATGCAGGTCCAATATTTAGATCATCAAATATTAACTGCCCGCAATGTTGTTTACCGGCAGCCGTTGTCAGCCCCTGCTTAATACCAACAAAAGTTATTGTTTTACTTGCTTGTATAGCAATACCTAAAGGTTGGCCAGTATCAGAGCTGATGCCTGAGGGGACGTCTATACTCAATACCGGTTTATTATAGGCGTTAATTTCATTAATAATTTTAGCAAAATTATCGCGTACTGAGCTTTTGATCCCAGTACCTAACATTGCATCTATAATTAAATCGCTACGGTTTAATAATTCACTTGAATATGCATTAATTTCACCGCCTTCATCACGCCACAATTTATATGCTTTAGCGGCATCTCCTGTTAGTGCTTGTTCAGGGTTGACGGCACACAAAGTCACCAGCTTACCCGATTGCCTAATTAGGCTCGCGGTTATATAACCATCTCCAGCGTTATTACCATGACCCACAATCACCAAGGTATGCTCAGCATTAAACTCTTTCCAAGTGCTGAACACAGCCTCCCCTGCGCGCTGCATAAGAGTAAATAACTCACAATGACTATTTTTAGCAGCGAGAGCCTCGTTATCCCTAACTTCTTTTGCGGTAAATATTTGTTTATTTAGCATAAGGACTCCTTTAATAAGTGACACTTTACCTTATCAAATACACATATCTAGGGGATAGCTTTGTGAGTTTTTTTTAATAGAAGTTAATTAGTTTATTTAAGCGCACTATAGGTAGAGTAATTATCGGGGTCAGATCATTTTACTAATAACTGATAGCTGAAATTAATCACTTTTCTTCAGACATTAAAAACCCGAGACTAAGCTCGGTTTTTTTTCAGTATTAATTAACTTAAAAGTTAACTATTACTCGTTGAACGTTGCTACGGAGCACCTACGCCTAAGGTAAGAACGCCACCTTCATGTAAGCTAAATTTCAGGCATTAAAAAACCCGAGACTAAGCTCGGTTTTTTTTCAGTACTAATTAACTTAAAAGTTAACTATTACTCGCTGAACGTTGCTACAAAGCACCTACGCCTAAGGTAAGAACGCCACCTTCATGTAAGCTAAATTTCAGGCATTAAAAAACCCGAGACTAAGCTCGGGTTTTTTTAGTATTAATTAACTTAAAAGTTAACTATTACTCGTTGAACGTTGCTACAAAGCACCTACGCCTAAGGTAAGAACGCCACCTTCATGTAAGCTAAATTTCAGGCATTAAAAAACCCGAGACTAAGCTCGGTTTTTTTCAGTACTAATTGTTAACTATTACTCGTTGAACGTTGCTACAAAGCACCTACACCTAAGGTAAGAGCGCCACCTTCATGTATGCTAAATTTCAGGCATTAAAAAACCCGAGACTAAGCTCGGG